>PWWL01000222.1 GCA_003561515.1 Balneolaceae bacterium
AAAAAAAGCCGCCCCGTTACTCCGGGACGGCTTCAAGTAATCAACGTGATTCGTGCTCCAAATCAGTTTTTAACAAACTGTACGTTCAGATTCAGCTTCACTTCGTCAGACACAACTACACTGCCTGCCTCGGTAACGGCGCTCCACTTCAGGCCGAATTCTTTACGGTTGATCTTGCCTGTAACATCAAAACCGGCCTTTGTCTGTCCATAAGGGTCAACCACGGTTCCGCCATATTCGGCATCAAGTTCAACGCTCTTGGTATTTCCACGAATAGTCAGGTCACCGGCAAGCTTGTAGGTCCCATCACCGGTTTTTTCGAATGAGGTTGACTTGAAGGTCATTTTCGGATGTTCGGAGGCATTAAAGAAATCGTCTGATTTAAGGTGATTGTCGCGATCCTCGTTTCCTGTGTCGATACTGTTGATATCAGCCTCGAAATAAATGTCGGCACCTTCAAAATTTTCATTGTCGGATTCGATGGTGGCGTCGAATGATCCAAACTTTCCGGTTACGGTAGAAATGACAAGGTGCTTTACCTTAAACGTGATTTCGGAATGAGAAGCATCAATGCTCCATTTGGTCAATGTTTCAGTGCTCATGATTCGGTTTGTTTTAGTTGATGTAAAATTGTTTAATGTTAAACTAAAATAGAAGATCTCCAGTTCCGGGTCAAATAAAAAAAATTCACAAAAGTGAATCGATTGGGTTATCATAAATGCAGCCGGTACTCCCGGATCTGTAACCTCTCAGCGCAGGTTCTCTTTTGCGTTAACAGCCAAACAAATCCTATGATGTTTCGAATTTCAGCACTTGTTATCTCTGTCCTTATTTTCACCGGATGTTCTCAGCCCCCTGATGACACCATAAGAAACCATACCTGGGAGGAAGTGCAGCAAATGGGCGGCGGCACTATCACGCTCTACTACGTTCCGAGCGATGGATTCTCATATACTGATGAGAACGATAGGCTTACCGGAGTAACAATTGAGCTTGTTCGTGATTTTGCAGATTTCATAAATGTGGAGTTTGACATGAATCTGACGATTCACTACGAGCCGATCGAACAGTTTTCAACCTTTTACAGCACCGTGAGGGATGCATCGGGCGGGGTTTTTGGAGTGGCAAATGTAACTATCACGGAGGAGAGGAGAGAGGAACTTGCGTTTAGTCCGCCATACATGATTAATATCGCCACCCTTATTACACACAGCGATGTTACTGAAATCAATTCGTTTGAGCAGATCCCGCAAGCATTTGATGGATTGACGGCGCTGGCCTTCGAAGGCACACTGCACCAGGATCGACTCGAATCGATTGTTGAAAATCATTTGCCGGAAGCTGAGATGGAGTTTGCCCATTCCAACAATGAGATCATCAACCGAGTTGCTGAGACAAACAGGTACTTTGCCTACGTGGATATCTACAACTACTGGAGAGCTTCACAGGCCGGCGCTTCATTGCAAAGACATGGTGCGGGTGATGAATCATCCGAACAGTTTGGGGTAATTATGCCACACGGCAGCGATTGGGCCCCTATGATGGAGCGATTTTTTGAGGCAGACGGTGGTTACGTGCAAAGTGACAGGTACCGATATCTTATGGAAACCCATCTGGGTGAGGAACTTGCAAGCCTGCTTCTGGCCGAATGGTATTAGTTATTTCTCACAGTTTCAATTTCTGAAATCGTTTTGCCTGATCGTTAAAGCTCTCTGATGTAGATATTTCTGAACTGAACAAGAGATGGTGAGCTTGCCCACTCACCGTCTACTTTATGCCCATGATGCTGCAGAGCTATCGGACCCCTTTCGTTAACTCCGGGCAGCTGAGCATCCTCTACTACGATATGGCCGTTCAGCTCCACGGTCAATCGATCGCCCACCATGGTAATTTCAAACGTATTCCACTCCCCGATGTGATTGTCGGCATGAAGACGAGGAGTAACCGCCGCAACAACTTCTGCAGGCATATTGGGGTCGGTTCGGTATCCCCAAACTTCACCTGAGCCCACGGGCCAGGTCCAGATATTGACCTGTGCCTTTGGCATGCCTCTGAGGTAGATGCCTGAATCCGAATCCGGAACCGACATGCGGATAACTTCTCCGTTCTCATCCAGCTTATTTGTGCCGTCGGGCAGGATGATTGGTACGTTCGGGTTCACAAAAGGAGTTTCCTTAATACGCCAATCAATCCGTAGAACAAAATCCTCAAATTCATCTTTGGTCCAGAGATCCTTATCACCGGGGGCCTTGCTCCGGGCATCATAGTCTATCACACCGTTCAAAACTTTCCAATGGCCGCCGTCGCCTTCGGGTATAATCCACCCGGATAGATCTTCGCCGTTAAAAAGTGGCCGCCACTCGTGGTTGCGATGCCCGTTATCGCATGAAAGTAATACAGCGGTTAGCAGAAGTATGAGAAAAAGGGTTCGGAATTGTTGCATAACAGTGAGCGGCTGACTTTGTTGAAGCGCAATTTTTTCAATTATAAGAAACGGGGATTTATGAAAAAACCACAATTGGCTAAGTAAATCCCCTACGAAACCATCAGTTGAGACACCATACTGTAAAAGTGAAGATTTACGTTTTTTGAATAAAACCCTTGAAAAAACGGAGCATAGTTATGGCAGATCAATTTGACAACACCCGCGAATCGAGCCTTCAGGAAAGAGTAAATTTACTGCACAAACAAGGGTACAGAGGCTTTTCGGTGGCAGAAAGCAATAGAAAATGGGATGGTGTTCGCGTCTCAGTAAGCAATAAGCATGGAAAAGTACTTGTAGCCGAAGGGGAAACACCCGACGAAGCCTATGAAAATGCCATTGAACTGATTGATTATACCCTTGACGACTGAAATGTACGCATGGCATTCTGTTAAAAAATAGGAGGTAAGCATAATGAAAACGATCAAACGAATTCTTGTTCCAACAGATTTTTCACACGGTGCGGAAGCAGCGTACGCTATAGCTCATAAACTTGCGGTAAAATTCGGTGCGGAAATCGACCTGATTCATGTAGTGCCAAGTATGCAGCATTTTATGAGGTTCATGGCATCGGATATGAATATTGAGCTTTCAGAAAAATTGCTGGAGAATGCAGCCGGCAAATTAAAAAATGCGATGACGAACTTTGATGACGAAAACAGGGGAGAAACGTTTATCAAAGTAGAAAGAAAGCCACACCTGAGTATCGCTGACCATACAGAAAACAGGGATTATGATTTAATCGTAATGGGGGCCAAAGGCGGTCATGAAACAAAAATGCGCAGAGGAGGAGTAACCAGGCATACCATTCGTACAAGCAGAATTCCCGTGCTTACCGTAGATA
This sequence comes from Balneolaceae bacterium, assembly GCA_003561515.1. Taxonomy (GTDB): domain Bacteria; phylum Bacteroidota; class Rhodothermia; order Balneolales; family Balneolaceae; genus Rhodohalobacter. The sequence goes on from PWWL01000222.1 coordinate 3,327, forward strand.
GAGGCATGATAGGAAGAAAAATCAATGATATCCTGGTTCCTACTGATGGATCCGACCTTTCATTCACGGCACTGGCAGAGGCTGTGCCGCTAGCCGTTGCTTTCGATTCAGACATTACATTGCTGTATGTAGCAGAAATGAGAACCGGTTTAACCGACACAGCCAATTTCATTCCGGCTGAAATACAAAAAGATAAAGTCTATCATTCTTTGGTCGATCGTATCCAAAAATATTTTGAGCAAAGGAAGGATCAGGGTATTTCGTTCTTGAAAAAACACAACCTGTTCGAAGGCATTTTGCATATGAAGACTGAAGATGGTGAAAAAGATGTTCGTATTCGGACGGAAATTGTAAGTGGTTTTTCGCCGCATTACGAGATTGAAGCATACGCAGCAGAAAACAGCGACCTTGTGGTGATGGCTACCCACGGCCACACCGGTTTTGCTCATGTTTTTATGGGATCCGTGACCGAAAAGGTAATCGAATTTCTGAAAAAGCCTGTGATGACGGTAAGGCCTGCGGAATCCGACTTCAGGAAAAATATTCGGGATAGTTCGGGAGTATCGGTGACTGATCCACTTCCGTAAATAGATCTTGCCGCATAGTTGAAAACAAGAGCCGGAATTTCCGGCTCTTCATATTTGTGCATATACCCTCTTATGCCGCCTGTAAAGCAGACATTATTTCCATATCTTCACTGAGGAAACAAAGCCATAAACTACCATTAGAAGAGTCCACAATGCATGATATTGTACTAATTCCCGGAGACGGAATCGGTAAGGAGATCACAAAAGCCGTAACAACTATACTTGATGCCGCCGGCGCAAACATAAACTGGATCGAGAAAAAGGCCGGTGCAGAGGCACATGAAGAGCTTGGTACTCCGCTGCCCGATGACACAGTAGAGGCCATAGAAAAACACAGAATAGCGCTGAAGGGCCCTTTGGCAACACCTGTAGGTACGGGGTTCAGGTCGGTAAACGTGGCACTGCGTCAGCATTTCAAACTCAACAGTAATATTCGTCCGGCGCGCTCACTTCCAAACATTGAGAGCCCATTCAGGGGGGTTGATATCGTTCTGTTCAGGGAGAACACCCAGGGCCTGTATATCGGGAAAGAACATTGGGTAGACGATGAAGAGAAACATGCCGAAAGCATTGCTGTAGTGACGCGCGAAGCGAGTGAAAAAATTATCACAGCTGCATTTGAGTATGCAAAAAAGTATGGACGGAAAAAGGTAACGCTCGTTCATAAAGCGAACATACTGAAACTTACAACGGGCCTGTTTCTACAGATTGGTAAAGAAATATCAAAGAATTATCCGGACATCGAATTTGAGGATCTGATTGTTGATAATATGGCGATGCAGATGGTGATAAAGCCGCAACAGTTTGATGTGATTGTGACTACCAATTTATTCGG
>PWWL01000212.1 GCA_003561515.1 Balneolaceae bacterium
CTTTGGATTTTGAATCCGAAACATCGCAACTCTGGCATGACTGTCTTCGACAGACTATACCAGGTTGCTTCGATTCATCTGCTCTGAAAATACTCCTCTACCATCTCTTCAATGCGGTCGTCGTTCAGGAAGGCGTCGTTGTTGACCAGCACCCGGTTTGCTGAGTCGAGCACAATGGTGTGGGGGACGGATGTGATTCCGATGACCTGAACAGCCGGGCTTCGCAGCGTTTCGGCGGCAGTTTTCCATGGCAGGTTGTGGTGGCTGTGAAACCGTTCGATCCGCTCTGCATCCGGGTAAAGGGCGATTGCAGTTACGGTAAGGCCGCGGCCGGCAAACCGGTTGTGAAGGGATTTGAGCCGGGTTATCTGATCCAGGCTCTGCTCATCGTCCGGGCTCCAGAAAAAGAGAATGGACAGGTTTGCCTCATATTCGGCCGGTGTGTTTTCGGTGGTGCGGTCGGCCGACCTGAATGAGAGATCCGGAAAGTACCTCCCAACAAATACCACCGATTCCGGGGCATACCCCCTGCTGTATGAGTCGTTGATGCGCAGGTGGCCAGGGGTAGTTCTGCACGAGATCGAAATGGGCCTGGTACCACTCTTCGTCTTCACCCCGTTCGTAGTGGAAGCTGAGCAGGTTGTAAAGCGCTTCACCCTGTATGGTTTCCGACCGGTTCTGGCGGTAAATATCCCACAGATTTTGGCTCACGCTCTCCATTCGCGTTGAGTTATAAAAGAGGTCGCCGATTACCGATTCGTGCATTAGCCAAAGATCGGACCCGGGCTGAACATCATTCAGCAGGCTGTCGGCCCAATCTTCACCGGGATTCAGCAGGTCAATGAAACGTGCTTTTGCAATTCTGGCAGCAATTTCGGCATTATCATGATCGTACATTTCGGCGATAGTCTGCAGCCGTGAGATAAACGGTTCGAAATGGCTGCCATCAGGATCTGTTCGCGCTTTCCGAATCATTTCAAGCTTCCTCTCCTGCTCCGTCATGGCAGCATACGCCTTTGCCACAGCTGCTGTGCGTGCAGGAGTATATTCGTTGAAGCTAACAGAGTAGCCGGTGTCACGGTTTGCAAACTCCGACGGATTGAATGTAATGGTGAAAGGTCCGGAGTTATCGCGTGTTATCACCGACTCGATACCCTGCTCCTGGTGTGTGTGAAAGTGCGAGGCTTCCTTTTTTCCCTTGGTGCCGTGAACGGCGAGGCCGGGAAACACTCCCGAAATCAGGTATCGAAGGGTGTCAGTCTCAGATTCAAGACTGGCCGTCCAGGACCCGTAGTTTTGAAGCTCCATCTCAACGGCACTGAACCGGTCGTAATGATTGAAGTTTCCGATCACTTTTGGGGTAATGGTTTCCATCGGCAGAATAGCAGCGGGACGAACTTCTGCTGAAATGGCATCCTCAAACGTGGATTGGATAAAGAGGTAGAGGGGAAGGTGGCCTTTACTGTTAATCCGGAAGATGAAAGGCCTGCCTTTTTCTGCATAGCCTTCAATCACACAGGTTCCGGAGTCATCATAAGTGGCTGAGGGTGTGCGCCGGAGGCCTTCTTCGGCGTCAAAAATGTAAATGCCTGCAGGACTGACCGGCTCCCCGTCTGCATCAACTACAGAAAACGAAAATGAAAACTCGGAATCGCGGATATCGTCTGATTCAGGCGCCTCCGCGGATCTAAAAAATCTGTGAGTTCCATTGGAGTTAATCAATTAAGCTTGGTTTCTGATTACCAGAGGCGGTCTGGCGTGAATGCAATTCCCACATTAAAACCGGGGGCTGTTTCCTGCCGCCTGAATCCTTCACCATAGGTGATGTCCATTTCAAGCAGGTCAGGGATCAGTGAAATGCGGATCCCTCCCTGGTAGAATGCGTCTGCAAAGTTGGCGGCTGCCACTTCGCCAAGAAGTGTAAATCTGTCGGTAAGGCCAAAATCTCCGCGAATACCGGTTATGATTTCGTACTCCCAGTCTATTTCCTGCACAGCTTCAAAACCAATATTGATATGCAGAACAGAGCTTTCGTTGAGTATCATCCGGCTGTAAGGGATATAGGCAAAGAGTTCTTCAAACTCCCCGTCGAAATCGTAAAGAAGGCCGGCTACAGCTCCTACACCCCAATCTCGTTCTTCAAGATCTACGGCTGCATATTTACCTTCAAAGATCCAGTTGGTGGGTTCTAAGCCTTCACGTGTGTCAAAACCGATGCCGGTTCCGATCTCCAATCCGCGAACAGGGCTTATGGCGGTCAGAAACCATGATTCGCGCGAGCCATACCAGGTCTCTATTTGAAAAGAGCGGTATGTGGTTACTTCTGAATCATCCACGAACATTTGCTGGGCATCGGCTTTTTGTGAAAACAGCGCCAGTACAAATATGAACAGGATAGAAGCAGCTTTGATGATTTTTCTTGTGTTTATTTTATTGAATTGCATGTAATTCACCATGTGATTTTGTTAACAGCTGCATTTCACCTTCTGAATACTCACCGCCTGCATTGGTTTACATCTTTCCATGGCGGAATCATGCATATAGCTTCCTGACCTATTCACAAATGAAATGAATAAATGAGGAAACTATCTTAAGTCAGGTTTTTTAACTGTGTCTGCACCGGAGAAGGGCGGCCGGTGCGTTTCAAATAGGAAGAGAAACTTATCCGGCAACCGGGATTCCGGCCGTCACTGAGAATTCAGCAGAGAGTAAAAGGCAACTACCACCGGGTTCGTCCATTTTTGTTTGAATTTAACTTGAGTTAGGTGCTTTCTTTAAAGCGGGTCAACGATAGAACTATTTGATTACTTTTCAAAATTATGTGAAGATTCTTTCCCGGAAAAATACCAGTCAAACAACAGCGGCACCACAATCATGTTCAAAAGGGTAGCGGTAACCAGGCCGCCCAGAATTACAGATGCCATAGGGCCCTGGATTTCATTTCCGGGCTGATTTCCGGTGATCACCAGCGGCAGCAGGGCGAGAGCGGTGGTGATTACCGTCATCATAATGGGCTGAAGACGATTGACTGAGCCGTTTATCACGGCATTGCGAACTCCCATGCTTTTTTCTTTGATGAGTTCGTTGTACTGGTCAATGAGGATAATTCCGTTTCTCACGGCGATTCCAAACAGGGTGATAAACCCGATGAGTCCCGCAATACTGAGTACGCCGCCGCCAAAGCGAACCACAAACAGGCCGCCAACAAGGGCAAGGGGCAGGTTCAGCAGAATCAGTATGGCCTGGCCGGATGACCGGAAAACCGCATGCAGGGCAAGGTAAATCAAAATGAGCGACAAAATACTGACCAGCAGAATGGTTTGCGTAGCCCGGCGCTCCTGCTCAAACTGCCCTTCAAACGCGAGAACATAGCCGCCGCCCAGGTCGATCTCCTCGCGGGCCATTTCACGAAGGCGGTCAACGGTACCGCTCAGATCGCCGCCGGTGATGTTGGCTTGGGTAACAATCATCCGGCTTGCGTTTTCGCGCGATATCACGTTTGGCGCGAGGCTGACACGCACTTCAGCCAAGTCACCGATTCGCACGTGATGTCCGCCCTCAACTTCAACCGGCGTGCTGCGGATGGCATCGGGGCTGGCGCGATACTCCTCAGGGTAGCGAACCACAAGGTTGAACACGGCTGGATCGAGATAGATCTGGTTGATGATGAGTCCGCGGAATGCCGTTTCAACCAGTTCACCAAACCGGCCCACTGAAAGCCCGTGCATGGCCAGCATTTCGCGATCGGGCAGGATCTGGATCTGCGGAACATCCAGCTGCTCATCGGTCAATATGTCCTCGATGTTTTCCTGCGAACGGAGTATTCGCTCAATGTCGTGGCTGATGGCCTGCAGGCGGTTGCGGTCGGGTCCGTACACTTTCACGGCCAGGTTGGTGCGCACGCCTGTAAGCATGTGGTAGATCCGGTGCGTGATGGGCTGATCGAACGAAACGTTCATCCCCGGTAAAACGGAAACCTTTTCGCGCAGCTCATCCATCAATTCGTGGATGTCGTAATTGCCGCGCTCCAGGCGGATTTCAATTTCATGCCCGTGCGAACCCATGGTGTGCTCATCCATCTCGGCACGGCCGGCGCGGCGGGCAGTGGAAATCACCAGCGGATGCTCCATAAGCATCTCTTCGAGGCGAAAACCCAATTCGTTGCTCTCTTCAAGCGAGGTGCCGGGTATGGTGGCCATTCCCACATTCAGCGTTCCCTCATTAAATTCGGGCAGGAAAGACCGCCCGATGCCGGGGATCAGCAGCAGAGAAATCACAAACAGCACAAGAACACCGGAGAGCACGAGGTAGCGGTATCGAAAAGAGGAGATGAGCACCGGCTGGTACAGTTCTTCCAGCTTGCGGGATACCCAGCTTGGCCGTTCCTCTTCTTCACTATGTTTTCGAAGAAGCCAGGCGCTCATGGCCGGTGTCAGCGTGAGCGCCACCAGAAGTGAGGCGATGATAGTGGTTACATAGGCGACACCCAGAGGCATCAGCAGGCTGCCTTCAAGTCCGGTAAGAAACAGCAGCGGCAGAAACACCACCACAATGGTGAAATTGGCAAGAACAATCGGATTTTTGATCTGGATAGATGCGCGCGACACAACTCTGAGAAAGGACTCCTGTTCTCCTTTGGGCAGGTTGCGGTTCTCACGGATCCGGCGAAACACGTTCTCCACAAACACGATGGCATCATCCACCAGAACGCCAATGGCAATGGCGATACCGC
>PWWL01000245.1 GCA_003561515.1 Balneolaceae bacterium
AGATTTTGAAACTGCAGCGGGTATATGGGAGAACCTCTACCGATTACACGGTAAACCTGAGGCGCTGCTCAACCAGGCGGTTTCAAAAGAAAATGCAGAGGGTCTGGCGGCCGCACGTACCATTTATGAGAAACTAACTGAACTCGAAGAACCTTACGCAAAGGTGTATTTTTCACTGGCCCGGTATCATGCATCTGCTTCAGAAGCTATTAATGCATGCCGGTTATCAGCAAAAGCAGTTCAGTCCGGGTATAAAGAAGTACTTGAAAAACGAACCAGACTGGGCAGCCATATGGAGCAGCTTGCTTCCGCACCGCAGGCAAAAAGAGAAATTGACCGCCGTCCGGAACAGCTCGAAGATACCCGTTTACTGCTACACAATGCCTTTGATTTTGTATTAAAACATTGCAGCGATCATGAGGCAGGCTCAGTACTTCTTGTTTTAAAAGAGGAACACGGCGAGCGGGGAGAAATCATCTACTTTGCCGCAAAAAAAGAGTTTGAGAACCGGCGATATGAGGAAGCGCTTGCCTTGGTTAAACAATCCATATCAATAATGCCGGAACAGCCGGAAGCCCATGTGTTGCAGGCCAGAATTTATGAGTATCAGAAGAACTGGCAGGAGGCGCGCCGGGCGTGGCACCGGTATCAATCCCTGCAGCCGGAAAGCGAGCTGGGTTATCGGAGTTTGATTTCAGCCTACAGGCAAACCGGCGATCTCGACATGCTTGTGCAGCGTTGGCAGCCTTACTACCTCACCAATCCCGAGAACGAGCAGCTAAGAAAATATCTAAGGGAAATACTCTTCAGGCTGGGCCGGTACGATGAAGCAGCGGAAATGTGAAAGACTCGTCAAAGGTGTATTCGTTTAATGGTTAATCGTATAATTGGGGTAGCTATGTTCAATGTAGATTTATACAATTGACGTGGGTTCGAGATCAGATGCTTGAATATGGAAACGAAAAGTCCCCTCCTTTTCAAGGAGGGGATTTAGGGGTGGTTGGAAACGAGATTAACTTATTTCTCAAAATGTATCCCCAATCAAATTGCTGTAACCACCCCCGGCCCCTCCTTACGAAGGAGGGGAGATTCTTGCTCGTTTCCAAATTCTTATCTCGAACTCATGCTCCAATTAACGGATAACTAATAACCATTAAACGACAACATGCACAAACCGATCGGTGCCATTGCTGCCGGACACCCAGATACGGCCGCGGCTGCTGAGCTGATACTGCGCGAGGGCGGGAACGCCTTTGATGCCGTAGTGGCGGCCCAGCTCACTGCGTTTGTGGCGGAGCCGGTACTCACCTCACCGGGCGGCGGCGGGTTTCTGCTGGCCGAAAAAGAGGATGGCATGCAGACGGTGTACGATTTTTTTGTTCAGACTCCCCTTCAAAAGCAGCCGGTTTCCCGTGTTCAGTTCGCTCCCATCACGGCCGATTTCGGGGAGGCCCGGCAAGAGTTTCATATCGGGGCGGGATCGGTGGCCGCTCCGGGCATGGTGAAAGGCCTGTTTGCCATCCAGCGCGATCTCGGCACCATGCCGATGACAAAGCTTGCCGAATATGCCATTGCTCTTGCTAAAAAAGGGATGACAGTAAACGCCTTTCAGTCACAGATTTTTGACATTATTGAGCCGATTTACAGGTCAACCGATGAAACCCTGCGAATCTTCGGCAGCAGGCGTGAGCCGGGCAGGCTGATACGAGAAGGGGAAATCCTGAAGCTGCCGGAGCTGGCATCGTTTCTTGAAGAGCTGGCGGCAGATGGAGAGGAGTTGTTCTACAGGGGTGAGATCGCAAGAACAGTCGTGGAGTTGTGCAGTGAACTGGGTGGGCATCTCACAGAGGAAGATTTTCACAGCTACAGGGTGGTGAAGCGGAATCCGTTGCTGTTAGGCTTCCGAAAAAGCCGCGTCTCAATCAATCCGCCGCCATCTTCGGGCGGAGTATTGATCGCGTTTGCGCTGAAGCTAATGGAGGAAATGAATTCAGGGGATCTGCAGTTTGGGTCGGTTCAACACCTGGCCCTTCTTGCTTCAATACAGGATATGACGCACAAGGCTAAACTGGATGCCTTCGTAAACAGTCCGTACGATAATCCCGCAGAGAGATTGCTCGACCCCGGAATGCTTGTGGACTATAAACGGGAGATTGCCGGCAGGATGGCTTCTTTCCGGGGAACCACACAGATCAGTGTGGCAGACAGGCACGGCAATCTGGCTTCGCTGACCAGCAGCAACGGGGAGGGCAGCGGGGTGATGATCCCCGGAACGGGAGTGATGCTCAACAACATGCTTGGTGAGGAGGATCTGAATCCGGGCGGATTTCACAACTGGCAGGCCGGGCAGCGCATGACCTCCATGATGGCTCCCGCAATTCTGAAGCTGCCCGACGGCACTCGTGCTGCTCTTGGCTCGGGCGGATCGAACCGCATCCGGTCAGCCATGATGCAGGTGCTGATGAACCTGGCCGAATTCGGATTGGATCCTGAAGTGGCGGTCAGCTCGCCCCGAATTCATTGCGAGGAAGGCCTGCTGAATATCGAGGCCGGTTTTGAGAATCGTGTTGTTGAAAAGCTTGCAAGGCACTATCCCGATCACAAAACATGGAAAGAGAAAACCCTCTTTTTCGGCGGAGTGCACGTGGTGAGTCACGGTCCAAATGGCTACGCCGGTGCCGGCGACGAACGCAGAGGAGGAGTGGCGGGGATTGTATGAGTGGAAAATGGCAGTGGTCAACTCTTTACCCATAGTTCAATTTTCCAAAGCCAAACAATTTTAAATCCAAAATTCTAATGTCCTAAATCCTAAAATTTGACATCAGGAAGTTGACAATGGACAACTCCTGAACCAGATTTTCCCTGTTCCCTGTTCCCTGTTCCCTGTTCCCTGTTCCCTGTTCCCTGTTCCCTGTTCCCTGTTCCCTGTTCCCTGTTCCCTGTTCCCTGTTCCCTGTTCCCTGCTATTTGCCCAGCCTGAGCCCGATCCGTGCCGCCGGTGCTGCAGCAATATTGGAGCGGGAGCTAATAATTCCATAGAGCATGTTCACTCCGGCATTTACCCGGATACGATCCGAAACCTGCAGCCTGATTCCGGCTTCGGGCCTGATGCCGATCAAAAATCCCCCGCTTACAACAAGTCCCGGTTGAGCTTCTTCATAGTTGGTGGTTCCGATTCCAAATGTGCTGCCGCCATACACCGACAGATTTTCGTTCACGGATGAGCTGTACTGAATGCGTGGCCCGATATACCAAAGCGAACTCATGCTTTCAGTCATGGTTCCGGAGGTTCTTTGAATGTCGGAAATCAGAAAATGGACTGTTGCACCATATGAAAATCCACCGGATGTTTCTCTGCCGGCTTCAATCTCAACAAAACTGCCTAAGCTGCCCAAAATGTTTGTGATCTGATACCCCGGCTCTATATAGTTGTAGGAACTGTTTTGAGCATTGACTGAAGGAGCGTGGCAAAGAACAGACATTGATACTGCCAGGATCGCAATTGAAAGGGTTTTTAGAAAATCGTATTGCACGGCTATTCCGGTTTTTTTAAACAAACGCTACTACCAGCGAGGCATAAACGATCATTGCAAGCACGCCTGCCAGTATAGCTAAAGGAAGCTGAGTGGTAACGTGATCCATAAGGTCGCAACCGGTAGCCAATGAACTCAGGATGGTGGTATCGGAAATCGGCGAACACTGATCACCCATCACGCTTCCGCCGATTACAGCCGCAAAACAGAGTTGCAGGAAAAACACGTCAGGTACCACGGCCCACGCAAGAGGTACGGCGATCGGAAATACCACCGCGTACGTACCCCATGAGGTTCCGGTTGAAAAAGCGATGATCATGCAGAGCACCATTAAAACACCGGGCAGAAATGCCGGCCAGATCAGATCGCCGATCATCATAACTACGTAATCGGCGGTGCCAACCGCGTCGGCCACTTCTTTAAGTGTTACGGCAAGGGCGAGGATGATGGCACCGATGGTAACACCTTTACAGCCGTCAATAAATCCGTTAATTGCTATCTGCAGCGGCATTCCCTTGGCTATGGCAATACCGATACCGGCAAGCACGGCAAGTACAAACGCTTCAGCGATGAGCAACGTTGGGCTGTCGGATTCGAGAATAAAAAAGGTATAAACATAGGGAATAATCGCCACCCCAAGAAGAGCACCAATAGGTCCGAAAAAGTCGATTAGTCCGGGATTGTAGTTTTTCGGAATCTTGCTGTCGGTAAGTTCGCCTGCGGCCATCGGAGTTGCGCCCTTTCTGTCGAGCAAGCCTTTGGTTCTCGACCGTTCTATGGCCGCTCTCATTTTCTTGCCGGGTACCCATGGCAAAATCTCCCATGCGAAAAGCAGGGTGATTAGAATCGCGAAGATAGCATAGAAATTGTACTTAACAGACTGAAAGAAAAAGGCTATACCATCTGCGGAAGTTTCAAAAATTGCAAGAGTACCAACAACCAGTCCGGCCACATAAATCGGCCACACGTTAAAGGGGATAAGTGTGGCCGCGGGCGATGCGGTACTGTCAACCATGTACGACAGCTCTTCGTGCGACACCTTGTGCTTGTCGGCTACGGGGCGTACTGTTGCACCGGTTAGTACCGTACTGATGGTGCCGCCCTGGTGAAAGATGAGGCCCATGAGCCAGGTGAAGAATTTTGCAGAGCGAGGTCCTACAACAATCAGATTGCTGGCCCA
>PWWL01000198.1 GCA_003561515.1 Balneolaceae bacterium
CTGTTTTTTTGCTCATCATTCAGTTTACTCTTCTCTGCGTCCGTGAGAGGTGCCGTGGAGATAACCACCCATTGCCCCGACTTACCGGCCCGACCTTCCAGGGCTTCCCGGCAGGCGTCGTCATCAAGCTTTTTGAGAACGGCATCGTATTCGGACATTTCCAGGATCGCTTTTTCGCCGCTGACAACCGTCACCTTCTCATCGATTTCGAAAGGTACACCGGCCAGTGAATCAAAAATGGAGGTTTTGGTTTTGACGGCACTGCTTTTTACTTCCATGGACGGCGATTCGTAAATCCGATCGACAAGAGGCTTGGTGCGTATGATTCCCACGGATTTTGGAATCACTGCGGAATCCCTGAATTTTTTTAGAGACGACAAGGCTTCCGGTTGGAATGTGTAGGTATCGTCATTTTCAAATCTGACCCTGTCGGGCTGTGCCACCATCGTAATCGCTTTGACATCCCCTCCGACACGCTTTGAAAATGCACTGGTTATGCCTTGGGTAGCCTCATACATTTCCCGTGTGGAAAGCCTTTCCCCGGTTTCCATTTTTTTAATGATATTCAAGGCCAAGGATAGTTTTTCCTCTTCGCTTTTACCATCCGGATCCATCGCAAGATCAAAACCGGATCCAACGTCACCGGGCCTGGAGGTAAAGGCGGTTTCAAAATAGGATTCAACATCCTTGGTGGTCGGTTCGATTGTCTGTCCTCCGACCATCTGGCCCAACGCCGGCGAGGTGGCCAGGCGAGAAGACTTAACACTCCCGAGAAGCAATTGGCGCAGCCGGTACATGTCGGTTTCAGCCCTGACATACCCAAAATCCAACAGGTCCTCGGTTTTTTTGATATCGTTTTTCAAATCAAGAATGAAATTTTCAAGACCCTTGAACTCCTTTTGAAAATCCGGTGGCTTGCTTTCTGTCGGCAGCAGGGGATCGATCACCGAATCGGAAACCCCAGGGGCATACTTTCTGATCCAGTGATAAAGAGCGCTCACGGCATTGGTGGCGACAACACCATACTCGGCGATTTCTTCATCTCGATTAATCAGGACAGGAAAGATGTTTTCATCGGGAATGGTATCCTTATCATCCTCAAATTCAGGAATCTTCCCCACATCCATGGCTCCAATCACCCGCCTGGCCATGTTCCGCAGATAATTGCGATTGGATACCATTTTGCGGATTTCACGAACGATCTTTCGCAAGGTTTCCAGGAAAATCGGATCCGGTTGTTCCTCTTTCAACAGATCCGGTTCATACACGGACTGGGGGACGGGAACAAGAAGTTTGATTTTTTCAGGCTGATACAGGTCAAACGGCCTGAGACCCGCTGAGGCATTCATGGCCACTTCCAGCTGCTCTTCGGGTATGGGGGTCGCATCGATGATAAACTGACTGGGGAAAAATTTCGTGCTCATGTCATCAAAATTCAGAGCCTGACCGGGAAGAATTCCAACGGGAGGAAGCACTTCGAAATATTCATGAGCGGAAGGTATTGTACCCACGTTTTGACTGATGTCATAGAGGTGCCCGATAAATTGCTGAATACGTGACTCCCATAAAAAAGGAGTCCCGTTCATGGATAACATCAGTTTTGTCGTCAGCGGGGCCCCTCCCTGGCGCACCACAGCCTGCTGATCAATAAACCAAATTTCACCCGTATCAAAGGTGATGTAAGTCAAGGCGAGGGGAATGCCTACATACTCCCAGGGAAACAAGATATCCGGATGTTCCTGCTCATATTCAAAAATCTGATACACCAGTTGATTGCGAAATCGACGGGCTTCCACGGGAGGAATCGGGCCGAGGATATCCCCGGGCCATGGGAAAAATACAAGACGGCAGCCATCCACGATCTGCTCATCGTCAAAGGGATCACGCTCTTCGTCCCATTGGCATTGTTTTTCCGGTTCATCTACAATTTCATCGAAAATCTCAAGGGGTTGCAGTACAAAGACCCCTGCTCCCCGAGGCGGATCATCGATGTTGATCACGGATACATTGTTAAGGAAAATATCGGTGGTTTCCGATAGAGTGACATCGTCCCCCCAGCTTGTAAGCCCTAATCCCGGCGTCAGCTTGAGAAACCGGCCGGGTTGTTCCGTACCGTCTGAATCGATATAGGATCCGACATAATGTGTCATGGTCAGGCCGTGAATAACCCCGCGGGATAAATGCCTTCCGAACAGTTGCAAATGCCGAATATGGTGCTTTGTGCTGTTGATGAGCGTATTCGCCGTAAGCGCTCTTCCCGTATAGAGGTTCGGCCGTCTGGTCCATTCCTTCGAATGAATCACGTTGCTGATTTCCGGGGAAGTCCGGATGATCCTTTCGCCTTCAAAAGGGTGAGTTGCGAACCTTATTCTCATTTTTCCAGTTCCTCTTTTTGATTCAGAATGAACTCAGCGACGTCTCTGGGTCTTTTTTCCGGATTGATCAGCAAAGCATGCAATTTTTTGGAAAAAATCTCGGCCTCTTCAAACGTCAGAACCCTGGCAATAAAATCCAGCTCCGGGATTCGCAATGTTTCTGCAAGTTTTTTCTTCTGCTCGGTTTTTTCTTCATCGCTGCCCCTGAAGATGTGATCCTCGATTCGGTCAAGGCCTTTTCCGATCAGTCGATTTGCAAAACGCACGCTGACTGAGGCCGCATGCCGTTCATCCAGCCTATTGGTCGCACCGAACTCCTTTAATGCTGCTCGCATCAGGATTTCCGATCGGGTGAATTTGGGGATGGTCAGCAACCTCACCATCTCTAGATCGGCCGCCGCACTCCCTCGGACTTTTAGATAGGTGAATTCGTCATATAATTTTAAACTCCTCTGGTATCTTCTCATGTCGGTCTCATCACGGTGCTCATTGGTCATCACATGGACAGCGGTTCCCGATATTTCATCCTTGTAGCTTACATTGCGGCGACGCACATACCAGACAAAAGAGGTTCCAGCCAGCAATTTTTTCCAGGGGACCTCTTTAAGTGCATCCGCATTCCCCTTTTCAGGTTCATGAAACTCCGGCAGCCTGGATTGAAACATGTTAAGGTAATCCTTCGGTTTGAATCTTGATCGTAATGTTTTTACCGGAAAACGGATCGGAGCGGGTAATTTTTTTAATGCCCGGGTTTCGCTGTAAAAAATATGCCGCGGGACAGGCAAAAAAATCATGATGGAAGTCGTTTGAATGGAATCTTCGTCATCAAGCAGCACAGGCGGCAACAACATGCTTTCTTCAATGAGAAGGCCCATTTCATCCTCCGGAATCAGGGACATTTCAACATCCATAGAATCAGGGAAATAATACTGCGTAAATGTGTTCAGATCGACACAGGCTGCTGGCAAGCGGCCCGCTGAAGGAAGCGATAGGAAATATTCCGTTGCGGAAAAGCGCAACCCTGCTCCTGCTCCTTTTCTTTCATCCGCAATATCCCCGATCATGTTGTCATACTGCTTGAAATGGGACCTGCGTATAGGCCTTGGAATAAAACCGAAACCGAGAACATCGCTGTAAACGGAGCCCATATCCCGGCGAACCATGTAGTTGTCCAGCCAGAGCAATCGCCCCTGCCTCATTTCCATCATAGCCAGCGGTAACGTTGATGCAGGTATCTGATGTTGGGTGTTTTCGGCAAATATCCGGTGGGCGACCTGGGCCCTCCGGTATTGGTTGGATTTGGCGGCTCCTGCGGGGTATGAAAAGGGGATAAGAGTCACGGCCGTGGCCTCTACAATGCTGCCGTCGCGCAGTTCCCGTTTCCCATCCACATCCACCGGATAAGAAGTGGTAGGGTTCGCTGTAAATTCAAGGGGCCGCAACGCAAGGACGTAAATTCCGCTTCTTGACCTGTCGGGCGGAGCGGGTTTGCGGCTTAATCCCATCCTGACATTCAGCTCATCGGAAAGTGAAATATTATTCAGTCTGATACTCACATCGTGGGGCAGAAAAACCCTTTCACCGTCAAAAGTCATCCCGTGCCCCTTTGTGATACGTATATGTGTGGATTCATTCTGACTGACCGTCAGGCCCTCGACAACACCAGTACCTGTCGCTACTGCAAGATCGGACTGCCGTGTGAGAAAATAATTGGTTTCACGATTCAGATCCGCGGCTTTTAGAAAACGCCCGTCAAACCATCGAGTTCTGCTTCGCCTGCGATCAACAAAGACAGAACCGCCGAATTCAAATTTATCGAGCACGCTGATATGCTGTTTTACTCGTTCGATATTAAAATATTTTAGTGCCATGGCTAGCTACCTCTTGTCACTTTGATTAACCAGAACAATTCATCAGTGCTCAAACTGAGGACCCGGATGCCATTTTGTATTTCAATGGTACCGTTTGTATCGTATCGCATGGGACTGTCTGTTGAAGGCAGCCTGATACGCGCAAGGACAACCTCGGTGCCTTTTTGGCCCACACTGTACTCATTTCCGATATTGATTTTGCCGCCGGACGGGTTCCAGAATTCCGATTCCCGCCACCCATCGTTGACCTTTACCCTGCGCAGTTCTTCCATGGCATCCTCCACGCTGAACCGACCATCGGGTAGCATCTTGTAAGGAGGCTTCTGACGTGGTTTATCCTGTTCCGGCTGGGTCCTCAGAATTAGGTCCAATCCTGCAGCATCCCGCAACCGTTCGGCTGTAAAGGCGTCCGTCGCATCCACATTACCCGTTCCGAAGCAGGGCGTCATGCCCCGAGGGCA
>PWWL01000370.1 GCA_003561515.1 Balneolaceae bacterium
AGTAAAATATACATACATAAGATAATGATAATCAGTAATTTAATCCATGAAAAACCCAGAAAAACAACATTTTTTACAGAATACTTGACTCATAATTTTCACACAGCCTCTCCAGAGGGGATTTTCTTTCCCCTCAATCAAATCGTGAATGAAGAGAGAACTTAGAAATCCCCTCCCCGATGTTTCGAGGGCAGGCTCGAGAGGGGACCGATTCGAACAAAGATGCGCAGCATAATTTGCGAGAAGCAGGGGTGTGTTGTGTTGGCAAGGAGGTCAAAATCGCCCCTGACATCCCCCGGGCAACATCGCTGAACGCTCTGTTACCCTGCCCCCTTTGAAGTGGGACTTTTGTACTGTCATCTTTACATAGTGCTACCCGCAGTTGGCGAGAATGAGCAACTCACGCCGTCATCTTTTCTTCCACATTCTTCAGAGCTATCGGTTTGATAGCCTCAAATGCGTTCAGCGTTTTTTCGATGTGCGCATCGGTATGGCCGGCCATCGGGATGAGGCGGATCAGCACCACACCGCGGGGTACAACCGGATAGGCCACGCCGCTTACAAACACGCCGTGCTTTTCGCGCATTTCGCGCATGATGGTTGTGCACAATTCCGTGCTTCCGGCGGTAAGAACCGGGGTTACCGGGCTTTCGGATGGGAGAACGTTGTACCCGAGGTCGATCAGGCCTTTTCTCAGCTTTTTGGTGTTTTCCCAGAGCTTGTCTCTCCACTGGGGATTTTCGCGGATCAGCTTCAGCCGTTCGCGTGCCGATACCACCAGGGCGGTGGGCAGCGACTTGGCAAAGATCTGGCTCCGGGCATTGGCTTTCAGAAATTCGATCACGCGCGGCTCGGTGGCAACAAAGGCTCCAATCAGCGCCACGGCCTTGGCAAAGGTGCCGAAGTAGATGTCGATGCCATCGTGGCAGCCGAGCTCGGTGCCGGCTCCCGACCCGTCATGACCCAGCGTTCCGAAGCCGTGGGCATCATCCACCAGCAGGCGGAACGGATATTTCTCTTTCAGAGCAATGATCTCTTTCAGTTTGCCAAGGTCGCCGGTCATACCGAAAACGCCTTCGGTTACAACAAGAATGCCTGAATTCTTTTTCATTTTACTGGCGGCGCGCTTCAGCTGCTTTTCGAGGCTTTCAATGTCATTGTGCTTGAACACCGACTTTTCGGCCATCGCAAGCTGCTTGCCGTCAACAATGCAGGCGTGGCTCAGTTCATCGTAAATCAGAAAATCGTTGCGGTCAACCAGTGCGTGGATTACGCTCATAATGCCCTGGTACCCGTAATTGAGCAGCAGAGCTTCGGGTTTGTGCATGAAATCGGCCAGCTCTCGCTCCAGGGCTTCATGCTCGTTGGAGTTGCCGGTCATCAGCCGCGCACCCATCGGGTTGCTGAATCCGTACAGCTCGGCTGCTTTTTTGTCCACTTCTCGGATGTGTGGATGGTTGCCCACACTGAGATAATCATTCACGCTCCAAACCACCACATCCTTGCCGTTGAACTTCATTTCGGGACCTATTGGCCCTTCCAGTTTGGGGTATGTGTAGTATCCGTAGCCTTCGGATGTAAATTCTCCAAGGGGACTTGGGCGTCCTTCAAGTTTATCAAATAAGTCCATAACGAGCAGGTATTACAGTGATGTACAAGTTGATCTATAGATCCCGGAGCAGGTAACATTGGTACCGGAAATGGGGAGTTTTTACAATTTGAAAAATGTAAGGAAAATGAGTGCCTTGTCAAAAGTTTTGAAATACCCCTTTTCAGGCTACATCATGCCCTCGCGATGCTTTTAGAAGGCTGAACCAGTCCTGCCGTTCGAGCTCTATTTTTGCCGAGGCAACTGCGTTCATGATTCTTTCAATTCTTCCGGTACCAAGCACCGGTATCGGCCGGCAAGGAAGCTGCAGCAGCCATGCCAGCGCGAGCTGATCGTAGCCGGCTTCGTACTTTTCGGAAAGTTCACCAAGTACCCATCGTACCCGTTTTGCCTGTTCGGATTCGCCTGTAAAGAGATCACCTCCGCCAAGGGGCGACCAGACCATCGGGCTGAACCCAAGCTTCTGGGTCTGGTCGAACGTGCCATCGAACAGTGGTGCGGTGTGCAGCAGGGAACATTCTACCTGGTTGGTTGCCAGCGGCATATCCATTTTACTCTGCAGCATGCTAAATTGAGACTGTGTGAAATTGGAAACACCCACGTGCCTTACCTTTCCTTCATCCATTAATTTCATAAATGCATCAGCCATTTCGGATGCGTCCATCAACGGGTCGGGTCGGTGGATCAGCAACAGGTCGATATAGTCTGTGGCAAGCATTTTCAGTGATCGTTCCGCCGATGCACGAATATGCTCTGCCGTGGTGTTGTAGTGCTGAATACGGTATTCGGGACGGTTTGGGGAAGACAGACAGATGCCGCATTTGGTGACAATCTCCATTTTATCCCTGAGGGAAGGGTTCGATTTCAAGATCCGGCCGAAAATCTCTTCATTTCCGTAATCTCCATAAAGATCTGCATGATCGAATGTAGTAATGCCTGATTGCAGGCAATCTTCAATAAAGCCGTGAAGCTCTGATTCGCTCATGTTCCATTCATGGAGCCGCCACATACCTGCGGCAAATAATGAGAGCTCAGGGCCGGTTTTATGTGAGGATATTCTTAAAGTTTTTAAATGATTGAAGCTCAATTGCTTAAGTGAATTAAAATGTTCTTAATAATGTTGATATAAGTGGGCAAATTTGCAATACTGAAGTTTTTCCCCATTTTGTAAGTGTGAATAAAGGTTATCTTCTATGTCTGATGAACAAAAGTTCGAAGAGATGATTGAAAATCCAACCAAGCATCAGTTAAGGGCAATACGCCATGCACGAGAGCGTGCTTGCATTGATGCAATGAAATCATCTACTTCAAAAAACCCACATAACAAAGGCTCCGATTTGGCAGGTTTGTGGGAATATGTGTATGAGGAATATTACGAGTTTCAGTGACCCGTAACGACTTCCAGACACTCTTTCTCAATCCATACCTTCAAGTGTTTAATTGACGTGCCGAGCAGTTCACCATCGGCATGTGCAGCCAGGCCTCTATCCGATTCCAGCTCTAATGTTTCAATGGTTCGTGAGTGAAGATTTTTCATCCACTTTGCCGGACCATTTTTGAATGCCAGCACGTAGGTGAAAACTGTTGGGATGGATATTTTTTTTATTGTTACAAGTTCAAGTTTTCCGTCAAAAATACTTGCTTTTGGAGCAAGGTAAAATTTTCCGCCTTCCCATTTCCCATTGCAGATAGTAGCCATTAGAAAATCGCCCTGATATTCTTTTCCATTAACAGTCATTTTTAATCGTGCACCCCGAAATCGAAAAGCAGCTTTAATCAGGCCTAAAACGTAAACGGCAGATCCCCGAATACGCTTGAATTTTTTTGAATAAAAATTCGCAAGTCCGTCAAGTCCCAATCCAAGAGTGTTACAGCACCATAAACTCGCATCACCTTCACACCGTATCAGGTCCGCCTTCAGGGTTGATTCAACGTAGAGTAAATCGAGGCAGCCTGATAACGAGTCAGGCAAATGAAGGGATTTTGCAAAGTCATTTCCGGTTCCAATCGGCAACACCCCAAAAATAACGTCACTTTCGGCAATGCCGTTTATAACCTGATTAACGGTCCCATCGCCTCCGCAGGCTACAATCATATCAAAAGACTCACTTTTTTGCCGTGCAAGTTCTGTAACCGATTCACTTTTGCCGGTTATTACAATCTCAAACGTATTCCAGCGGGTTCCGGCCTCTTTTTGAAGCCAGTCGATGTGTTTTACAGAGCTTGACTTACCCGCCAGCGGATTTACAAGGAAACAAACGGATGTACGCTTTTTGTCCATATTGTAATAGTAATTCTATAAATGCGGATAGCAAAATCGGAAAGCCTTAGAATATCACTCTTTGCCGATCGTCTAAAAACTCTCTGCAAACATTTTCAGGGTTTGTTGAGGCCTCCCCAGCTCTTTCCAGGTTTTTTCAGAGATAAACGTTTCTTCGTAGTGATTGATAGCATTTAGAATATTGTACTGAAAGTCTACCTCTTTAGAAAAGGGTTTTATAAGTCTGAACAGCCACATCGGAGCTTTAGATATTTTTAGAGACGCCGGTTTATAGTGTCGAATAAACTCCTTTGCCGCCTCTTCAAAGTTGTAAGGTTCAGGTCCTTGTATTGGGTACTCGCGGTTTTCATTGTGCTGCTGGCGAAATGCAGCTGCCACCTGCTTGCCGTAATCTTCCGTACCGATCCACCAGCTTTTTGTAATCTGATCACCGGCCAGCATAATGCGATTGCCTTTCATTTGAAGTTCAGTCAGGTTCTCATAAAAATTTGACGGATAAAATATAGTGGCCGGCAGTGCAGAGTTTAACAATAGTTGCACACTCTTCCTTTTTACATCGAAAACCCACCAAGTAGTATCAGAATAATCTTTTACGAGGGATGAAAGATAACCGATTCTGCCAATATTCGTGTCAATTGCGGCATTTATTGCGTTGCCGAGACCGTCGATCTCGGTTTTAAAGTGCTGTCCCCGTTCAGAAGGAGCCGTGCTCAGATTCAGATAGAGTAAATCCGCCCCCCGGAAAGCATCCCGAAGTGTGTCAGGTTTCTTTAGGTCAGCTTTACGAATCTCAATTTCCGTATTCTGAAACATCTCTGCAGCTTTATCCATGTTTCTGGCCGCAACTATGATATTGAATCCTTGTGATGCAAGAATACGCGTTACATGCGATCCCAGCATTCCGGTGGCACCGACGATGGCAATGGTTTGCTTTTTCATGTTGAAAGGGGATTAAAGGGGATGAGATCCGTGGAATGTTTTTAATATTAATGTGAAAAGGCAAATGTTGGCAGTTGGCAGTTGGCAGTTGACAATAGGCAACTCAGGAACCAGGTTCATTTCCTTGAACCTTGAACCTTGAACCTTGAACCTTGAACCTTGAACCTTGAACCTTGAACCTTGAACCTTGAACCTTGAACCTCTGCTAATCTACGCTCATCAGCCTAACCCTGTCACCCACATTCATATTTGCCGCTTGGATGGCACTCTGATGATATCGCGCCACGAGGATTCGGTCATCGGCAGTCGGGAACGCCACCCACTCTCCCGGACCCACATCGCCATAAGTTGTTCCATAGTAAACGTTTCGTTGCTGATTGTGGATTTCAAGCACAAAAGTTTCTCCCTGCTTAATGCCTGCCTCTTTCAACTCATCGGGATGAAAACCAAGGAAAGCGTTGCCGAAAAATGGATTGACGTCAACCACACGGTTTTCAATGAAATTCTCATGCAAAACGGTGCCGGTGTCGCGATCCGGAACAATACGGGTACCGTCGCTGAAAGGGGAGTACACGCCTTCGCGTATCCATGCATAGAGGTACGACAACGCGTCGCGGCGCTCTGTCCAGTTTACGTTAACGTGCCCCGGTCGCAGCAGAGGGCGAAGGGAGGGGGGCACTTCTGCAAATTCAGCTGATGCGGCATACGCCACGGGTCCGTCAAGCTCCGTGAGATTGCTCATCAGAACAGCCGGAATTTCAGGTTCAGCAAGCAGGTAGGAGTCGGCCGATTCGTCTTCCAGATCGATGAAGGCGCCCTTGGCGATTACCCCGTCGGCAAGATCCGGTTGCAGCTCCGCAATCCGAAGAACCAGAGATCCGGCCGTTGATTCCCCTTCCATGATCAGCAGTTCAATATCGCCGATGTTGTTTATGATCCAGTTTTTCAGCGCGGAAAGCTCTCTAGTATGCGCATCATGGTCCACGCCATTCTCCTGAAATGCCGTGCGCCCGATCACCCAGCCCTCATCGATCAGATGCTGATAAAACGGGTCGGACAGATCCAGGTCGGCCTCGTGGGGTGCATCCGCCGGCCTCCAGCCGTGAACGTGGAAAAACACATATCCCGACTCCCAGTTGTGCGGAACAACCACCTTGTACGGCGCTCCGTCAATCTCACCTTCATGCAAAGTGAAATCGTTCTCCTGAGCAAGGAGTGGCGAAGCGAGGAGTAGGAGGATTGCAAGAATGGGTGGAATTTTCATTGGTGAGTGGAATTTGTGTAATCGTGAATAGAGTAATGGTTATTGGGGTTGACCAGTCTGAAAATCGGGTATAAACTCTTAGCAATCAACAATCAACAATCAACAATCAACAATCACCAATTAACTTCTCAACAGCTTCTCATAGTTGCGAATCAGATGATGCAGGTGCGATTCGAGGGTGTCGAAAGGGCGGTATCCGCGCGACATAAGCCCGGTTTCACTGCCGATTTCGAGCAGCAGGGTCGGGAATGCGGATGCACCAACGGTTTTGCACCATTCAAACTGTTCGCGGGTCTGGCGGCGAATCCCCTCATCCTCATACAGCGGCATGAACGGAGTTTCATCCAATTTCATTTCCTGTAATATCTCTTCGAAGACAGCCGGATCGTTCAGGTTCTTTCCCTCTGAAAAAAGTGCATTTTGCATCTTTCCGGCAAATTGGAGAGCGTGATCCGGGTAAAGTTTGTTTACGGCAGTCTGGGCAATGCAGGAGGGGTCGGAGTCGTACAGGTAGCTGCCTTCCTCAGCCAGCAGTTTAAAGTTTTCACCAAAGGTTATACCGGTTGTCTGTTCAACCTGATTCAGTGCATCTCGGATATAGCCATAACCCTCTGCTATGGTTTGGGCATTTTCATCAATGGCAAGACCACCGGGAATAACTCGTACCTGAAGGTTATCACGAAAGCGGCCGGCAAGTTTCTCCATTACCGGGTGAAAGCCGTAGCACCAGCCGCAGAGAGGGTCGTATGTGTAAATGAGAGTGGGTTTTGTCATCTTTATTTATGTATTGATCAGGTGGTTGATACCGGTCACCTGCTCAACGTCTAATACGAATGCGATCCCTTTTCCGGGCTCGTTCAGCTCAGAAGCCTTCACGATGGCGTCGAGCACTTGTTCGGTGCGGTCGGTGGGTACCAGTGTCAGTACAATGTCTTTTTCAGGCTCTATCGAAAAAGAAAAGAGTTTTGCTTTTTCGTGAACACCCGAACCGCGGCCGGTGATGATGGTTCCGCCTTCCGCTCCGGCCTCCCTCGATGCCTTCATGACAGATCCGCACTGACCCCTATTCACAATGGTTATAATGAGTTGAAACTGTAAGTCTTCCTGTTTTTCCATGATGATTTAGCTGTTTGTTGAAGAACTTTTCGACTGATCCAGCAAATGCGCTATTCCGCAGATGCTCTTGCTGTTCAGCACAAAGGCAATTCCTGTGCCCGGTTTATCGAGCCTCACAGAAGCGCGGACTTTTGAAAGTACCCTGCTAACGATTTCGTTTTGGGCGAGGCAAAATATAATCTCTTTCTTCGGCTCAACCTTTACACCGAAGATGGACCCGGTGTCGTGAGTTCCCGTACCGCGCCCGGGTAGCACGGTGCCGCCTTCAGCACCTGCTTTTTTACACGCCTTCACCACCCTTCGCGCAAGGTTTTTCTTTACAATGATTACAATGAGTTTAAAATCATCTCCTACTACTCTAACCATCGGACTTGGATTCGTTATACTTGAAAAGTAAACCGAGCGCAAGCACGGTTAAAATGGGTGCCAGTGCCACAAGGGCAATCATCCCAAAGCCGTCAATAAGAGGGTCGCGCCCCTCCAAAGTGTCAGAAAAGCCAAGGGCAATTGCAAGTATAAACGTAACAGTCATGGGTCCTGTTGCAACGCCACCGGCATCAAACGCAATGGAGGTAAAGGTTTCGTTCGAGAATATGGTCATGGAAAGTGCCAGTAAATATCCCGGTCCAATAAAATACCAAAGCGGGATTCCGTAAATAATTCGTGCCATGGCCAGGGCTATGGAAATCGCTACACCAAAAGACAGTGTGTAGAGCATTAGTTTTTGGGGGATGTAGCCGCCCGTCACTTTATCCACCTCGGCATTCAAAACCCGTACGGCAGGTTCGGCAAACGTGGCCACAAAGCCAAGCAAAAACCCGACGGGGATCAGGATCCACTGGCGATCCCAATCGCCCACAATATCACCTATCTCACTGCCTACAGGAAGAAATCCTACATAAACACCCTGAAGAAATAAGGATAACCCAAGGAAGGTAAGAACGAGCCCAATAAAGATATCTTTCACCTTTTTTGCAGGCAGCTTCAGCATAAACACCTGGAAGAAAAGAAAAAAGAGAATGAGTGGAATCAGCGCCATCGACACTTCAAAAAGCACTTCGCCAAAACCGTAAAATATCTTTACATCCATGTTTTATTGCCCGTAAACGATTCCAAGCAGCAGCACAGCAATCAGCGGGCCTATTGAAGCGAGAGCCACGAGCCCGAAGCCATCGGCCGCCTGATCATCACTCCTCAAAACAGACGCAACGCCTACGCCGAATGCGAGAATAAAAGGTACTGCCATGGGTCCTGTAGTTACTCCGCCCGCATCAAATGAGATCGGTACAAACTGTTCTGATACCCAAGGTGAGGCAGCAAGACCAAAAACAACCGCGTAGCCTCCGAGAAGCAGCCACTTGATAGAAACCTTGAAAATAACCCGCGCCATTGAGAGGGCCACAAAAATACCTAGGCCGAGAGCAACGGGAATGATGAGTACCCATTTTCCAATCTCGCCGCCAGAAACCCGGTCTACATATCCCGACAAAACATGAACGTCCGGTTCAGCCACCGTTACGGCAAAACCGAGGATGAAACTGAAGAGCAGAATCATCCATAATTTTCCGGTTTTCGGGAGAGCCGAGCCAATCATTTCACCCACGGGCAGTAAGCCGATGTGAACGCCGATAAGAAACAGCGCCAGTCCAGATGAGACAAAAACTACACCGATCAAAAATTGCAGAACTGATTCGAATGGCAGCCAGATTAACGTGTACTGTAGAACAAGAACAAGAATTGTGATCGGGAGGATAGCGTAGATCACCTCCCAAATCGTATCCTGAACAGTTTGCATGAGTTAGTTATGTGAGCTTGTTTTTTACTGAAAATAAGCAAAGAGAAGCTTACTCCACAGTAGGAATGATATTCTAGCTATTTTAGAATATTTATTTGTCTTTAGTTTCCTTTTACCGAAGCAATAATTTTAACGGTATGCTCAATCTCATCATGGTTTACGGTGTGTGCCATTCCCGGGTAGATCTCGACTGTTACCTCAGCTCCGAGTTTTTTGAAGACTTCGGCAGATTCATGCACGCGTTCTTCCGGGATGTGCGGATCAATATCCGAACAGCCCATGAAAACGGGCATTCCGTTCAAAGAGCCGGAGTAGTTCTCCGCATGAACGGAATCGCCGATCAGTCCGCCGCTGAAAGCGATGAGGCCACCATACTTTGCCGGGTGACGCGCCACAAACTCCGAGGCAAGGCAGGCGCCCTGAGAGAAACCCAGAAAAATGATTTTTTCGTCGCCGAACCCTTTTTGGTTTAGGTCCAGTTTCACGTCCCAAATGGCCTGCAGGCCGGAAGAAAGGCCGGGGTCATTGCGTTCGGTCGGGGCAAGGAAAGAGTATGGATACCACTGAAACCGGCTTGCCTGCGGAGCGGCCAGATGCAGGCCGTGATCTCCAAATTCATCGGCTAGGGTGAGGATGCTTTCGGCCGTGGCCCCACGGCCATGAACCATAATCATGGCAGCCCTGGCATCGGAATGATCCATTCCCCCGATTGCGGTGTACGATTGCTGATGCGGCCCCTGAAAAGGATTTTCTGAATTAGCTTTGAACATATATGTAGTACGGCGGGCAGCTTGCCCGCCACCTCCGGGTTATATTGTAGGGCGGACAGCTTGTCCGTCCCTCGTTGCTAGTGTTGATTTAGTTTGTGATTTCCTAAAAGAATCCTTGGAAAGTTTTTTCTGGGTTGGTTTATGGTTTTGGTCATCGCATTTGCAAATTACTTGGCTTTAGATGGAAGTATATCAGGTTAATACTCCATAGTTGGGTTATGACTTTGATCCTGGTTTAGGATATGGCGGGCAAGCTGCCCGCCGTACTAAAGGACCTTTAGTTCCGGCAGCCGCTGCTCGATTTCGTCGCGGTATTTTTTATACCAGGCAGGAAGCTGCAGGCTTTCGCCGAGTTTTTCAAATGGCTCGTCAGCATCGAAGCCGGGGATGTCGGTGGCGATTTCGAAGAGCACCCCGCCCGGCTCGCGGAAATAGATAGACCGGAAGTAATCGCGGTCTTTTACAGGGGTGATTTCAAAACCCATTTTCTGAATGGTTTCGCGCCAATAGGCCTGTGCATCGTCATCGGGTACGCGGAATGCGATATGATGGATGGAACTCTTGCCAAAGTGTCCGTCAAGACCGGGTTCTTTGCGAAGGTCCACATAGCGGCCAAGGCCGTTGTCGGGTTCAGATGAATATCGGATGTCGCCATCTTCGGTTCCTTTTTCTTTCCAGCCGAATTCCTTCAGAATTTCGGCGGTGGCCCCTGTATCGGCCAGGCTCAGAGTGGTTCCGAAAAAGCCGCGAATGGCATGTTTATCCGGTACTCCGCCGTACCCTTTGGTTTCAAGGGAACCGCCTTTTTCATCCTCAACCAGTTCAATTTTCATTCCGTCGTTGTCGGTAAAGGGCAGGTGTGTAAACCCGAAGCGATTATAGCTGTTGCCGGGATTTACGTTAAGCTCACGAAGCCGCTCTTCCCAAAAATCCATTGACCCTTTAGGTATGGTATATTGGACAACCGTAGCTTCTCCTGTATTCGGCTTTCCCTGCACTACATGCTGCCATGGGAAAAAGGTGATGGCGCTGCCGGGTGAGGCGTTGTGGTTGCCGTAATAGAGATGGTAGGTAAATGGGTCATCAAAGTTGATCGTTTTTTTGATGAACCGCAGCCCAAGCGTATTCCGGTAAAAATCGTAATTTTCCTGCGGCGGACCGGATACGGCGGTAATGTGGTGTAATCCTTGTATTTTTTGTGACATCGGTTTTCTCTTATTTGTCGTAGGTTATTACTGATTAACAAACCATTTCGGCAAGTCGTTTAACATTAAACTAAAATATACAACATTTGTGGGTACTAAAACATACACAAAACTTGGTGTAGCTCTTGGAGGAGGCGCGGCCCTTGGCGCGGCACACATAGGGGTACTGAAAGCCCTGCAGGAAAATGGAATTGAACCTGAGTTTATCTCAGGCACCAGCATCGGAGCTTTTGTGGCAGCTCATGTTGGTTTTGGCACCTCCATAGAAAAGCTTGAGGAGATTGCCATGGACCTCGACTGGCTGGATATTACCGGCTTCAAACTCTCAAAAATGGGCCTTTTAAGTAATGAGCGATTAGGGAAACGGATCCTGGATGAGATCGGAAAGGTGCGGATTGAAGAGTCGAATATTCCATTATGTATGATTGCAACAGATATTTCGACAGGAGAAAAGGTGGTATTGAGTGAGGGACCTCTTTACAAGGCCGTAATGGCAAGCACCTGTTTGCCCGGCATTTTTAAACCGGTTGAGTGGAAAGATAAGCTGCTGGTAGACGGCGTGCTCTGTGAGAATGTACCGATTACCCCGCTGCGCGACATGGGCGCTCACGACATTATTGGGGTAGACCTTACCACAAATCGACGTTACAAGCGCCCCGAAAACATTGTGGATGTTCTCATAAATACCTTCGACATAGCGCTCGATAACATGATTAAAGAGCAGATCGAAGACAAGCAGACGCTCCTTATTCAACCCGAGCTGGGGGCCTACAATATGGCCGATACCGGAGAGGCTGAAAAGCTGATTGAGGAAGGGTATAAGGCCGCGATGGAGGCGTTGAAGTGACTGAACAAAAGTCCCCTCTTCAGAGAGGCTCATTTTTTGAATGTGCTAGCGATTTAGGGGTGTGTCCGTGAAAATTAAAAAACATAGCTCATAGCCTAAGAATTGTTCTATAAAATTTTTTCGCCATTGTCCGTACCTTCCGGTACTCCCGTTTAATTATATTCATTCTCCCCGGGAACCCCTATTTTAGGCTCAAAATTTCGGCAATCTGACACACGGATACCCTGTTTATGAATATCTTTACCATCATCATCCTGGCGGCCATTCTGATCGATTTTGTGCTTGGCATTGTCGCCAACCGGTTGAACCTGAAGGCGCTCACCAAAGAGCTGCCGGAGGAGTTCGAGGGCGTTTACGACGAGGAGACCTATGCAAAATCGCAGGAGTACACCCGGGTAAACACCCGGTTCGGTTTTATCACCGGCACGTTCGACCTGTTATTGCTGCTGGTATTCTGGTTTGCGGGCGGCTTTAACTGGCTCGACCAGTGGGCTCGGGGATTTGAGTTCGGAGTGATCGGTACCGGGCTGATCTTTATCGGAGCACTGATCGTTGCCAAAATCGTGATATCCCTGCCGTTCAGCATCTACTCTACGTTTGTGATTGAGGAGCGGTTCGGGTTCAACAAGACGGATGCCAAAACCTTTGTGCTCGACCGCCTGAAGGGTTTGATGCTGACCATCATCATCGGAGCACCGCTGCTTGCCGGTATTATCGCCTTTTTTGAATTTGGCGGTCCATGGGCATGGGTGTACGCCTGGCTGGCAGTGACGGCTTTTTCCCTGATCATGCAGTATATCGCCCCTACTTGGATCATGCCGCTGTTCAACAAATTCGAACCGCTTGAGGATGGTGAGCTGCGGCAGGCAATCGAAGAGTACGCCGACAAGGTGGACTTTCCGCTGCAGGGAATTTACGTGATGGACGGCTCCAAACGATCTTCCAAATCGAATGCGTTTTTCACCGGCTTTGGCAAAAGCAAGCGCATCGCCCTGTTCGACACCCTCATCGAAAAACACACCACCGAAGAGCTGGTGGCGGTGCTGGCCCACGAAATAGGCCATTACAAGAAGAAACACATCATGAAAAACATGGGCATCAGTTTTCTGCACACCGGTATCATGTTTGCCCTGCTTTCGATTTTCCTTCAGGTGCCGGCGCTGTTCGATGCTTTCTTTATGGAGCAGATGAGCGTGTATGCAGGGCTTCTATTCTTTAGCCTGCTCTACTCACCCGTCGAAACCATCCTGGGAATTTTTATGCAGGTACTGAGCCGCAAACACGAGTATGAAGCCGATCGCTATGCGGCCGAGACCATAGAAAAACCGGAGGAGATGGTGAACGTGCTCAAGAAGCTCTCAAAAGATAATCTCAGCAACCTCACGCCGCACCCGTTTTACGTGTTTCTGAACTACTCGCATCCGCCAGCTCTGAAGAGGATTGAAGCGATTCGTTCAGGCGGCTGATAGTATTTAACCGGAGTCCTACTCAACTTTTCTGCCGGCAGCCACCACAAACTCTCCCGGTATTGCATACCCTTCTCCAGCCCTGAACAATTTAATAGAGTCGAGATATTCCCTGTGAATTTCCTCTTTGGTTTGGTCGTCGAACTTCTGATAGGCCAAGGCCACGGCTCCTCCGTCGAAGGCCGCCATCAGGGCTGTTTTTCCGTCGGGATAGTTCAGGCTCACGCTGAAACGCTCAACGTGGATATTTTCAAAACCGGCCGATTCGAAAGAATGAAGGACTGTATTTCCTGTGCCCTGCTGGAAAAACAACGGGCAAACATCAGAAGCTACGCGAGCGTCAACAATTGGGAATAGGTCGGCCCAGCCGCAATTTTTTCTTTCACCCCAAATAGCTGCAACAGCCCTGCCTCCGGGCTTTAATACACGATACATCTCTTTTAATGCCTTAACAGGAAACGGGAAATACATCAGTCCGAGGCTGCAGATGGCTGCATCAAACAAGTTGTTGTCAAAATCGAGCTCTTCGGCGTCCATTCGCCGGAACCGGATGTTTGATAATCCCATTTCCTTAGCCAGCATTTTAGCTTCCTCTATCATCTTTTCAGAAATATCGGTCGCTCCCAGCTCACCGTCATTTCCAATCTGCCGGGCAGCACGGATGGTAACCTGTCCTGTGCCGCAGGAGGTTTCCAGTACCATTTCTCCGGGCTTAAGCTGAGCCATTTCAAGCAGTTTATCCTGAGCGGGTTTAAGCTGCTCTTTCCAGGAGTCGTCGTAAAACTTTGCGGCTTTATCCCAGCCGTATCGCTGAACGCGGCGTTGTAGTTGTGGTTCCATGTTTTTAGGATTGAGTAATGAGATTTGAGTGAAAACGCTTTGCGCATAGCGCTTGGCGCATGGCGTTTTCACTTTTCACTTTTCACTACATTTAATTCTCGTTCTACTTCTATCGGATTCCTGACATTGGCCAGGATCGGGCTGTGCTCGTCGGCATGGCGGATCATCTCAAGAATCCGATCTTCAGGTTCGGGGCTGGCTATGGTTACCCTGTACCTCATTCCGGTGTAGCCGGGTTTGGTATTGTCAATTCCGTAATTGCCGCGGGCATCCACATCGGCCTCCACATCCACTTCGATGTGATCAATCTCAAGGTCCATATAAGCAGCCCACAATTTATACCCGATGGCCAGGCAGCTCCCTACCGATGCCCTGAACAGAATTCCGGGTCCGGGTCCTGCATCATTGCCTCCCTGATCCCTGCCCACATCGGCAGTGAATGTCCAGTGTTTGTGTTCCACTTCGCAGGCTGTACCCTCATTCAGGCGAATCTTTGTACTGGTTGTATATTGCCCTTTTGAAGGTTTCAGCTTCAGCAGTTTTATGTTTCGCTCGAATATTTCCTTTATGGCTGATGAATTCAATTGATTACTCATTCAATTCCCAAATGTGTTTTTAATTTACCCGATCAATCAAATCACTTTCTACTCAATTGGATATCTATTGCAACCACGGGTTCGTCACCTATTACCCAGGTATCGTGGCCGGGCGGAATCATGCCAACACTTCCCGGTCCATATTTTTGTAATCGCCCGTCATCCATCTGCACGGCAAAACGCCCAGAAATGACCATCCACACCGGATGTTCAAATTCACAGGTATTTGTCCCGATAATGTCTGGCAGCGAGTTGGTCCATCGCCACCCCGGCTCGAACGTGCATCGATAGATGTTAAAATCTCCGAGACGAATACCTTCCAGCCGAAGACCCGGTAATTCCTGTAATTCATCCGGTTCATGGAAGCTTTTGAGGTCTAATTTTTCTACAGGGTTCATGTTTGTTTATCTCAATTATTTGATCTTTAATCCACAGGAATCGCATCCACCGGCCCCTCGAAAGCTATAAAAAGGATGCATGGCTCATCCGATACACATGATGCTGTATGCGGCACACCGGCCGGGCCATAGGCATACGTACCCGCGTTCATTACAACCGTATCCTGGCCATCATAGTCGATATGAAACTCACCGGAAATCAGCACCATACGTTCGGCTGATGTATGAATGTGGTTTGGTGCGAAAGTGTGGTCTTGCAGCTTGAAGAGCATATCAGCGTTTGGTTCTTCCGGATTTCCCTGGAGTACAGCAACGCGGCAGTCGTCAGGCAAAAATTCAGGGCAGGGGCCCCATTCAAGGCTGGGATCGTCGGCATTCCAGATAAATGCTTTCGTTGCTGCTTCCGTGCTTTGTGCATTTAATGCTGCGGGAAGAAATATGATTAAAAGTATGAGTGATGCTGCTGCAATTTGAATATGTCTCATTGTGCTTTGATTTGGTTTAATTTTTAGTTCAGTCTTTTGTTGTCATTCTTCATTTATGATTAAGCTATATGTCACACATTTTTTTCGGGTTTGTTATTCCGCTGCCCTTTTCCTCCGGCAATACTGAAAGCGCATCTTTACCTTGCTGAGTGTCATGTGCACCCTGAAGCCTTCACATTTTTTTCTTAAAGTGCAGCCATTGCTTGCTCTACTCTTTCAAGCGCATTTCGGCGGTTTGGAGTCCGTTCAAGAGACTTTTCAAATGCTGCAACAGCTTCATCAATTCGACCCTCCTTGTAAAGCATTTCACCGTAAAGCTCACGAACGGGATAGACTTCGCCGGGCGTGATGGGATGCTTATCCATCGACTCTTCAAGATCGGCCGCATCGCTTAGCAGAGCCAGTGCCACTTCCGTTTCACCACGTTCATAAAGAATCCATCCTTCAACCGCGTTGGCCAGGGCTTCGGTCATGTAAGCCCAGTACACGTTGCCCTGATCACGCATGGTTGCAACAGCATGTTCAATTTGCTGCTGTTCCTGCTCTGCCTGGCCAAGGTCACCGCTGCGCGCAGCACCTATTCCCCGTGCATAATAAAACAATGCTGTGGCACCGGGATAGATATCCCAGTCAATGGCCTGCGGATAATAGGGCTCGAGCCCGGCAGCTTCTTCCCACATGTGCTGTTCCATGTAATAGCGGGCCTGTGGTGCGGCAATGCCGTAAGCGGTGGCAAAATGCGGCTGGCCGGCTTCAATGGCACGTACCCGCCCAAGCGTTTCACTTGCTTTTTCATACTCTTCGAGCTGCAGATAGGCATACATCATGTAATCGAGAGCGTGGGGATAGTGCAGCGACGTCATCCCGTTGTGGGGATTTCGCAGCGCCTCTTCGGCCGAGCGCTCGTTCCAGTCGGCCGTATCTTCCCAATAGCCGAGGCGAACAAAAATGTGGCTCGGCATGTGCAGCGCATGCGGCGTATCGGGGGCAAGCTGGTCGTACTCTCGGGCAACTTCCTCAGCCTTATGAGCAAGTACGGAGCTGTCGTATGCGTGAATCAGGTAGTGAAACAGCCCCGGATGTTCAGGGTACTGCTCAAGAAAATCTTCCATCA
>PWWL01000403.1 GCA_003561515.1 Balneolaceae bacterium
TCGCCCTGCTCCTCACCTATCTGCTCGATCCCATTGTAAACCGTCTGCAGGTCGCCGGCATGAACCGGACCCTCTCCATATCGGTAACTCTTGCTACCGTAATTCTTGTAATCATTTGGATCTCTACCAGTGTTATCCCGATCATTGCCGGGCAGATGGCCGGGCTCACGCGCCAACTCAATATCGATACCCTGATATTTGTGGCTGATCAGATTGAGAGTCAGATCCGCGCAAACTTTGAATTTGTACCCGACGGCTACCTCCGCGAGAACATCGCCATGCTTGCAGAGAACTATTTTAACATGGATCGCTTTTCCGAAATACTGGGTGATCTTATTGGAATCTTCACAAACCTGTTTGCTGCCTTTCTCGTGATCCCCTTCGCCACATTCTTCTTTCTCAAAGACGGACACAAAATTCGGCGAGACCTCCTTCAGCTTGTACCCAATAAGTATTTTGAGACCATTTTAAGCCTCATCGACAAAATCGAAACCCGTTTGGGATACTACTTCAGAAGCGTAATAGTTCAGTGTACGCTGGTAGGAATCGTGTCGTGGATTGCACTTTCGGTTGCCGGGCTCAACAATGCCGCATCAGTAGGCATCACGATTGGCGTAGCCAATTCAATACCCTACTTTGGGCCCATAATCGGATATATCCTCTCAATTGTAGTCGCAATTATTGAAACTGGCGACTTTTCGCTGGTTATCCCCTGTATTCTCGCGGTTATGGTGGCACAGATACTCGACAATGTTGTGCTTCAGCCGCTGATCTTTTCTAAATCGGCCGACATACACCCGGTTGCAATTCTTTTCATCATCATGATTGGTGCCCAGACGGCCGGCATCCTCGGTATGCTTGTTGCCATACCCATTGCCACCGTTATTAAGATTACGATCAATCAGGTAACCTGGAGCCTGAATAACTATCACGTATTTCGACAAACCCGCCGAACTACCGACAATCTGCCTGCAGACAACAGGCTCACTGAACTGGAAAAACAGCCTGAATAGTCAATGATCTTTTGCCTATCTTAACGCCCGTTAATTTCGGGGGTGTCCTTACTCCCCGTTGATACTTCTCAGACTGGAGTTGTGAAAAAAATTGTAGTACTGGCTTCCGGCTCCGGAAGCAACTTTCAATCAATTATTGAATCGGTGCAAAGTGGCCGCATTAAGGCCAACGTAGCCGGCCTCGTTGCCGGAAAGCCCGGCATAGGCGCCATCGAACACGCTGAAAAAGCCGGCATTCCCTTCACCATACTCGATGCCTCAACCACAGAAGAGCTCTCATCACAGCTGCATAAAGCATTTAACAGATGGCAGCCAAACCTGATTGTACTTGCCGGTTTTCTGAGGAAAATACCCGATGATGTAGTGAAAGCATGGGAGGGTACGATCATCAACATCCATCCATCTCTGCTGCCAAAATACGGGGGCAAGGGGTTCTACGGTATTCACGTACATAAGGCCGTTCTTGAAGCCGGCGAAACGGAGTCGGGCTGTTCGGTTCACTATGTGAATGAAAAGTACGATGACGGAGATATCATTCGTCAGACAACGGTTCCGGTTCATCCCGGCGAAACTCCCGACACACTCGCAAAAAGGATACTCGCGGAAGAGCACAAGCTGCTTCCTGCCGTTATATCCGAATTGCTAAACCGACAATCTTAACTATCAATTAGCAGAATCAGTGGCACTGAAACCATTATCTTCACTCCCCGAAACCGACCTGAAAATAAAGCGTGCACTTTTGTCGGTATCCGACAAAACGGGCATTACGGAACTGGCTAAAACCCTTCATGATTCGGGCGTCGAAATCATCAGCACAGGCGGTACAGCAAAAGTGATTTCGGATGCCGGAATTCCCGTGAAGGATGTGAGCGAAATTACCGGTTTTCAGGAGTGCCTCGACGGACGCGTAAAAACTCTGCATCCGATGGTTCATGGCGGTATTCTGGCGCGAACCAGTCATCAGCCCGATGTCGATGAACTGAGTGCGCTTGGTATTGACCCGATTGAGCTTGTGGTAGTTAATCTTTACCCGTTTAAGAATACTGTTACCCGCAAAAATATCACTCCGGCAGTTGCGACTGAAAACATCGATATAGGAGGGCCAACCATGGTCAGGGCGGCGGCAAAGAATTTCGCCCACGCAGCCATCCTCACAAACCCCGGGCAATACGGTGAGTTTTCTGATGAACTTAAAAGAAACGGCTCGGTCAGTTTTACCATGCGCCGCAAACTTGCAAGAAAAGGCTTTGAACATACGGCTGATTATGACGCTGCAATCAGCACATACTTTTCATCCATCGATGAAGAAGGCCTTCCCGAACAGCTTTCGGTGGCTCTGACGCGGGCGGCCAGTCTGCGCTATGGCGAAAACCCACATCAAAACGCTGCCGTTTATGGTACGCAGACCGAATATATCGACTGTTTCCACGGCAAGGAGCTCAGCTATAACAATTATCTTGATATCGACAGCGCATTACAGCTCATGAGCGAATTTCAGGATGATGACCCGGCTACAGCAATATTTAAACATACCGTGCCCTGTGGCGTAGCTGTAGCAGATACGCTCGAAGAGTCGTACAGGAAAGCGTTTGAAACAGATAAGGTATCCCCTTTCGGCGGTATCGTTGCTGTTAACCGTTCTCTCGATATGGAGACAGCGAAAGCGATTGATGAGATTTTTACCGAAATCATACTTGCACCTTCATTTGATGACGGTGTCATCGAATTTTTGTCGGAGAAGAAAAACCGAAGGCTCATCAAAATACTTCAATACCCTGCTT
Source organism: Balneolaceae bacterium (assembly GCA_003561515.1). Lineage (GTDB taxonomy): Bacteria > Bacteroidota > Rhodothermia > Balneolales > Balneolaceae > Rhodohalobacter. The sequence goes on from PWWL01000403.1 coordinate 2,795, forward strand.
CCAGGAAAATTCTGAATATCAAATCCATATTCGGCGGCGCCCTTGTTCAGGATCCCGATCATGGTAAGCTTAACAGCGGCAACATCAAGGTGGTAACCGATCGAAAACCGGACGAGCGTGAACTGGCTGATCTGCTTTTTGCATGGAAGATCGTAAAGCATGTGAAATCAAACGCCATTGTATATGTGAAAAACCGGCAAACCTGCGGAATAGGAACCGGGCAAACCAGCCGTGTTCAAAGTTCGCAAATTGCAGTGAATAAAGCGCTTGAAGAAGGTCTGGACCTGAAAGGCAGCGTTATAGCATCTGACGCCTTTTTCCCGTTTTCTGATGGAGTTGAAGCTGCATCAAAAGCCGGTGCCACAGCTGTAATTCAGCCCGGTGGGAGTGTGCGGGATAACGAAGTTATTGCGGAGGCCAATAATAACGACATGGCCATGGTTTTCACGGGAATGCGACATTTTAGACACTAAAATATCCGCGCCCATTTTATTACATTTGCCATTCGCAAATAGGCCTTCAAAGTCTTATTTTTGCTCGTTACCCCATTTAATTGCAAAAGTTTAAATCTACCCGATGTCGGATACCTACACTCCAATTGCGAAACAACCAGCCAGAAATCATACCAAAAAAGGGCTTTTTGATTTTCTCTACACTGATATTGCCATCGACCTCGGCACGGCAAATACACTGATCTACGCGCGTGATCAGGGCATTGTTTTGAATGAACCATCGATTGTAGCACTGAATAACAATAACGAGCCCGTGGCTACAGGTCATGAGGCCCGATTGATGCACGAAAAAACGCATAAGAATATACGTACGGTTCGCCCGCTGCGTGATGGAGTTATCGCAGACTTTGAAGTGGCTGAGCAGATGATTCGCGGGATGATCAAGAAAGTTAAAATGAAGTGGTACTCAACCACCCGCCAAATGGTTGTTTGTGTACCGAGCGGTATCACCGAAGTTGAGCGCCGGGCCGTACGCGACAGCGCCGAGCACGCGGGTGCAAAGGAAGTGTACCTGGTAGATGAGCCGATGGCCGCAGCTATCGGGATCGGCCTCGATGTTCATGAACCGGTTGGCAATATGATCGTGGATATCGGTGGAGGTACAACCGAAATCGCCGTGATCGCTCTCTCTGGAATTGTTTATGCCCAGTCGGTGCGTCTCGGCGGAGATGAGCTTAATGAAGACATCATCAGCTATTTTCGAAGAAACCACAATCTTCTGATTGGTGAAAGAACCGCAGAAAGAATAAAATGCGAAATCGGTTCCGCGGCACCGCTCGATGAGGAACTGGAAATGATTACAAAAGGCCGTGACCTTGTGAATGGAGTTCCAAGAACCCGGCAGGTAACATCAAAGGATGTGCGAGAAGCCATTTCGGAGTCGGTGAATACGATTGTTGAGGCTGTAACCAAGTCGCTGGAACAAACACCGCCCGAACTTTCTGCCGACATACTCGACAGGGGCATCATGCTTACCGGCGGAGGTGCCCTGCTTAAAAATCTTGATAAGCTGATTACGGAAACAACAGATCTGCCGGTACATATTGCTGAAGATCCCCTTACCGCCGTTGTTCGGGGTACGGGAGCCATTCTTGAAGATATTGACTACTACAGAAGCGTAATTTCTTAAACCCGTTAAAGCGTGAATGCGTCGTTTAGCTGATGCCAAAGATTATATCATCACAGCACTTCTTCTGCTGTTTGCCATCAGTTTGATGGTTAGCAGGCATGATGGCGGTCTGCAAAACGCTCGAAAAATTTCGGTTACGGTACTCAGCTATCTCGATCAGCCGCTTTCCAATGTGCGAATCTACAGACAGGCAATTGCAACAAATACTTATCTGCAGCGGCAAAATGTGATTCTGCAAGACGAACTGAGCAGACTTCGATCGGCGGAACA
>PWWL01000036.1 GCA_003561515.1 Balneolaceae bacterium
GCCCAGGCGCATCTGGAAAACTTTTATCAGTCAATGGGGTTTACCAAAACGAGTTCCGAATACGAAGTTGACAGCATTCCGCATATCCAAATGCTTTGCATGCTTACCTGAGTTGATTAATTTTATCTCTCAATTGTTCAATAGACGATGTGCTAAGCTTTTGCAGGGTGGTGAACAGCTCTTCAATTTTTTTCCGATCTGGATTTTTCGATTTGCCCTCTTCTTCGATCTGAAGTGCTACCTGAAATGCGCGTTCGAGGCCGATATAGTTGAAGGTAGGCTTGACTGTATGAGCAGCCGCGCTCATTTCAGCGAAATTTTTGTTTTTGAAGTTATTCTCAATCCTTGCGATTAATTCTGGTGTTTGCGCCATAAATAACTCTGCCATCTCATAAGCCATTTGCTTGTCGCCACCGGTCATCTCAAGGAGAGGGCCAAGGTCAATCTCCGGCTGCAATAGTGTATCATCAACGGCTTTAAAAACAGACCGGTAGTCTCCTTTTTCTTTTGAGCCGGATTCAATATGAGCTTTTACCGTTCCAACAAGATCAGCTTTAGAAAATGGCTTTGCGATAAAATCATCCATACCCGCATCTTTGCATTTTTTTATATCATTTTCCAAAACTGAAGCGGTGATCGCCACTATAGGCACATTTCTCTTAACCGGATCTTCAAGCTGCCTGATTTTCCGCGTCGCTTCGAGGCCTCCCATACCGGGCATGTGAACATCCATCATAACAATGGAGAAGTCATCTTTTTCTATCATCTGAAGTGCCGACTCTCCTTCTTCAGCCTCAAAAACTTCATTGCCTAATTTTTCCAGCATCCCTCTTATAATTCTTCTGTTGATCATGTAATCATCAACAACCAGAATTTTAGCTCCCGAAAACGATGGAATACTTTCAATTGCCGGTTCAGTAGCTTTCTTTTTTTTCTCAATTTCCGGTACTTCAAATGGAATGGTCAAAGTAAATGTAGTTCCATGCCCGTCAACGCTTTGAATATCAATTTTTCCATCCATTCGTTTCACCAATTGATCCACGATGGTGAGTCCAAGTCCGGTTCCGCCATACTTATGCATCGATACGCGCGAGTCTTTGCTAAAACTATCGAATACATGAGCAAGCAACTCAGGTGGAATGCCTATACCAGAATCTTTTATCTTGACCTCGATGGGTACTCTGAGCGTACCCATGTCGATTGTTCTGACAAAAACCTGAACACTGCCATCTTTTGTAAATTTGATAGCGTTGCCAATTACGTGCATCAGAATTTGGCTGAATCTAACCACATCGCCAATCAAAATTTCCGGCACATTTTCCGACACCACTGTTTCAAGTGTAAGTGCTTTCTTATCGGCTCTCTCTTTAAGTGTCTTAAACACCTGATCAAGTTGCTTACGGATGTCGAATTTTCTGCTTTGAAGTTTTAATGCTCCCGATTCTATAAAATTGAACTCAAGAATATTGTTAATGATGGCCAGCAGGGTTTCGGATGACAGTTTTAACTCTTCTAAATAATCTTTCTGCTGTGACGAAAGTCTTGTGTCTTCGAGCAGCTGAGCCATGCCCATAATACCATTGATGGGCGTGCGCATTTCATGACTCATATTGGCCAGGAAGCGGTCTTTCATTTTTTTCGATTCTTCCAAATCTGCAAGCGCCTTTTTCAATTCTGTTTCCTTCTGCTTGATTCGTGTTATATCGCGCAGAATGAGAATGTGAAAATGTTCGTCAACCGACTTTAAGGGAACAGAGCGCAACTGCGCCCAGAAGGGAACGCCATTTTTGTTGATGCTGAAGATTTCTTTGTCAAAATCAGACTCTGACTTGATCGACTCTACAACTTCCTTATGCAGTTTAGCACCAATACCTTTCTTAGAGGAAAATTTTGGCGCTTCTCCTATCACTTCATGAAGCTCAAAACCGGTGAGCTTGCAAAATGAGTCGTTCACGAATATGGTGGATATTTGTCCGCTATCTATCCTGTATACAGCAACTGAGTCGTGTAGATGTGCCGCTATCTCAGCCGCAAGGGCGGAGTTATTAAGAAAAAGGGAGTCTCCATCCATAGTCTAATTCCATTAATGAAATCTTTCGGATTTCAATCTTTAATGTAATGAATGGAGTCGATTAAAAACGTATGTATTAATCTTAAGTCTTGGGTTTAACCTGTAAAAGCAACTATGGCGATCACAACGAGAAGCGCCACTTTAAAGAGCAATGTTTTCCAGTTTTTCATCAGAGAACTTTTTTTAGAGTATGATCGATCAAGATGAGTGCTTTGTATATACATAGTTATCCGGTGAATTTCAAGTTATCCACATTTTTTTATTTTCGATTGTTGACAACATAGAATCTTCACTATGCTATTTTAAAGAGTATCAAAGCTACTCTTTGTTACAAGAATAAATCAGTCTCATTAATTCCCTTTACTTATCCACAATTCGTTAAATATTCTTGTTCTTGAGGCGACGCGAGTTACCCACTACGTTTATTGAACTTAGCGCCATTGCAATCTCTGCAAGTACAGGATGCATCCAGCCAATAATAGCCACTGGTATCATCACCACATTGTAGAAAAAAGCCCAAAACAGATTCTGCCGGATTTTTTTAAACGTTTCGCGGCTCAGATTCAGCGCGCGCAAAATGGCTTTCGGATCACCGTCAATCAGAATCAAGCTTCCCGATTCAATGGCAATATCTGTGCCGGTGCCTAGTGCGATACCCACGTCTGACTGGCTTAACGCGGGAGCATCATTTACACCGTCGCCGACCATTGCTACAACTTCACCTTGATCCTGCAATTGTTTTATTACATTTGCCTTCTCATCTGGCTTCACCTGCGCAATGACGGAGTCGATACCGATCTCACCTGCAATAATATCGGCCACCTTCTGCTGGTCGCCGGTCAGTAATACCGTTTTGTAACCCCTGGCCTGAATTTCAGCAATCATACCCGGAGTAGACTTCTTCATGGCATCGGCAATTCCGAGCAAGGCTTTTACCGAGTTATCCACAACCAGAAAGATCGTTGTATTTCCATCTTCCAGCATCTGCTCAAATTGGTTTTTAACATCACCCTCAATCCCGATGTTGAATTTATTCAGCAGATCCTGATTTCCAGCTAGCACACTGCGATCATCCACATCAGCTTTAACGCCCATGCCTGTAAACGATTCGAAATTGGTTACATCAGGCAATTCGGAAATCGCTGTGTGTCTCATAATCGCCCTGCTGATTGGATGTTCCGAAAGGTTTTCAACAGCAGCTATGAGCCTGTACCATTCTTCTTCATCACCTTCAATCGTCTTCCAATTTGTAACCTCGGGTTCGCCTTTCGTCAGCGTCCCTGTTTTGTCGAACACGAATGTGGTAACCTCCTCTAGCCGCTGTATGGCTTCTCCCCTTCGAATCAGAATTCCGTTTGCAGCTCCCATACCTGTTCCAACCATGAGTGCCGTGGGAGTGGCCAGGCCCAAAGCACATGGACATGCTATCACGAGAACTGCAAGCGCTACAAAGAAAGCCTGGCTCATTGGCTCCAGGTCGGTGATAATCCAGGGCAAAAATCCGTCGGCCCATAATAGAAGCGGACGAAGCGACTCAGGAAATATGAGCCATACCGCGAATGTGAGCAGCGCCAATACGAGTATTACGGGAACGAATATCGCGGTGATACGGTCGGCAAATTCCTGAATTGGGATACGTGAGCCCTGCGCTTCCTCCACCATTTTAATCACCTTGTTCAGGAAGGTGTCTTCACCCAGTTCTGTGGCCTTAACCCGTATCGACCCTTCGATGTTGATTGTGCCGCCAACTACCTTATCGTTTTTTTTCCGCACTATGGGCATTGACTCACCGGTAACCATCGACTCATCCACCGAGCCGCGTCCGTCAACCACAACTCCATCGGTCGGGATCGTTTCCCCGGGCCGGATAATCATTACATCGCCTTGCCGGAGATCATTAACCGAAACTTCCTCCTCTTTTCCGTAGCGAATAACACGGGCGCTTTTTGCCTCAAGTGTTAGGAGCTTTGTAATTGCCTCAGAAGCCCTGCCCCGCGCTTTGGTTTCGATATATCTGCCCGTGAGGTGAAAAGCCATGATCATGGCGGCTATGCCCGCAAAACTATAGAACTGTGATTCGAACAGCCCCAGCTGAAAACCAACGGCTAAGAAACCGGTAATCAGAGACGCAACCGTACCGAGGGCAATCAGCACATCCATGTTTGGTGACAGGTTTTTTGAAGAAATCCACGCACCGCTCAGAGTTTGAAGACCGGGGCCGAATAGTACATATCCGGCACCGAAAAGCATAGCGAGATCCATTACAAGGTGAGATGTGAGATGGATTCCAAGAACCATATCGAGGAACATCCATATCATCAGCGGGGCTGTAACCACCCAGCTCTTAATCATCCGGCTGCGGGCATCAGCCAGTTTTTTCTCTTCTCTCTCCCGCCTTTCGGTCAGGCGGTCAGGCCCTTTTTTTTTTGACCGGTTACTTCATAGCCCGCATTTCGTACTGCATCCGTGATTTCCTTCTCCCCGGTTATTGATGAGTCAAACTCAACAAAAGCTTTCTCAGCGGCCAGGTTCACATTCACGTCAGATACGCCTTCTACTCTGCCAATAGCTTTTTCAACCGCACTTGAACAGCCGGTGCAGTGCATGCCGCCTACTTCAAGTA
>PWWL01000388.1 GCA_003561515.1 Balneolaceae bacterium
GAAAATGGGTCAAAACCGCCACTCCTGAAAGGGTAATAGTCCCTTAAAATCTACATTATGTAAAAGAACAATGGCTGATAAGCCATTTTTTTAAAACCCGAGGGTAATTCAAAGCCCTCTTTGAGTAGGTACGAATACATTCTAAGAGGGTTTAGTGCTAAAATCCCACCAAAAATATTAGAAAACTTGCATAAAGACCCACGTGTTAGAGAAGTTGTCAAAAACACTCGTGGGCCAGTAGCACAAGGCTTTAACTTTTTATTCAAAACCCGTGACTCTGCAGCTATGTTAAGTAATTTCCAATCAGTCCCATGGGGCGTTCAAAGGGTAGGGGGGCCTTTAACCGGTAATGGTTTATATGCTTGGATTCTTGATAGCGGAATTGATTTTAACCATAGTGATTTAAATGTGGATTCGTTTAGAAGCAGAAACTTTGTAAATGGAGAACCTGATGAAGATCTCCATGGGCACGGCACTCATATAGCTGGAATTATTGCATCTACCGGCAACAACACTTCAGTTGTAGGTGTTGCATCAGGTGCCACGGTTGTATCTGTTAAAGTAATTAATAAAGATTTAGTAGGCTCTATAGATGCAGGTTTAGATGGTATCGAATATGTTGCTACAAGAGCCCATAATACAGATGTAGTTAACATGAGTTTGTGTTATCATCAATCAATTCATGGTGATAGCAGAAAGCTAATTGATGAAGCAGTTGAAAATGCTGCAGATACCGGTGTTCGTTTTGCAGTTTCTGCAGGAAACAATGCTAGTCATGCAAACATATGCTCTCCTGCCAGGGTAGTTCATGACAATGTATGGACTATATCTTCTATTGATTCCAATGATTATTTTTTTACAATTGAATCCAACTACGGCAACCCACCCATTGACTATGCCGCACCTGGTGTTTCAATATATTCACTTTGGAAGGATGGTGGCACAAATACTCTAACTGGTACATCCATGGCCGCCCCTCACTTTGCCGGATTACTTTTAGCCGTTCCAGATGACATAAAAGTTGATGGTTATGCAATTAATGATCCAGATGGTAATCCTGATCCGATAGCAGCCTTTATTCCACTTAAGGTATCAATAAATGGCCCTGTCTCACTTGAAACAAACCAAATAGGAACATGGACAGCAGATGTTATAAACCCAGAGGGCACTGTAAACTACCAATGGTACTATACAGACAGTTCTACTACAAGTTGGCTACCTGATGGAACTAATAGCGACACCTATTCCCGGTCTTTTTCACAGCCAAGTCAATCTGCAACTGATCAGGGGATTCGTGTGATTGTCACTGATAATTTAGATCAAGTTGAAGACATAAGATATGTTACAGTTGTTCAGGAAGATTGTACCGATCCTACACTTCCCTGTCCTTAATCCCTGAGTTCAACCAATAAATACAACGCGAAAAAGGTTTTTGAACCCTACTTTAAGGAGAGATCGGAGTTTTTTGGGGTTGGTTAAACAAAAACCACCCATGATTTTGACATCACGGGTGGTTTTGGATCATTTAACGTTCTACTTAATCAGTGTCATTTGCCGGCTCAGAATGTGGCTGCCGGTTTGCAGGCGATACAAATAAATACCCGACGAAAGTGCGCCTGCATCAAAGGATACCGAATGTTCACCGGCTATTTTTCGTTCACCGTCTACCAGCACAGCTACTTTCCGCCCCAGCATGTCATACACTTTCAGGCTCACTGTACTGTTTACCGGCAGCTGATACGTAATCTCTGTAGACGGGTTAAATGGGTTGGGATAATTAGTAACGAGAACCTGCCCGGCCGTCCCGGTTTCCGTGATTTGCTGCTGCGCCGGGGTGACAGCCTGCTTTCCGTGACGGTTCAGCAGCCGGTTGAGTTGATTCAATTCGGCTTCTTCCTCGTCCCATTGCCCAAGCAAACCAACCATTGAAGCAGCGGTTTCCACGTCTTGCGTACCCAGCAGGTAGCTGTAGAACATGCGCCGGGCAGCAGTGTTGCGAACAGCGGAGGAAGTGCTGCCCCCGGCCAGCAGGACGTTCCCGGTTTGCAGGGCCTGCTCGTGGCTGCCCTGGCGCTGGTACAATTCTATGCGAATAATTTGTGCCCAGCGGGATATTTCAGGACCTAAATCTCCTGAAATCCGGTCCAATTCGGCAAGCGCGTCCGTCACACTGTAACGCATCACGGCTTTTCGCAAATCGGCCAGTGTTTCAATGGATTCAGGGATGGTTTGCCGTGTATCCTCCCCGGAGCTGCTTTCCGCGGCCTGTTCCAAGGAACCATCCGCTATTTTTTGGAAACTGCCGGGCAGAGGGTCAAAAAACAGGGCATTGGAATAGTCGATTGTGGAGCCGGAAACCTCTTCAAACTGGCTGGCCGAAGGCGGATGCTGCCCCCACCAGTTGCCGGTGGCATCAATGGTGGAGTTGCTGAAAGCAAAGGCTTCGCGGTAGGCATTGTCGTGAATGCTGCAGGAGGTGATCTCCAGGAACGAACTGTTGTCAGCGCGTATGCCGTTGGTGCCCCCGTCATAAATGCGGGAGTTCACCACCCCTTCCAGGCTGGCGCCCCCGGTTATGAAGAGCCCGGCGGAGGGGTTGTCCTTCATAATACTGGTGGTAAGCCCGTCGTTGGATCCCCCGTCGTAATAGACACCGTAGGTTCCGTTGGCTTCGGCGCGCAGGTACCCGAAACCGCCTGCCGGGGAAGCTGTGGAGGTATTAATAAAACGAAAGCCGTCCCAGGTACTGTTAAATACCTCTACGTTTTGGATCACCAGGCCGGAGAGGTTGTAAGAAGTTACACCATTTACTGCATTATGAATATCCACATAGCGCAGGCTGGAATTGTCAGCGTGCAGCTCCACCCCGTCCCAGTTGGAGCCGCCGGTGCGCTGCAGGGTGATCCTGTTACTGTTAGTACCTTCCATAGTTACTATGCCGTTGGCTTCAATGCCCTGGCCGCCGGCGAAGGCAAGGGCAGCATCCTTCCGGATAATCAATTCACCACCCGAACCAACGTCAATATGAACATTATTCAGGCTGGCTGATGTATCGATGATAAGCCGCCCGTTAACAGCCAGGGTGCTGTTAGAACCACTCACACTGCCTTCTATGACGGCCACATTGCCCGAAGCAATGGTCAGGGTTACACCGGAGGAGAGATTGGTGAAGCCGGAAATCCGGCTTAAATCAGGCAGGGTTGTAGAAGAGGTAAAACTATGGCCGGCATACTGATTGGGCATCGCTTCTTTGACAGCTTCGTTGGCATTCAGGCGGCCGTGGCCGTATTCGTCAGTGGGCGGACTGCCGCCCATGTGGCCTGACCAATCGGCCGTGTTGTGGAGAATATCTCTAACCTGATCTAAAGTTAAATCAGGATTTACTGTGAGCATTAACGCGGCTGCACCTGAAATTTGTGGCGCTGCCGCCGACGTGCCGCCGAAATGAGCGGTATAAGCCTGACCAGGAGTTGGCTGACCACTATGAGTGGACCACTGATATTCATTGAAACAATCCGGCGGGTCAATATCTGTGTCACCTGGATTCCATCCGTTTGGACCATCCTGATCCAGGGACCAGACTGTGCCTTGGAGTGTATTTTGCCATCGGTCATCAAAAAAACCACACTGTACAGAAACCCGGCTGCCTACCTCCCCACTTGGCGCAACAATATCCAATTCATTGCCTCTTGAACTGTAATTGAAAACCTCATCCGAGTCATCCACAGCGCCAACAGATATGACGCCGGGAACATTAGCTGGGTAAGTGACCTCTTGTCCATTATTACCGGAAGCAAAGATAACTACAATGCCATCACCGTTTCTTCCATTTTCCATGGCATCGGTAATACAATTGGTCAAAGCCGGTATATGATTTGGATCGGTTACGCTGCTGCCGTCTTGGAAAAAAATTCCCCAACTATTGTTGATTACCTCTGCTCCGTTATTGACGGCATGAGCACAAGCATTCACAAGACCATTATCATCGGTACCATCTCCAATCTCATCAAAAATGCGAACAGGCATTACCTGAACATTGGGCGCTAACCCCGCAATGCCCAGGTTATTATGCGTGGCGGCAATTATGCCGGCCACGGCCATCCCGTGCGCCTCGTTGCCGCCTGGCGCGCCGTTGCCCGGACCAAATGCGTCAAAACCGTTTACTAGACGACCCGCAGGCAGGTCTTCGTGGGCCATAACCCCATCATCGATAACGGCAACGACGATATTCTAGCTTCCAGTTGTTATGTCCCAGGAAAAAGCTGCTTGTGTCATATGATGATAAAACTGGAATACATAATACGGATCATTTACGGGTTGGTGTTTGGTGATCTCACGTTTGAAACTCGGCGTAGAATACCTCAGATGTAGCTGTTTAAAGTACAAGCGGGCCATTTCGGTAACGGAATACTCCGACGGCACGTGCATCCGGAGGGTAATCAAATTCGGAAGCTGAACGTTCCGGCTGACAACTTCCACTCCATACTTTTCATTCAACTTTATCAGCCTGTCATATTCTGAGGCGTCATCGAGCTTAACCATAAACACATCATAGGCGATCAGTGGGGTTTTGTTCAGCAAAAATACTGGCTCAACATGCACCCAGTCGGTCTTATCCAACAATGCACCAAGCTCTTCTCTCACAGCTTGAGGGTCGGCTATCGGGTGTTGTACATGAACTTCAAAATAGCCGTCTGTTTGAAGGCCCCTTACAGGCTGTACCCTGCTTACAGGCAGATGAACCTGAAGCCTGCTTTGAACCTCAGCGGCAGATAAATCCGGCTCTGCAGGTTTAACCACAAACTGATCGGCAGCTACTTCAAGGTGTACTTTTTTCCCGTCGAAGGTGTAATAAAAATCCTGATTGGAAAATGCGCAAACAGGGATTAACAAAATGGCAACAGCAAAGACAATGCCTGCCATCGTTCGGTTCATGAAACAGTATCGGGTTTTCATGGCGTTCTCCTTGTTTTGATTGATCTTTTACAGGCCTGGCGGCCTGGGTGCGAGATAAAAATGGCTTATGGATTGATAATTTTCTCCCGAATAGTCAAATACTTCTATCTGGCTTCGGGTTTTCAAATCCAGAATCATATACCAAACTCGTACACTGGCAATCGCATAGCGTTCATTGGGGGACAGTTGAATACGATTGGCAGATCCGGAATAGAAATCATCAACGATCCGGTTTTGCGAAGGATCGTATATGTAAACCCTCAAAGATGAAGGGGGGTCGCTGCCAAACCGGCCTCCCGGATCCGTGAAATACACTTCTTTACCATCCCGTCTTGAAACTCCCCAGCCCAATCGCCAGACCGGAACAGAACCCACAATCTGCTCATTCGCAAGATCCAGCACCGGTCCGCCGGTGATGTAAAGGAACTCACCGCAGCCAGATAATGTAATTCTCCCAAACGGTTGAAAGGATAGATCAGGAAATATATAATTGACTTCACCGGAGTCATAATCATACTTATACAGCCTGTTATTGCCATCAACGGCATAAACCAAGGGCTTGGAGGGATGGATTTCAATTAAACGATCATCATTGTCAGCACCCCAACGAACATATATCGAATCCAACTCCGTAACCGTCCCGGTGGATTGATCAATTTTACCGAACAGTCTGTCCGGTATGGCAAAGCCGGTTGACGGACTTCTCTGTTTGGTGATAAAATATATTCCACCACGTCTGTTTGTCAGCAGGTGGGAGGCATGCTCGTATAGGATTTCGGACTGCCAGTTGGAAGTATTCACCTCATAAATAAACCCCGGGTTGGCGCCGGCATGACCTTCACCTGTGCTGATATACAATCGTGAGCCCTCTTCATCGGCTGCTATCGATCGTAAACCCTTAAAACCCGAAATGCGCTTGAGTATCTCTCCGGAGGCAACATCAATCACAGCCAGGGTACTGTCACCGGGGCCGAAAGCATAGAGCACAAAATCATCCAGGTCTTCCTCCTGCCATACAATATTTGTACTATGTGATGAATCGCTGTCGAACAGGCCGCAAGAGACAGCGGTAATCAAAAGAACGCTTAGACAGCTAATATAGATCCAACGATATGGGTACAGTTCACTCATTAGAGTTCTCCGTGTCTTTAATTACATACACTTGAACAAGTATATTTACCTATTGGTTTTATGAATGTTTTCATGACTACACGTCATTGGTTTATGTTTGCTTAATCAGACCTGAAACCTATTTTGAGTTGATGTAACCAAGATCTTACAAACCCATCCGGGTCGGGCGGTTGGGTATAAACATTTAGAAGTTCCCTGGTCCGTGTATTTACATGTATTAATCTTGGTGAAATTCCTTCCTCTGTCATGCCTGCGCTCAGTACCCTGATAAACATGGAGCGACTGTCGGGAGCCACGGCAATGGAGCTGGTGATTAATAAATCAATTTCTGTACCGGAGAGGCCAAAATCACTGCCGCCTCTTGCAAATGTATCTATTTGTCTGCGGTTCACATCATACCGTAAAATCTCATTGGTCGGAATAAACTCGTAGGAGATCCCAACAGTGTGAAAGGGTGTACCGGCAGAATCGGATAGATAAACATGGCGCCCGTCCGGCGATACGCCCAGCCAGGCAAACCCACCGCAGGGAGCTTCAAAAACCTGTTGCCCTGTTTCCACATCTATTACATGAAAACTGCCGTATCCTCCCCCGCCTTGCCAGTTAAATACCGTGGCATACACATACCGCCCGTCCGGGCTTATATCGATGTATGAACCCTGCATGCTCCGGCGGCGGTCTTCGTCTTCGGTTAACGGAATAATTGCTTCTACCTCATAAGATTCGTAATTGAAAATCATTACACCTGTTAAACCACTTTCTCCATATGTTTGTATCAAGGCAAAAACTTTGTTTTCTATTGGGGATGCCGCAACTTGGGCCATGCGGTTATTAATAAATTGAGTATGTCCTTCAAAAATTATGTCAAATGTTTGTGCATCCAGTACCTGGATTCCCGGCTGGATTCCACCCATACTTATCAATTTTTTTCCGGATCTATCGATTTGTACATGGGAATTCCAAAGTTCTTGTTGTTTTACTTTATCTCCTGACGCTATGTCGATAGCATAAACAGAACTTATATTAGTTTCAGAATCTCTCCAAGCTGAGTAAACCGTCCTGTAAACCGGAGAAAAGTTTATCGACCAGGAAGAACCGGTTGCAAGAGTATCCTGCACTTCCAGGTTTTGAGGATCAAAGGTCCAAATTCCCTGCCCCTGGCCGAATACGGTGGCGTACAAAACCACATTATCCGGTATTTCGGGAGGAGGATGGTTATCCGAAGAATCGAGAATTCCACAACTGTGGATAGTTAGAGCAATCAATAACGAAATCAAACTCAAGTGTTTAACTTTCATTGTTTTAATTTCTTTAGTTGATTAAGAAGTCTAATCAGGTATCCTGATTCAGTACTTTCCTTTTATTGAATGGAACTGTTATAGCCAAGAGGAATTCTGTAGGAATGGGAGAGGTGTTCTTCATAACGGACAACAGGGAAGACTGATCTATTTATAAATACGTGTAAATTGTTAAGACATGCAAAAAATATCCTGACTTGTATTCTCAAGAAGGAACCCGCTGCCGAGGCCGGTGTTTCCATACAGGGTGAAGTTTTCGCTGTTCAGATCGGAGGTGCTGGTGTTCGAAAGGGCAGCAAGATGCCCGCCCTCTTCCACGGTCAGTTCAATGTTGTTCAGCGAGGCGGCCTGTTCCATAACCGGGTTTCCTTCCACAAGCAGGGTGGAAGAGGTGCCTGTCGAAGAAAAGTTTCCGTCGATCACCACGCCACAAACACGGGAAGAATGGCGGCCACTTGCCGGGCCAGGCCGTTGTGTTTTGATATCCGACTTTTGAGCTCTTGTACATTTTCAACGGCTTCCTCAGCAGAGAGACGGTAGAGATACCGGCCATCCTTTGACGATATTTTTTGATATCGCAGAGATGGAACATCCGCCTGCATCTGCGTCCAGAATTCTTGCAGGTCATTTTCTTTTGGTAGTATTATAGAAAACTCGCCTTTTATTGGATACAGTTCCTTGATTTCCCCGTTCCAGCCGTAATACCATTCGGTTTGGCTGTATCCTTCCATCGGGCTAAGTGCAAATATCAAGCTGATCATGATGTATATGGCTGCTTGTTTCATAGGGCCTCCATTGGATTAATGGTTGATTGTGGAATATCTTATAGCCGTTTGGCTAAAACATAGTATCTTCCGATTTTATTAATGTCATCAAATGGCTTAATCTCATTTATCAATGTTCTTGTCTTTAAATCAACTGTGACGAACACAGCTCCCCTGCTTCCAATAACCGCATATCGTTCTTGTTCGGTTAAATCAATAGTAAAGGTTCTAAATGGGTACCCCGTCTCATCCTGTACAAGCTTAAACGAATTTCCGATTTGGTTTTTTGTAGGGTTGTATACTGTAATGACACCTGTAACATTATCCAAAGGATGGAATAATCTTCCCGGATCGGTGATATAGACTTCTTTTTCATCCCGGCGGGAGGCGATGATCCCAAAATTGTTGGTAGGCAGGCTGCCAATAATCTCCCGGGTGCACAGGTCAATGACCGGCCCGGCCGGCATAAACATGTAATTTCCGGTGTAGCTCACATGAAGCTCGGCCTGCCACCAAAACGTCGTGTCCGGGTACATGATCTCATGCTCGCCCGTAATCCAATCACGGCGGGCCAGTTTTTCGTTTTCATCAAAGTAATACACCAGGCTTCGGGTTCGGTCAACAGCTATCGAACGGTGATCGTGGCGCCGGAAAGAGACGTCCAGGCTATCTAACACCTCAAATTCACCGGTAGACGGTTCTATCTTTCCAAAAGCACGGTTTAATCCGGTCTGGTCAGGTGAGATAATAAAATACAGCTCATCGTCGTGGGTACGCTTCAGGTAGGCTGCCTGGTCATATACTTTACGGTAGTCCCAGCTTTTGGCATCCACTTCATACACCGCACCGGGATTGGTCCACAGAGAAACCGAGGATGTACTGACAAATAATTTGGTACCGTCCGGGGAGGGAACTACCGTAATGATGCTGTCGATTTCGGTAAACACATACAGGACTTCTCCACTAACCGGATCCACCTGACCCAGCGTGCCAAAACCCCGGTTGTAAGTGTAAACCACATACTCTTCCAGGTCCTCGTCCTGCCAGGAAATACCTAAACCCCGGTCATTATCAAAAAGGCCACACCCTGCCAGAAGTAACAAGGCTAGTAAAAAAGGCCCTTGTTGTATGATTGATTTCATGATAGTGATAACTCTCTATTTGACTGTAATTATAGTAACCTGTATAGAACATATTTGTTGTTACTAAATATTTTATTAAAAAAAGGTTTTGTAGGCCTGTCAGTTTACGGTAGTTAATTCTGATTTGAATACGCTCGTAACTCTTAGAGCCCGGGATACTTATCTACCAATTAACAGGAAATATAACTTCATTTAACTCCATAAAGTTTACAGTAACTGTAACCTCCGACGGCTTCGAGATTGCCGAGTCCGACCTGAAGCTGCGCGGCCCCGGCGACTTCCTCGGCACCAAGCAGAGCGGCCTGCCCGAGTTCAAACACGGCGACATCGTGGAAGACCGGCTGCTCCTGGAACAGGCCAAAAACGATGCATGGAACCTCATCAAAAAAGACCCGGACCTTGACAAGTCAGAGCACAAGGAGTTGAAAAAAGTGTTCGAACCTTACTTTAAGGAAAGGTCGGAGTTTTTTGGTGTGGGGTGAGCCAGGATTTATTATTGATTATTTATTAATGATGATTTTGCGGACCTGAACCTGTCAGCGTGGCCGCGTGCGCCTTTCGCGCGGGCTCCTCTCAGCGTCCAAACGGTATACGGATTAATGCTATCCTGTGCTGAAGTTTACACAACAAAGCTTTTGTGGAATTGTGCTTCCGTTTTTGAAATTGATTATTTCTCTCTGCGCTCTTCGCGCCTTTGCGGCAAAACCTCTGAGGCTTTAGATTTGCAGCAAAAGTCTTTCGAGCTCAGAACTCAAAGATCCTTACTGAACATCCTGTAGGTTTTATCGAGCTGGCCGCCGATTTTTTCGGCCACACGCACCATCTGCACGTTGCTCTCAAGAATCCATCCCACTTCGGATGAATAGTAGTTTCTGACCAGCCCGTTCTGGATGGCCTCACGGTGCAGCAGCACATCGATACCCTTGCCCTGATGCGAGGGAAGCACCCCCATAAGCGCCGTCCTGATTTTGTTGATCTTTCTCTTGCGCAGCAAAATCTTAATAAATCCAAATGGCAGCAGCTTGCCGTTTAAGTCTTTCAAAATTTGGTTGTAATCGGGCAGAGCTACCGAAAATCCAACCGGTTCCCCGTCAATCTCGGCAATATGGGCAAAGTCGGGATCCGCAATTGTCTTCAGATCCGATGCAAGGTTATCAAACTCTTCCTCGCTCAGCGGTATGTAACCCCAGTTGTTCTTCCAGGCTGAATTGAAAATGTTGCGGATAATCTTCACCTCATCCCTGATTTTCTTCAGATTGATGGGCCTTACAGAAATTCCCGGCAGTCGCTTTTTTACAATCTCACCTGCACGCAGCGCACGGCTGCGATCAACACTGTCCTGGGTTACAAGATAGGCAAACATGTCCATCGCCTTTTCATAATCTGCACCTTCGAGCAGGCCGCCATAATAATCGTAATTGTATGGCATCAGGATGGCGGGGTGCTTTTCGAAACCGTCAATCAAAATTCCCACCTCATCCATCATGGAGGGATTCGCCGGGCCTAATACTTCGCTCATCCCCCTCTTCCGAAGCCAGTCTTCCGCCACCCGGAACAGCAGGCTGGCCGTAGCCTGGTTATCAATACATTCAAAAAATCCAAAAAAACCAGTCTTGGATTTGTGAAAATCGTTGTACCTGTGATCGATGATAGCGGCAATACGCCCGGCCGGTTTGCCATTGTGTTCAGCCAGAAAAAATGCTATCTCCGCGTTTTTGTAGAATGGGTTTTTATCCAGATTGAGAAGCTTTTTTTGCTCAATCAAAAGGGGCGGCACCCACCATGGGTGGTCTGAATAGTGCTGATAGGGGAAGCGCAGGAACTGATTTTTTTCCGCGTCGGTGGTTACAATAGTGATGGCGTTTGTGCTCGGTGCTGCTGTTTCCACAGGCTATGCTTCTACATCAATCAGTGATTTTCCGTTTTTATCGATAATGCCATGTTTGATACCAACATTCTTAAATGCATCCAGAATTTTATCCAGATGTTCATCGGTATGTGTTGCCATGTAGCTCGTTCTTACCAGAGACTGGCCTGCTGGTACCGCCGGTGGAACGACTGCATTTACGTAAACACCTTCTTCAAACAAATCTTTCCAGAATTGGAAGCACTTCATCATTTCGCCAATTACCACGGGGATGATGGGCGTTTGGCTGGCAAGTACGTTAAAACCAAGTTCCCTGAGATTCTTTCTCATGTAGTTTGAAATCTCCTCGAGACGTTCAAGCCTCCAGGGCTCACTCTGTAATATTTCGAGAGATTTAAGAACCGTAGCCACATTCGCAGGTGGCATGCTGGCACTGAAAATATGCGCAGGTGATTTGTGCCGGATATATTCAATTACCTGCCGATCACCCACAAGGAAACCGCCAAGGGAAGCAAACGATTTTGAAAATGTGCCGCTGATTAAATCCACTTCGTCTGCCAGACCAAAAACTGAAGCCGAACCGCGGCCTCCATCACCTATAACTCCTACCGCGTGAGCATCATCCAAATAGAGACCCGCATCATATTCTTTGGCGAGTTCAACCAGTTCAGGTATTTTCGCTATTGTACCAGACATGGAGAATACGCCATCGCTCACAATAATCTTTCCTGCGTTGGGATCAGCTTTGGCAAGCAGGGTTTGCAGATGGTCCATATCATTATGACGGAACCTTACGGTTTTTGCATTCGACACCTGTGTTCCAACTACAATACAGGCATGATTGTCGCGATCAGAAAAAATGATATCGTTCCGGTCGGCAATGGTCTGGATTGCACCTTCATTTGTTTGATAGCCTGTGCTAAATAATACACAGGCTTCTTTATTCATGAAGTCTGCCAGCTTTTCTTCAAGTTCGAGATGGAGGTCGAGAGTGCCATTTAAATATCTTGATCCCGTACATCCGGTGCCATACGTAGAAATAACATCCTGAGCCGCTTTGATGGTTCTTGGATCGTTTGTAAGTCCTAAATAGTTATTTGAACCGGCCATAATAACATCACGGCCCTCAATTTTTACCGTGGTTCCATCTGTGGCTTGCAACGGCTTAAAATAGGGATAAAGTCCCAGTTCTTTTATCTCATCAGCTTTGGTAAAATCGTACGCTTTCTTAAAAACTCTGGGGAATGTGGTGTTGGCTTTTATTTCCGCCATGTCGAAGTGTTGCATTATCATTAATCAGGTAAATATACCTAGTATTACGTTTGTATCAAATTAACTGAACGCGACTGTTAAGCGTTTAATTCACACGCTCTTTAAAAACTCCAAATATCGTCCAACTACCGATCTCCAGCTAAAGGTTTCAACAACATATGAAGCGGACGTATCAGAGAGTGTTTTCAGCTCAGTGGCTAAGACGGTGTCAACCTTCTCCGCAAAGGCTTCTGAATTCCCAACCGGAATCCGATAGCCGTTAATTCCCTGCTCGATCACATCTTTGATACCTTCCAGGTCGGACGCTATTGCCGGCACTCCGGCGCGATTGGCTTCAAGCAGCACAATCCCGAACCCTTCCATATCCCCCTCAACAGGAATGTTTGGCATTACAAACAGGTCGGCAGCAGCGTAGGCAGCGTTCAGTATGTTTTCGGGTTGTTTACCGGCGATAATGATTTTTTGTTTCAAAGACGAGTTCTTCCTTGCAGTTTTGATCGTCTCATGTTCAGGGCCGTCTCCAATAATCAGGTAAGCAACATCAGAGCGTATTTTGCACAGCACCTCTTCGATGAACCATTGATGCCCTTTTCTTTTTACTTGTCTACCAACTGTTAGCAGCAGATGTTTTTGACTAAAGTCCATATCAAATTCATCACCAAGTATTTTTTTTGCCTCGTCTTTATCAGGCAGCTTTTTCTTTACGTCTGCATCGAAGCCGTTAGGAAGTGCCACCCCGATTTCCGGCGCCATGCCCCTCTCTATACATGCCTGCCGGGTAGCCGATGATACCGAAATCACCCCGTCGAGACACCGAAAAACTTTTGGGAGATACCACTGATATATCGATACAGGAAGGGTAACATCCTGGCCGTGGTTGATGGTTACAAATGGCACGTCAGGTTTTCTCATCAAAAAAGGCAGCACACCCGCTGTAACCATCGATGAAAAAAGCACCACATCGGGCTCAAATCGCTTCACGGCTCCGCGTATCCTCCATAAGAGTGAAAAGAGAAAAAAGAAGGTTTTTATACCAATAAATCTCCATGAGGCATTCAGAATAATTGTATCAACCTCAACATTCTCTCTTTCTTTCAGGGCTCTCACCATCTGCATGCTAACATTCTGCATGCCGCCTACGCTTTCAAGCGGCTGTCCTTTCGGAGGGTGCAAATGTGAGATGTATAGTATACGCACGGTTACGAATCCTGATTCAATATCTGTTCATAGAAACTGAGCAGTTTTCCATTTATAGCGCCCCAACTGTACTCTTTGGCTTTTTCTAAGGAAGCATCACCCATTTTTTGCCTCTGCTCACTTTCCGTGATCAGCTTTTCAATATACGTGTAAAAGAAATCACTTTTTTCTGCCGGTGCCAGAAATCCGTTTACTTCGTGTTGCACCAGCGACTTACTTCCTACGGCATCGGCCACCACGCATGGGAGTCCGCTTGCCATTGCTTCGAGGGTTACATTACCAAAGGTCTCCGTATCAGATGGAAAAAAGAAAACGTCACTGCTGGCATAAGCACGCGACAGCTCCTCCCCTTTCAGAAAGCCTGTATAAACGGCATCAGGCAGTATTGCTTTCAATTCCTCGCCTGCCGGCCCATCGCCCACCACCATCGCCTTCGCATGATTGTAGTTTTGCATAAGCTTTTTCAGCACGTCGGCATACACCTTTAAATTTTTCTCCCAAACCAGCCTCGATACAAATGTAACCACAACATCTTCGGAGCCGAAACCCTGTTTTTGCCTCCAGGCTTCGTCGCGCTTTCCGGGACTAAACCTGTCGGTTTCTATACCTCTTGCCCAAATTTTCATATCGCATTCTATTCCCTTCTCATTCAGCACATCAACCATGGATGGGGTGGGCACATAAAGCTGCCGGCAGTTTCGGTAAAACCAGGAAAGGTATCTCCACAATAGCGGTTCAAGAAGCGACAGCCGGTAATATTTCAGATAGCTGGTGAAGTGGGTATGATACGATGATACCACAGTCTTTTCGTGTTTCAGGGCCCACTTCATCGCTTTATATCCCAGAATATCAGGTGATGCAATATGTATGAGATCAGGATTAAATTCCTGCAGCTGTTTTTTGGTTTTTTTCGGAAAAGAGACCGACACCCTATATTCGGGCCTGCCGGGAGCCGGAATGGATGGAACCGGAATGAGCGTGCCTGCGTGATCGAGTGCCGGCTCAGCAATGGTAGGCCCGAAAACAAGAACCTCTACATCATTGTCAAGCAAATACCGCACGAGACGATTCAGGGTAAGGGATACGCCATCCTGAATGTGGTTGTAATTCCCGGTAAATAGTGCCAGCCTGAACCTGCTCATTGGGTTTTAAATGCAATCGTCAACTTCGTATCTTTGATCGCGCCTCGGACTAAATTTGAATAATTTTGATTAACCATCAGCTGATGCCGCTTAATGCTATTGCCTCTGTCGCTTCTGTCTCAGATTTCCTAAAAATAAACGGGTTGAATATACAAATTTAATGAACGTATTTGTTACCGGCGGAACAGGTTTTATCGGCAGCCATCTTGCAGACTCCCTCATCGAAAATTCTTCCGTAAAGAACGTTAAATGCCTTGTGCGCAGCTCCGATAAATGGCTCGAGGGTAAAGATTTTGAACGCGTTAAAGGCGACCTCCACTCCATTAAGACGCTGGAGAAAGCTCTGAAAGATGTAGACATCATATACCATCTTGCAGGCGTTGTGAAGGCTCCTTCCCAAAAGGAATTTGATTATGCCAATGTAGATGCCACGGAGAATTTACTGGGCATTGCTGAAAAACTGGGAATCAGAAAGCTTGTGATTACTTCATCGCTTGCAGCCGCCGGGCCGAGCAACGGTTCGCCAATAACAGAGAATGTACCGATGAAGCCCGTTAGCAGGTATGGAGAATCGAAGAAAAGGATGGAAGAGATGATTCATAATGTTGCCGGAGATAATATGTCGATTACCATTATACGGCCTCCGGCGGTTTATGGTCCACGGGAAGATCAGATCTACACCCTCTTCAAGATGATGAAGTACGGTATCGCTCCCATTGTAGGCGATGGATACCACCCGGAACTTAGCATTGTCTACGTAAAGGATGTGATACAGGGTATATTGAAAGCGGGCGAACAAACAGAAACGGGTGTACACACATATTTTATCAGCGGAGATGAAATTGCCAACTGGAATCGGATTCGCGATATTGTGACCAACGTTTTAGGCCGTAAAAACATCGCGGTAAAAATCAGGCCCGGATGGGTGAAGAAAATTGCCGGTGCAGTTGAAACAACCGCGTCATTTTTTGGTACATATCCCGTTATAAACAGGGAAAAAGCGAACGAAATGATTTTAGAATGGACTTGTTCGCACGAAAAGGCAAAAAACGAATTACATTACAGGCCGGAATACTCTCTGGAAGAAGGCATCTCACGAACCCTGAGATGGTACAAAAAACATGGATGGCTCTAAACCAATGACCAATTTGCATACAACCATACTTGCTTCGGCACTCCTTTGCGTCTCGTTTCTCTTTTCGAATTCTGACCGGGCACATGCGCAGTGGAGCCAGGATTTCCGGCAGCAGATGGAAATCCCTGATGTGCTGACACTGGAAAGCTCCGAGTCTCATTTCTATGTTCTTTCCGAAACTGAAGGCCTTGTTGTTTTCAGGGCACACAGCGATTCGCTGCAGTGGCTCTACACATCCACCGGCATGCAGGAACGCGGAAACATCATGGAGAGCGACATCCGTTTTGCCTACCTGTATGGCAACGGCAGGCGCCTTACGGTGATAGAACCCACTTCGGTTTTGGGTGTTTACTCATCCACGGTACTGCCTAACGAGCCCAGATCTGCCCGCCGTGTCGGCAACTATCTCTACCTCGCCCTGGGCAGCGGAGGGCTTGGCATGCTTAGCCTTGAAAGTCCCGAAAGCGTTGACTCGGACGTGCAATGGATCGACAGGGATCGATTCCGGGGGCACCAGGTTATCGATCTGGCCGCAGACCAGAACCGTGTGCTTTATGTGCTCAGCGGCAACAATCGCATTGATATTTTCAGAATAGGGGCCGATGATGATGGCGCCATAGTTGAGCACGACGAGCGGGTTGAAGTGAACAGAACCGCGCATCGTATATTTTTAACCGGGGATGAGCTCATTGGCTCAGACCGCCAGGGTAATGTATTTCTGATAGATTCAGACGGCCGAACCCGTGTTATTGCCTCCGTTCAGGCTCC
>PWWL01000321.1 GCA_003561515.1 Balneolaceae bacterium
CACCGCAAGCTGCTGGTTGTGGATGGAAAAATAGCCTACACAGGCGGCGCCAACACCGCCGACGACTGGCTTCCACCCGTTGAGGAGGGCGGTTACAGAGACTATCACTACCGGGTTAAGGGGCCCGTGGTAAAGGAACTTCAGGGTGCTTTTTCCGAGAACTGGGTGGCATCGCGAGGTGAACTCCTGACAGGTGATCAGTTCTATCCCGAGCCGGATACAACGGGGACAGTTCTAATGCAGGTAACTTCAAGCAATCCAAGAGAAGGAGAGAAGCGAATCCGAAAGAATAAGCTTTATCTCATTGCATCAGCCGGTGAGTCGATCCGGCTGGCGTATGCCTATTTCTTTCCTGACCATTCAGTGATCGACGCCCTTGTAGATGCAGCAGAGAGGGGGGTTCGGATTCAGATTCTCACTCCGGGCGAAAAAATTGATCAGCCCTATCTGCGGTATGCTTCCCATAACCGATGGGGCGATCTTCTGAAGGCGGGGATTGAAATGTATGAATACCGTCCGGGAATGTATCACGCCAAATTGATGATCGTGGACGACCTCTACGTTAGCGTGGGTTCATCCAATTTCGACAACCGGTCATTCCGAATTAATGATGAAACCAATCTCAATATCCTGGATCAGAATTTCGCAGAGCAGATGGTGGGTAACTTCGAGAATGATCTCACACAATCAGACCGCTTTACCATCGATCACTGGGAAAACCGATCATCGTGGCAAAAGTTTGCCGGATGGGTAACGCAGATCATCGGCCCTCAGTTGTAACCAGCCCTTTCCTTTACCGAGTCCTGAAACCGTTCGGGAGCAGGTGCGCAAGTCAAAATTTAGATCAAAGCCGTGATCCAAACCGAGGGGTTCACGTGATGAACAGCCAAAGGGCATGGTCCCCACGGCACCTACTCCGGAGATCACGTACAACCTCCGGATTACAGCCACGTGGTTTTTTGAAAATCCCGGCCGGAGGTGGAGGCTTTGCCGTCCTAACCCCGGGCTTGTTTTTGCCGGGCAAAAACCGCCCGGGGCTACAAAATGAGACATGCCTACGGCATTCTGAATTTGATGCACATGCTATTCTTTCGTGTATATCGTCATACTGCTTCTACCGAATCCAAATGAATTTCAAAGAAATTCACATCTGCGTTCTTAGGCACGTTTCGGAGAAACGTCTGGTCGGTAGATTTAAAATGGAATCAATCCCCAAAACCCCGAGCCCAAATTCAGATCAACGCCGTGATTCAAACCGAGGGGTTCACGGGAAAGCCCATAAACGGGTATGGCCCCCACTGCTCTCATTTCGGAGATCGCAGACAAACCTCCGGATTATGATTTTGTAATTTTCCGAAAATCCCGGCCGGAGGTTGGGTGAACTGTTACCAACAAACCCCGGATTGAAATCCGGGCCTATCTGCCGAAGCTTTAGCACAGGCAGGGATATGATGTAGGTCATGCCTCCGACATTTCTGATGGATATTGTCTGAGGTTGATGGCAACGTATTGTCAAAATGCTCACTATAAAACGTCGTAGACGTGTCCAACATAATAACACCGGTTCATCCCGGGGGCTTCGATGAAACAAATGATCAAACCCTGAGCCCGAATTCAGATCAACGCTGTGATAAAAAAACGAGGGGAGAACCTTTGTGTATGCCTACGATCCGACTTTTGGAAAGATTTACAGACCGAAATGCCGGCGCAGTGAGTTTTTAATGCAGCTCTGGAAGTGATAAACGCCAAGCTCCCTTTCCACGGAAAACCTGCCTTTGTTGTAGGCCTTTGAATGAAGCCCTCGCTGAACCGTTTCGCAGATTTCAATATCTTCCTGCTGTATCATTTCACTGTAGGCTTTGTCGTCAGCAATTAACTTCTTCGCACCCGGTGATTCGGGATCCGTATAGTAGTAGTAAAACTCCACGACGCACCGGTTTTCATCCACGGGAAGTATCACATTGGTTTGAAGCCGCCCGGGCAGAATGTTGAGCATAATATTCGGGTAGATGAAATAATAATAGGCTTCCCCGTCTTCGGCGCCGTAGAGATTATCCGAATCGCTGCTTTGAAACGGACTGTACTGAAGTGAGTAATGGCCGGCCGCTTCGGTTGTGTAGTTCCTATAGTCGAGCAGTTTTGCAAGCTCGGGGTGTACGATAGGGATGTGATATCCCTCCAGGTAATTATCGGCATACACTTTCCAGTTGCAGCCGATGTGATAGGTCTCCTTCGAATGAAACTTCAGTGAATCGAGCCTCACGGGTGCGATCCTCTCGGATATGCCATCAACCACGCTCATGAAGGGTTCGGGGGAATCCCCCACATTCACAAAAATCAGCCCCTGCCAGATTTCCATGGGCACCGGGGTGAGGCCAAAGTCTTTTTTATCAAACAGGTCTACGCGGTCCCACTGAGGAACACCCCTGAGTGAGCCATCGGTGAGGTAGGTCCACCCGTGGTACATGCACTGAAGCACGGTTGTGGTCCCTTTCTTAACTTCAACCGGACCGCCCCGGTGCTTGCACACATTGAAAAAAGCCCGAACTTCACCTGCTGGATCACGAATGATGAGAACCGGATTTCCGGCTATGGTTTTGCATAGTGAATCGCCCGGCTCCGGAATCTCACTGATATGGCCGGCAAGCTGCCATTCCCTCTCAAAGATTGCCACCCGCTCAATTACTTTCATTCCGGGTTCAGTGTACCAGGCCGAAGGAACGGTTTCTGCCCGCTCAATAGGATTTTGCCGGAGGTCGGATCTGGAAATGAAAGGGGGCAGGGCTTTCATCTGCCCCTGCCTTAGTTGTACATTTTTTCAGCTTCGGCCGCCAGGGCGAGTACCGCATCTGTGTAAAGCTGGCTTGGATTGTAGCGGAAAACAGCCCGTTCAAGGCTGCCGGTAACATTTTTGAAATGAGCCAGGTAATTGGCCACCGAAAGAATGTTGTTGTTCATATCGAACAGGTCTTCACCAACCCACCATCGGTTCACCGAATAGGGGATGAACTGGGCGAACGACATGGCACCGGCATAGCTCGATTTCAGTTCAAAAACATCGATGTTATTGCGTGTCGTAAACTTGAGCAGCTCCTCAAGCTGTGCGCGTGCAAACTCGGCCCGGTAGTTCTCAGCATACATCGATACATAGGCATTCAGCGGATTGAAGCTGCCAATATTTTTTCCAAAGTCAGACTCTACACCGATAATGGCTGCGATTACGTATCGCGGAATATCATACTCATCCTCGGCTTTGATGAGCTGTTCCATGTTTGTATCTATGAAGCCACGGATGTTTCGTTTTTTATCCTCAAAACCGAGAATTCGTTTGTATTGCTCGAGGGTAGGGGTACGTCGCTCAGCGGATCTTGTAAATCTTTGAGTAATACCTTCATACAGCTCAAAACGTGAATCCTCGAGAAGCGCTGCCAGGTCTACGCCTCGCTGATCGAAATATTGAACCAGGGTTTTAAGTGATTCAGGTATATTCTCCGGCCCGTGATTGCGCAGCTCGGCAATGGGCTCACTCTGCCGTGCATCGGCATTCTGAAGCAGTTCTGTCGAAAAGAACAGAGGAACAAGCATAACATAAATAGCGGTTCGTAACATGGTGACTCTCGGTGAATTATTGTCTGTAAATGAAATTGTTGTTGTGTACAGTTTGATGATAATAAATTCAAGAATCAGATAAAGTGCAAATTCCGGGACTTCAGAATTCTCTCATCTTCATCGATAAACATGCTGATTGGTCATCCTATTGTATGCAGAAAGGTTAGATTTATTGAACTATACAGGCGGTCTGTTCCGGCTGTCTGGCAATGGGTTGGTTTAAAATCGTATGTATCTTTCCGGATTAATGGCTACTCCGTCGCGCCGTATTTCAAAATGAAGGTGTACGCCTGTGGCGACCCCCGAATCACCGGCCCTGCCAATAACCTCGCCCCTTCGCACAGAATCTCCTTCGCGGACGGAAACAGAATTCAAGTGGGCATAGAGAGTTGTGTACGCCGAGCCGTGCCGAATAATGACTTTGCGGCCATAGGTAGCAGAGTATCTTACCGTTTCAACTATTCCATTAGCGGCAGCAATAATGTTATCGCCTCTTCGCGCGTCAAGATCGATACCCTCGTGCAAGCGCCCCCAGCGCTGTCCGAATGGTGAGGTAACATGTGCAGGACCGGGAATCGGCGAACCGAAATTTACGCCCGAAGCACTAATCAGGGGTGGGAGTGATCTTCGGCCGGCCGAACGTTCAGGATCAATCTGTTCAAACCTGCGTGATCTGAACGGTATGGAAATTGCAATTCCCGCTCTGAAGGAAGATGTGCTGAACCGAACGTCGGATGCATCCGGAGTAAACCTATTGGATACAGGGCCACTAAACAGGTCTCTGAGAAATGAACTGTTTCTGTACTCTGCCTCAACTCTCAGGAAACGGAACAGATAATATTTGGCACCCATCTGCACCCCTCCGAACAAAGTGCCGTCAGCGCCAGCTGCAGGCATGAAAACATTTTCCTGAACTCCATTCAGCTCATTCAAACCGGCAAACTCAAGGTTCCATAGAGAACCGCCGTGTATGCCGGCATAAATTCCGGTGCGGCTCCACTGATATCCAAGATGGGTTCCGAAAGA
>PWWL01000350.1 GCA_003561515.1 Balneolaceae bacterium
AACATCTCGGGTTGAGTTTCTCCGGCTTCGTGTCTAAAAAACTTCAATCACGAACCTATAAAAAACAGCAAAACCCGGCCCTTTCGGCACTAACAAACATGAGATGTTAGCCAAACTCCAAGATCCCGACCGCTGTCGGGATCATTTTTACGAGTTCGTTGACAAATTGTCGCTAAACGAATAAAACAAATCAAATTTCAACTCCCCTTTAAAATGCGCTACCTGTTGAATAGATTCATGTTGATAGTTATGATTTGTCTGATTGGTTGTCAACCATCCGACAATCAGTCCATATTAGAAAGCATAGAATCTTTTGAAATAGATGAGCCTGTCATTTTCGTTGATTTCATTAATCAGGGATTGTATCTCCCTGGTCAAATCGTTTTACTTGATAACGGATTCATTGCCGTATTAGACTATCCAACCAATGAAGTTCTTGTTTTTGATCCTGAAGCAAAGCTGATCAATCGTTTTGGCGGTGAGGGCCAGGGACCCGGTGAGACAGTCGCAGCCCGGTACCTTCAAAAAACAGAAAACTACCTTTATGTTATAGATCCGGACCTGCTTCGGGTCAATCAGTTTTCAAAAGCGGGCAACTTCATTAAATCTTTCAGTTTTGACACTGGTATGGCCGAACGCATTATTTCTGTTAAACACGGCGGTGTTTATTTCAAGGCAGCAATGGGTGCAAACGGCGCTCTCATACGAAAAACAGATACCGAATCCGGATCAACACAGTACTTTGGAAAAGCCATGGGCGAGGAATACCGGCCCGGCGATTTGGAAATTGAAAGAAGAAGGCTTCAACAGGGAGAAATTCCGGAACTCTTTAAAAACAGAGTTACCATGTATTTCAGTAATGATCACCTCTACGTCTTCCTTGATTCATACAGCCTCCTTCACAAGTATACAGCTGAGGGTGAACTGGTCTGGGAATCACAAATCGATCTGCCTGTAAACGATCTTATTTTTGAACGGGCAGTAGAAAGAGCCCGTGAACCCGGCGCACCTGGCACAGTTCCCACATGGCGGTTCATTACATCAATGAAAGTCATCAGTGGTAATATCTATCTCTTGTGGACACCTTTTGAAGAGACTCCGCGGCAGCTTGTACTTGTGAACGAGTCAGGTGAGGTTGACAGGATTTACCATATCCCGGAAAAAGAGCCGATGTTTGCAGACTTCACAATTGATCCTGAAAACAAGCTGATTTATTTCACAGCTCCTGAAACCGGCCGGATATTTCGATCCCGGTTACCATACTAAATCAGAATACGTACCAGGATGGAATATTCTTATTTTCATAATTTCAATTCATAGATAAATCTCCGCCCACTCCGCAATCACCGAGCCCGCATAGATGCTGAACTTCTCATTGGTAAGCAGATGATCGGCTTCGTGCAGGGATATAAAGCTTTTCGGGTGTTTCGCCATTTTGTAGATATGAGCGGCATTATCGATTCCAACCGTATCATCGAGCGGGGCGTGCATCACAAGCAGTGCGCGGTCGAGGTTCTCGATGAAGCTGTCCATTTTGGTTTTATCCAGATCATCCAGGAACTGCTTTTTGATGCGGAACGGCCTTCCGGCAAGCTTTACAACGGCCGCCCCCTCTTTCTCGATCTCTTCCCGTTTCGATTCGAAATGATGCTCCACATGTTTCGGCTCGGATGGCGCCCCGATAGTGACCGCCGCCTTTGCTGTATCTATCTTTGATGCAGCCTGCAAAACGGCAGCCCCGCCGAGCGAGTGGCCGATCAGGATGGTAGGCCCTCCCATCTTCTTTTTCATATAATCGGCCGCCGCAACCAGGTCTTCCACGTTCGAACTAAAGTTGGTATCCTCAAAGCTGCCGCCGCTTTCGCCCAGTCCGGTAAAGTCGAACCGGAATACCAGCACACCTTTCCGGTTCAGCGCTTTTGCGATATTCCCCACCGCCTTCAGGTTTTTTGAACAGGTAAAACAGTGGGCAAACAGCGCGCACGCCTTATGCTCGCCATCGGGCCGATCGACTCTCGCCGACAGTGTTTCACCCAGTGCCCCTTCAAATTCAATTTTCTTTGATACCATGGATCCCCGTGTCGTATTTTTTCAGATTTGATTGAATGAGAACTAATCAGGTTCGATGATTTTGGCTCTGTGTTGAATTGCGCCCTTATTCATCTGTATCCAGAACTTGCCGGAATCTGTAATAAACTTCATCACAAAAGCTTAAAACGCCTTCCGCTCCGTCATCGTTTGAATGCAGTTCAACCCCGGTATTTTTGAAGTTCATTTCCGATTCACGGATCTTTTTACAGCTTGCATGAATCTCCTTTAGCAGGCCGGTTTTCTTCAGTGTATGAACGTGCTCCGGTTTGAGTCCGCCGCCGGGCATCACGATGATATGGTCTCCGGCCAGCTCCAGCATGCGAATAATCAACCGCAGCCCCTCCCCTGCACTGTTTTTCATCCCTGACGTGAGTATGCGACTGAAACCGCATCCTATAATGGCTTCAAGCGACTCATCCGGATTCCGGCTCAGGTCGAATGCCCGGTGAAACGTACACGGTTTACCTGCAGCGGCCTCAACAAGATCACTGCAAGCCTCCGTATTCACAGTTCCGTCGGGCAGCAATGCGCCAAATACAAAACCGTCGGCGCCGGCGGCATCCAGCTGTCGGATCTCCTCAGCCATCACCTCAAATTCATCCGGGGTATAGACAAAATCGCCACCCCGCGGACGTATCATCACAAATACAGGAATAGCGACTTTTCTCTTCAGCCAGGAAAGCATTCCCACGCCCGGAGTTTCACCACCTTCAGCATATGAGCTGCAAAGCTCTAACCGGTCAACACCGGTACGTGCGGCTTGTATTGCAGCTTCTGCGGTAAATACCGGGGCTTCAAAGTGAATTTTTTCCATTTGTGTATAAACCCTACATAGGATCGACCTGTCATCCAATTACCAGTTTCCCAATGATTCTGACTTGAATGCACATCCCGGCAATTATCAAGATTTTACATTAAGAAAAAGTTTGCACTTGAACTATTGCTGGTTAAACTGCACCTTTTCCAAGCTACAATCTTTAATACAATTATACATATGATGAATTCAGTACGTACCCTTTCTCTTTTGCTGCTGTCGGGTATACTGGCTATCGGATGTGCCACAACCGAACCGGCTCAGCCTGAGAGACCAAGTGATCGACCGCCCTCAAGAGCGATGATGGGCCCTTCTGCAAATAATGATATCAAAGCTTTCTCCGAAGTGATCAAAGATGACTTTGAGAAGGATGAAGGCCTGTTCAATGTTTACAAAGACGATAATACCTACTACTACGAAATTCCGGATGATGTTCTCGGCCGCGAGATGCTGATGGTTTCGCGGATTGCCCGCACGGCCGACGGCATCAACTATGGCGGGATGCGCAACAACAACCAGGTACTTCGCTGGGAACGTCGCGACAACAAGATCCTGCTTCGCCGCGTATCGTTCAGCAATACTGCCAGCGATACTCTCCCTGTTTTTGAAGCCGTTCGAAACTCCAACTTTGAGCCGATCCTGGCCTCGTTCGACATAAAGGCCTTTAATGAAGACACCACCGGCACTGTAATTGATGTGACCGGCATGTTTACCACCGACGTTCCGGCAATCGGGCTCCAGCGAACCTTCAGACAACGGTTCCAGGTTCGAAGGGTTGACGGCAACCGCACCTTTATTGAGTCGATCCGTGCTTTCCCCGAAAATGTGGAGGCTCGCCATATCATCACCTACGATGCGGCCAATCCGCCATCAAACGCTGATGCCAACACCATTACTCTTGAGATCAATCATAGTATGATTTTGCTGCCTGAAGAACCGATGCAGCCAAGGCGGCCTGATGCAAGAGTTGGCTTTTTTACTGCAAATCAGGTCGATTACGGAACTGAAGAGCATCGTGCCAAGCCTGTGAGCCATATAACAAGGTGGAAGCTCGTTCCCAAGGATCCTGAAGCGTACTTGCGCGGTGAACTGGTTGAACCTGAGGAGCCAATCATCTTCTATATCGATCATGCAACACCCGAACAGTGGCGCGATTGGCTGATTCAGGGCGTTGACGACTGGCAGGTGGCATTCGAGGCAGCCGGATTTAAAAACGCCATTTACGGAAAAATGGCTCCAACACCGGAAGAAGATCCGGATTTCAGTCTGGAAGATACCCGCTTTCCATCAATTCGGTATTTTGCATCACCCATTCAGAACGCCTTTGGTCCGCACGTACACGACCCCCGTTCCGGCCAGATTATGACATCGGCCATCGGCTGGTATCACAACGTAATGCGCCTGCTGCGAAACTGGTATTTTGTTCAAACGGCAGCTGCAAATGAAGAAGCCCGCGCCGTTCAGTTCGAAGACGACGTAATGGGTGAGCTGATCCGATTTGTATCGGCCCATGAGGTTGGCCACACGCTCGGCCTGCCCCACAACTTTGGTTCGAGCCATGCCATACCGGTCGATTCACTGCGATCACCTACCTTTACCGATAACCACGGCACAGCCGCATCTATCATGGACTATGCGCGGTTCAACTACGTTGCACAGCCGGGCGACGGTGTCACCAATTTCTTCCCGAGGGTTGGTCCTTACGATATCTGGTCTGTAAAATGGGGTTACACCTGGTTTGGCGACATGCCGCTCGAAGAGCAGGAGAAAATCCTCCACGAGTGGACGAAAGAACGCGCCGATGATCCGCGATTTTTCTATGGCCGGCAGACCGGTTCACGAATTGACCCCAGGTCGCAAAATGAAGCGCTTGGTGATGATAATGTTCGGGCCAGCCAGTATGGCATCGCCAATCTTCAGGTAATAACCGACAACCTGATTGACTGGATATCCCGGGAAGGTGAAGATTTCTCTGAACTGAGTGAATTGTACGGCCAGGTTCTTGGGCAGTGGAGCCGCTACATGGGTCACGTAACATCGAATGTAGGAGGTGTGTATGAAAACCATAAAACATTCGATCAGGAAGGGGTTGTTTACGAACCCGTGCCGCATGCTATCCAAAAAGAGGCTATGGATTTTCTGAGAACACATGCTTTCAGTGATCCTTCGTGGGTTCTGAACGAAGAAATCCTGGGACGCGTGAATCAGGCTGACTTTGTCGATGGATTTAGAGGCAGACAAGTATCCGTACTTAATAGCCTGGTTGACCCGCAGCGAATTGCAAGGCTCATTGAATATGAGACCAGATACGGAGACGAAGTCTATTCACCATTTGAATTTATGGATGATGTCAGATCAGCTATCTGGAGTGAGCTGCAGCGTAATTCATCCATTTCGGTGTATCGCAGAAATCTTCAGCGGGCCTATATCGAACGAATGGAATTCCTGATGACGAGCGAGCTTCCTTCGGTACCGGCTGCTTTCAGGCAGTTCCTCGGATTCACCTCGATCAACGTAAGCCAGTCTGATATCCGGCCAATCGTCCGCGATCAGCTCGAGCAGCTGCTGGCTGATGTACAGCGATCCAAAACACGTGTTAGCGATCGGGCAACGCGCGTTCACCTGAACGACATCGAACGCAGAATCGATAACATTCTCAATCCGAGCTGATTTCATCCGGCAGGATAAACTTATCAGAAAAGCCATTCCGGAAACGGGATGGCTTTTTTTATTTGGCTGAACGCGTGTAAAGTTTTACAAACCCCGGCGACTTTTTCACTCTTTTTCCTGACTTCCGCATCGGGACACCAATAGCCTGTTAACTACTTTTATATCTTGATCTGCTGTATCACGTTGTTATTGCAGCTAACTTTTTCTCTTGTCCTTTTGTCTTGATACAAAAGGACGAAAAAATCAAGGCGGTGAATTCCCGAAGCAGTTCGCTGCGGCTGCGCGGTACGAATCCAAGGCCACGCCTTGATAACTTTTTATTCATAGTGAATTCATACCCTGCGTGGCTGAGGATTCGTAAGGCACCGCTCCGCCTTACGAACCGGGAATTCAAGGCCGACAGATCTTATCAGAAAAGGATGCCTTCTAAGATATTATGCGAGCTCAAATCCTTTCGGGATACCTAAACATTCATTTTTAAACACGTAGTTTATTGATTATTAAAACCAGAAAATTTCATTTTTAAATAGTCCGGAAGTCAGGAGCCGGATCGATGAACAAATCAGAAAAGCCATTCCGGAAACGGGATGGCTTTTTTTATTTGGCTGAACGCGTGCAAAGTTTTACAAACCCCGGCGACCTTTCCACTGTTTTTTTTCTATCATCCCGAAAGCGCTGGCATGCAGTATTTACGACGAACCGGGATCACAAAAAATCGTACCAGCCGGAACCGCCGCACAAACTCTTAACTCTCATACCCGGGCTCCGGATTTCAGCTCATTAACTTCAAAAAAACCAATAGCAAATCATGACTAAAACACTCCTCACCACAAACCTAAGCAATCAGACCAGGCTGCTGGCAACCGCCGTTCTGATGCTCTGTCTCTGTTTACCGGCGGCAGTTGTACAGGCCCAAGTTAACGGCACTGGCGAAGACCGGCTTAACCTCGAGATGTACTGGGAACTGCAAAATGCTTCCAACCCGCAAATCTCCCCCGACGGCAGGCAGGTGATTTACACCCGCGGATGGATCGATCCGAAAAGTGATTCACGAAAATCCGAAATCTGGATTATGGATGCCAGTGGTGAACGCAAGCGTTTCCTGGCCGAAGGCTCATCACCATCTTGGTCGCCCGACGGCACCCGGATTGCGTACACCGCATCTGGCGAACCCGGCGGATCCCAGATTTACATACGGTGGATGGACGATGAAGGCGCTACAAGCCAGGTAACGCGAATGACCAAGTCGCCATCCAACATCCGGTGGTCGCCCGATGGAAACTATCTCGCATTTACACGTTCGGTCGATTCCCGTCCTTCACTCACCATACAAATGCCGGCCAGGCCAGAGGGCGCTTCCTGGACTCCCTCGCCCAAAGTTGTTGAACGGGCTGTTTACAGGCGCGACCGCCAGGGATATGTGGATGATTCTTACACCCATATATTTGTAGTATCGGCCGAGGGTGGTGCCGTAAGGCAGCTCACCGACGGCAACTGGAACCATTCATCTCCCGAATGGACGGCCGACAGCCGCGAGCTGGTTTTCACATCCCTGCGGGTTGAAGATGCCGAACTGCAGTGGAGGCATTCCGAAATCTACTCCGTTCGGGTTGATGACGGCACCATAAGGCAGCTAACCGACCGCTTCGGACAGGATTCGAACGGGCGCCCGTCGCCAAACGGCCGCTACATCGCCTATCTTGGCGACGACTGGCACGATAACACCTACCGTAACCGCAAAATTTACCTGATGGACCGCGACGGATCCAACCCACGGGTTATCTCCGGAGATTTCGACCGCTCGGCAGGCAGCCTCACCTGGGCATCCGACAGCCGGGGGCTTTACTTCACTGCCAACTCAGAAGGCAACAGGAACCTCCACTATGTATCGGTAAATGGCGGTGTGCACGATATCACGGATGGGATTCACCAGATCAGCCTTTCATCCATTAGCAACAACGGCGTGATGGGAGTTACGATCTCATCTTTTTACGAGCCCGGCGACATCTACCTGGTTAATCCGGGACGCACGGTAAGAACGGAGCGGCTCACCAATATGAACCGTGACCTGATGAGAAACGTGAAGCTTGGTGAGGTGGAAGAGATTTGGTACAAGTCTACCGATAACCTTGACATTCAGGGCTGGGTGATCAAACCACCGGATTTTGATCCCGCCACAACCTACCCCATGATGCTGGTAATTCACGGCGGCCCGCATGCTATGTACGGTGTAGGGTTCAGCTATTCGTGGCAGGAACACGCCGCCAACGGCTACCTGGTTCTCTACACAAATCCGCGCGGCAGCACGGGATATGGAAGTGCCTTCGCGAATGAAATCAATAACGCCTATCCGGGCAAAGATTATGACGACCTTATCGCCGGTGTGGATCACCTGATCGGTAAGGGATGGGTTGATGAAGACAGAATGTACGTGTATGGCTGTTCGGGTGGCGGCGTGCTTACTGCATGGGTGGTGGGGCATACCGATCGCTTTGCTGCCGCCTCATCGAACTGCCCCGTAACAAACTGGCTCTCCTTTGTTGGGACAACCGACGGCATTAGCTGGTACAGAAACTTCGAACATTTTCCCTGGGATGATCCATCGGAGCATTTGCAAAGATCTCCCCTCATGTATGTAGGCAATGTTACAACACCTACCATGCTTATGACCGGAGAAAATGACCTGCGAACACCGATGACCCAAACCGAGGAGTACTATGCCGCCCTGAAAGTTCTGGGTGTACCCACGGCCATGGTTCGTTTCCAGAATGAGTGGCACGGCACCAGTTCACAGCCATCCAACTTTATAAGAAGTCAGCTTTATCTGCGCACCTGGTTCGAAAAATGGGGTGAACAGTAAACCGACCACTTTTTGGAAGGTTTTAAAATTAAATTCATTGATTTCTGGCCAAAAAAAAACCGCTGTCACTTAAGACAGCGGTTTTTTCTAGTCATACAATTCGTCTTAGTACGAGCTACCGGTTTGCTCAGCACCCGGAATAATTACCGAATCGATTACGTGAATGACTCCATTCGACGCTTCAATGTCGGCCTGCACTACAGAAGCTCCGTCAACGGTTGCGCCATAGCCCGACAGTGAAATCGTTACGGCAGAGCCTTCAACTGTTTCGGCCTGCATTCCATCTTCAAGATCGCCGGACATTACCGCACCGGGTATCACATGATAAGTTAAGATCTGCACAAGAAGTTCTCTGTTTTCTGGCATTAATAATGACTCGAGTGTGCCTTCTGGCAGAGCAGCAAATGCATCATTAGTTGGAGCGAAAACAGTGAATGGGCCATCGCCCTGGAGAGTTTCTACTAAGCCTGCCGCTTCAATTGCAGCGGCAAGAGTTGAGAGAGCTTCAGTTTCACCGGCAAGGGCAGCGATGGTCTCATGGTTGTGCTTCTCTTCATTTTCAGCAATTGCAAATGGAGCTGCAGCGAGCAATACCAAAGCCAGTGCTGATAGGATAAGAACATTTAATGATTTCATGATTGTTATCTATTGATTTGGGATTAAGGATCTGATTGGTTAATCAGCTGTATACATTAACATTCATTTAACAGACAGATATTGATTTAGTGTTCCATTTACATGATTTTGTTTTTTAATCATTTCATCATAGAAAAGTGCTGTCTCGCAGTCGCTTATTCGTTTTACAGCTGTTTTACAAATATTAAATTAGGCTGTTATCAGATTCCGGTTCGCGCAGTTTGCGTCCTGGCGGGGTTCTTATCGAAAAATCAAATAGGTATCAAAGCAAACAGAGATGTATTAATTTCAGAGCAGGCTTATGAAAGAACCGGATAGCGAACAGATAATGTACTGGGCGGCGCGTATCAGAAAATCTGATCCCCAAGCCTTCGACTGCCTTTTTCGGGCACTGTACCCGGCATTGGTGAATTTCGCTTTTCGCTATACACGGCACAAGCCGGCGGCATGCGACATCGTGCAGGACTCTTTTGTCACCCTTTGGCAAAAACGTGATGGCATAGAACCTGAAAAATCGCTAAAAGCGTACCTCTACAGGATTGTCAAAAATCGTTCAATTAATTGGCTGCAAATGCACATAAATCGTTCAGAACCTCTTACTGATGAATCTGAAAATGCCTTAAAGGCAAACGGCCACGCACCGGATTCTCAATTTGAACAGAAAAGCGCCCTGGCTGAAAGCTTTAATGAATGGATAAAAGAGCTTCCGGAAAGGCAGCAGGAAGCATTCGAGCTCAGCCGTTTTGAGGGGCTCGATCACAACGAAATTGCAGGTGTGATGGAGGTATCCCCGAAAACGGTGAATAATCATATTGTAGCGGCCCTGAACACACTCAGAGAACGTTACAACAATTATCAACAGAACCTGAAAAGGGCTGAAGAATCATGAAGAACAAAAAAGATAACCCATTGCGTCCGTATCGTCCGGAGTCTGAAAACGGTGTTCGCTTTATCCCGGAAAAAGAAGATCACCAGGAGATCTGGAATCTCGCCGGCATGTATCGGGAACGTGCACAGATTGAAACAACAGAAATTGAGGATGCACTTGGCAGGGTGCACAGCCGGCTTGATTTTACCGATACTCCCGGAAAAAACGGCAAAGCTGCGCCGGGTGAAAAAACATGGCTTTACGCACGCTACCTGGTTGCTGCCCTGGCACTCATTGTTTTTGGCGGTTATCTGCTATTTGTGCCCGTTACCATCACGGTTCCGCACGGTGAAATTGCAACAATCGAATTTCGTGACGGATCTACCGCAGAACTTAACAGCGGAACATCGCTCAGCTATAACCGGATTTTTTTCGGACGCACTGAACGAAATCTGACCATGAACGGAGAAGCCTTTTTCCGCGTGGTACCCGGTAGCGAAACGTTTCGTGTACATGCAAATAACACCACTACCGAGGTGACCGGCACTGAGTTTAATATTCGCTCGTGGAACAGCGATCCCGGAAGTGAAACAACCGTTACCGTTTCTAATGGCGGAGTGATCTTTTTAGCAAGCAGCGAACCTGTGGCCCTAACAGCAGGTAATCAGAGCCGCTGGAACCTTGAATTGGATGCCCCAACTGAGCCGGCAGCAATAGAACACGACGATATTGCAGGATGGCGTGAGCGCCGGCTTATTTTCCGTGATCAGCCGCTAATTACCATACTTCGTGAGCTTGAGCGAGCGTACGATATAAGGATTGAACTGGACGTTCCCGGAGCCGAAACAGAGACACTCACCGCCTACTACGCCAGGCCGGTAACAGCCGCTTCAGTACTTGAGGATATAACTCTGGTGAAAGACCTTCGTTATGCCCAGACAGCCGACGGATATCGTATCTTCAAATAAACCGGACTCACGGATATGAAAACAACCCGCTTCACCTGGTTACTTTCTGTTGTATTTACGGTTCTGCTTCTGGTGCCCACAGAGAAGCTTATGGGACAGAATGCTGATTCATCGGATGAGTACCAGTTCAATTTCAGGGGTGAAGCAATGGCGGAGGTTCTCGACCATATTGCAAGAACAACCCGGATCGACCTTGTTTACGATCCAGAACTTATCCGCAATATACATGTCTACAAACGATTGCGGGGCAGCCATGTTCCTGACCTTCTCACAGAGCTGCTGAAAGATTACAGACTCGACTATATTACACTCTCTTCAGGCACAATTGTGATTGTTCGTTCGCCGCGTGAGAGTCCCTCATACGGAGGCTTTGCAGGAATAATTATGGATGAGACAACAGGAGAACCACTCCCCGGCGCCTCGGTTATGCTGGCTGATGCTTCCGGTGGAACAAGCTCAAACCGGTCGGGGCATTTCTCGCTGAACCGTATGATAAGCGGTACGCATCACATCATCATCAGTTACCTGGGTTATGAGTCGGTTTACAAAACCATCAACATCATGCCAAATCAGGAAATACAGGAAGAGATAGGCATGAAACCACGTGCGGTCGATTTTTCGCCGCTAGTGGTAGAAGCACACCGTACACAGCTGCCGGCCGGCAACAGCGGAAATATTTTGATTCCGGCACATGAAAACGAGCAGGCAGGTGCCGGTTTCAGACCGATACGAAACCTCAGCTTGATGCCGGGAGTGCAGTACGGCCTGCCAATGACGGATCTCCATCTTCAGGGAAGTCCGGAGGGCGATCACAGAATTTTGCTGGACGGAGTGCCGGTTTACAATCCTCACAGTTTTGGCCGCATGTTCAGTTCTTTTTCACCGTTTGCAATCGGCAAAGTGAGGCTCCACAAAGCGGGTTATGGTGTTCAGGAAGGCAGCCAGATGGCCGGTCTCATTGATATATCCCACGAGCTGAACAAAAATGGTAATCGCGGCTTTCTGATACAATCCGACCCTCTTTCACTGAACATGAAAGGCCAATACTCAAAAGAATTCTCCGGCAGCCGAAAGCTGCACCTGATGGCTGCCGGACGCTCAAGTTTCTGGAACTTCTATAGCAATCCTGTACTGGATGACATGCTGGCTTCATGGAACCGGGTTGACCCACTCCTCACCAATCTACAGCTCAACCTCGAAGGCGATGCAGTATTCTTTGTTCCGCATTTGCACGATTCAGAGATAAACTTCAGCGATCTGCACGTTGCAGCAGCATACGAGCCCGACCGGTTTAGCTCAATCGAAGCTTCGGTGTATGCTGGCGATAACAGTGTTATTACCAGGGTACTAAACCAGAATACCGGTACTTTGGATTCGGAAAGATTTCTGTATGCAGGTGAATCATACTATTGGTCGAACATGCTGGCACGGGTGCAGTACAATCGGATGATAACACCCAGGCTTGATATTTCCATTCGCACAGCATATTCAGAAAACCAGTTCGATCATACCAGTGTGGCCGGGCTCAGTAACACATCTCCCTTTCGAAGTTTCGGCAGCTTCAGGGTATTATCGGCAGATTCGCCGTCCGAAGTATTGCAAACAGGCTTTACCCTGCCTTCAAAGTTTGATGCAAACAGGATCAGACACCTATTTTCAGCAGCAGACATTACGTGGAGTTTCACTCCTTCTTTCTATGTAGAAACAGGTCTGCGTACTGATTTTGTTCATTCGCGGGTATCCATTTCTGATGTGAGTTACCTCGGTGCAAACACCTCGCAGAATTCGGGTATATACAGCAGTTATTTAAACCTGAACCATAATTTCAGCCGTTTTTGGAGGGTAAGTTACGGTACAAGGCTTACCATGATTAGCAACAAGCAGGGCCCATTTATTGAGCCCAGAGCGTCTATTCAGTTCGACAGGCCCGATAGTGGAATCGGTTACTGGTCATTAAGATTTGCGGGCGGCCTCTATCGGCAGTTCATTAATGAATACAGAATTACCAATACCGGAATTACATCCATTGTACCCGAAACGAGTTTGTGGTCGCACGCCGACGAATCGGCGATTCCAAAAGCCTATCACCTGAGCGGGTCGCTCCTTTTGCAGCCAAACGATGATACCGCCATTACTCTTGAAAGCTTTTACAAATGGCAGCCCGTTACCAACATAACCTCGTACAGAAACCTGACAACAGGTACTGAACTCGAAAGATCGGAAACCGAGGCTTTCGCCACAAATACGTCGCTAAGTGCTCTGGGCGCCGGAATACGCATTCATCAAAATATCAATGGGCTAAATGTCCGGCTGATTAGCGGTTACGACTACAGCTTTTCACAAATCGACTTCAGTGAGCAGTTTGGCCGAAAAATAATTACCCCCTGGAACGAACCTCACAGGGCGCAGTTCAGAACCATTTGGAGGGCTTTCCCAAATTTCAGCATGGCACTGAAATGGCAGGGAGTTTGGGGAAGAGCTTGGGGCTTTAAACAAGCTTATTACAATTATTTGCGTTTCACAGACAGCATCATTGTTGAGAACGATCTGTTCGAAAATCCCGAAAACGATCGTCTTCCCTTTTTCAGTCAGGCCGATCTGTCTCTGATATGGCAGCCATCACCCGGTAAATCTGACATGGAGATACGCCTCGATCTGATAAACCTTCTGAATCGAAAAAATGTAACCGAGTTTTACCTCACGCCAATATACGGCCGGGGTATCAGAACCGGTTATAAGTTATCCGAACGAACACTTCCAGGATTCTACCCTAATATCAGTTTTACGGTATCTTTCTAAAGCCTGTTCCCCAATTTCTGAAAAGTGGGTTTACGAAGTTGGATAAAACAATGTTCTTTCCCGGTTTGCTGCAGAATTTGATGCGGGTTTATAAGGCAACTATGTATCAGAGGGATTTGCAGAATCGGTCAGCAAAGCCCTCTATCTGTGTTTCGGTCACTGTACACAAATGCCTGCCCCCGGCTCATCTGCTCCAGTTTCAATGAGCCCACAACATGGATCTCTTTTTCGAGAAGAAGTTGAGCGGGCATTGTTTGGTTCACACGGTTAAATTTGAGCGAACCTGGCCCTGTAATTGGTGCGCCGGTCAGTCATCTCGCCCCTGATATAGCCTTCACGTCCGCGTTCCCGCATCTCATAACGAACGAGGTGTCCCGGTACATCCTCCGATACCCACCATGTCATTTCAATATCTTCGTCCTCGTCATCTAATTCACCATCGTAGAAGAGTACGATTGTCTCGTAGCTGCGATTACCTATCCTCAGCGTTTCCGTTCCGGTGCGGTAATCTTCCCACTCTTCGAGATACATGTAATTTGTATTAAGACCGAAACTTTCCAGCTCCTCATCCTCTTCATCAAATCCGTGATCTTGTTCGAAATTTTCAAAAACATAGTGGCTTACTTCTCCCGACTCTGGATTCTTGAAATACATCTCGAGCGGGCTAAATGAGCGCGTAACCTTCACTTCATATTCGATTGCATCCTCACCATCGGGCTGATAGTTGAGATACCACCAGCTTGAGCCATCATCATTTTTTTTCAGCAGTGCCCTTTCGGTTGTAAACCCACTCGACTCATTGCCATCGCGTGCTTCCATCCTCCAGGTGGTACCTTCTCCTTCTTCAAAATCCTCAATCCCGATTCCATACCCGCCAACCATAAATGCCTGCGTGAAAGCAAGCTGATAAAGCATAGGTTCGGTATAATTCGCCAGCCATCGGCTCACTTCCCGTTCTACCTCGCGCTCTACCCTGTCGCTCACCGCGTTTGACAGCCCGCCATAAGCTGCTTCTCTGATTGTACTGCATGATGTAATAAGAAGCAGTACGATAATGAATACCGAACCTGAAAACATAATTCTACTATTACCAAGCATAATTCTTCTAGTTTTTTATTAATAAAAACGACCGGAGACGAGAGGATACTCCCTGAGAACCAATGGCCGTGATGATGTTTCACTCTGAATAGCGTAAAAAAAGATATATTTGTTTCATTCTCAAATACAGAAAATAGAGATGGAACAGATATGAAATCTCTCGGCAATCAGTCTGTCTCAAAGCAATGTACGCAAAGTCTAACTTAGCGGCGTTTGCAGAGCAAAAAACTTTAAGTAACTATCTATTCGTCCAACTCAATCAGCATGCTTTCCAGAAAATCTTGAATAACCTCCGAAATAGCCTCTTTCCATTTCCCGGAGATCGCGGAAATAGGTAAGCGGTTGGGCTACTGAATTCGTCTGTTTCTAACCAACGTTTCGCGGATGCTAACTATAATTTTCAATCGAATTCGTTTCAGAGAAACCTCTTGCCGGTATTTAATGGAAAATGATAATTCCCTAAACTCCGAGGCGGGAATTACATCAAAGCCGAAATTTTTATCGAGGGGTTCACAGGAAAGACATTAATGATCAGGAAACCAACTGCGGATTATCTTCATGCGGTTTTTTTCACCATTACAGCCACAGGTGAAGCCCAAACTTCCCAGCCGTGCCGCTTAGTAATAGAGTAAAAAGACTCCAAAATTGGCAGAATTCCAATCACTCATCAGGTTGATACCGAACCTTCTATTCGCGAACTATTCAGATATGGTTTTGTATCGCTCTCAAAATTGTGCTAAAACAGTTCTGAAGCAGTTCTTCATCAATAATAAGGGGTGGTGCAATCCTGATCAAAGAATTGGAGTGCAGGGTCCAGCCGAGAATGATACCCTGCTCAAAACACTCTTTCACTACGGCTGCTGTTAGAGACGAGTCGCGCAGCTGCAATCCTAGCATGGCCCCTCTTCCGCGCACTTCCGTTATTCCCTCTCCCCGCAGCATGTGGCAGGCCATCTCCGCAATCCTGAAAGCTTTCTCTTCAAAACCCCCATTCAACAAAACTTCAAGATTTGCATGGGCTGCAGCACAGCTAACGGGATGACCGCCAAACGTGGTCACGTGGTTCAATGGCGGATCTTTTTTAAAAACCTCAAAAATCTCCGACGACGATACAAAGGCGCCCATTGGCATACCGCCGCCCATTGCCTTAGCAAGGCACAAAATATCTGGCACCACGCCGAAGTGTTCGAAAGCGAACAGCTTTCCGGTTCTGTAAAACCCACTCTGGATTTCATCGAAGATTAGCAAGGTGCCCGTTTCACTGCATCGTTCCCGCACCTTTCCGAGCCATTCCGGTTTCGCGGGAATAATGCCTCCCTCCCCCTGCACCGGCTCCATGATTACTGCCGCCGTTTCACTGGCTATCATGTCAAGGCATGCGTCATCATTAAAATCCGCAAAATGAACATCGGGCAGAAGCGGCTTGTATGGATCCCGGTAAACGGCCCGGCCGGTTACGCTAAGTGAACCGTGTGTATCGCCGTGGTAGCTATTGTGAAAAGCAA
This sequence comes from Balneolaceae bacterium, assembly GCA_003561515.1. Lineage (GTDB taxonomy): Bacteria > Bacteroidota > Rhodothermia > Balneolales > Balneolaceae > Rhodohalobacter. The sequence continues at coordinate 16,310 of PWWL01000350.1, forward strand.
GAAAATGATGCCTTCCCGTATATTTTTTGGCCAGTTTTAGTGCTCCCTCAATAGCCTCCGTTCCGCTATTCACAAAATAGACCCTGCTAAGTGAACCGGGAAGCTGGCCGCATAACAGTTTTGCAAAGCGGCTCTGAGGCTCCTGAATAAATTCTCCATACACCATTACGTGCAGATGTCGATCGAGCTGACTTTTTATTGCATCAACCACCGCAGGGTGCCTGTGGCCAAGACTGCTAACGGCAATTCCGGAAATGAGGTCAACAAAACGGCGACCGTCGGTTGTGTGAATGTAGCAGCCTTCTGCATGGCTGATTTCCAACCCCATGGGTTCGTCGCTGGTTTGTGCAATATGCCGGTAAAATGCGTCGCTTTGCTCGCTCATTCGGTTACGCTTTTTCCCAAAGGTATGAAATACGGATCACTATGTCGTTGCGTACGGAGGAATGAGATGCTGTGGCCATACTTTCCAAAGCGAGAAGCATTGATTAACAATCACGAAAGTAACAATCAGGCAAAGACTGGCAGAAACAGCCGTTCTCAGAGTGTGAAGTCATCTTCATCATCTTCAAAGCTGCCCATACCGCCGAGCATACTTCCGATCATATCTGTGTATGAGCGGGTATCATCCAGGTCATCTTTTCCAAGCTTCGAATTTTGATGAAGGGCTTCAACCACGAGGTCCATTAACGCATAGGTATCATCGGATGAGTTATCGGCAAAATTCTTCACTACATCGCTTAAACCAGATACTGAATCGAGTCGTGATCTATATTCTTTATCACTGATCAGGTCTGGCAGATCAAGGCTGTTTCCTGCTGCGAACCAATCAAGAGTGTCCTGATAATCGCCCCTCTCTTCATCGGCCAATCTCATACCGGGATCGGGAAAAACCGATTTGAAGGTATTATTAATAGCTTTACCGATGATGTGCTTGGCCACATTCACCGCTCCTTCCTGCTCGCCTTCGTATACCAGTTCGAGCTTTCCGGTGAGCGCCGGAACCATGTGATAGAAGTCGGTAATCCTGAGAGTGGTTTCTTTTTCATTGTTGTGAACGGCCCTGCGTTCGGCTGCAGAAATAATTTGCTCCATTGCAGTGATGGTCATCCGGGTCGATACGCCACTCTTTTGATCTATGTATTCGCTGCTCCTCGCTTCAAATGCAACATTCTCAAGTATGGTTCGGTAGATCTCCGGGACGTGGACTTTTACAAGCCCGTTCCGGTCGCTCCAGGCTTCCTGACGCGTAATTTCCTTGGCTATACCAACTTCACGGGGATAATGGGTAATAATTTGTGAGTCGATCCTGTCTTTCAGCGGTGTTATGATATTACCCCGGTTGGTGTAGTCCTCAGGGTTTGCCGAAAATGCCATGGAAACGTCGAGCGGAATTCGAACATTGAATCCCCGAATCTGAATATCTCTTTCCTGCATAATGTTTAGCAGCGCAACCTGAATTCTGGGCTGCAGGTCGGGGAGCTCATTGATCACAAATATCCCGCGGTTTGTTCGCGGTATCAGCCCGTAGTTGATAACGTCTTCATCGGCAAGAGATAGTCTTTTCGATGCTGCTTTAATGGGGTCGATATCGCCGATAATATCGGCAACGGTTGTGTCGGGCGTGGCAAGCTTTTCCCCGTATCTTTTGTCCCTGCCAACCCATTCAATGGGAGTCTTGTCTCCCATTTCATCAATGATTGTTTTTGCGTACTTCGAAAGCGGATGTAGTGGATCATCATTAATTTCAGATCCTTTCACGATTGGCATCTCTTCATCCAGAAACCGGGTCAGCATTCTTAGGATCCGCGTTTTTGCCTGCCCTCGCAGGCCCAGCAGAATCACATCATGGCGTGCCAGTATGGAATTCTGAATTTGAGGAATTACTGTTTTTTCATAACCGAGTATGCCCGGGAACAGATCTTCTCCTTTCTGCATTGCGCGGATGAGATTTTCCCTCATCTCTTCTTTTACCGAACGAGATACCCATCCGCTTTTTTTCAGTTCACCAAGTGTACTAATCTGTTTGCCCATGGCTTTGTTTGGTTCATTTTCGTTGCACATTGATAACCGAATAACCCTGAGCTTCATTTCATAAGAATTCAAGAAATTTGCAGACAAATGCTTTAAACATCGTGAGATCTTGTATGGTTGTTGCTTACCGTAAAAGCTAAAAACGCACTTACCGGATGAAAAGAAGAGAGTAAAACCCAATGCCAGTGCGGCATAACCGGGACGTGTGCAAGCCTGAAAACTTTACACGTTATGGCCCGTGTTCTTTATTCTCGTGAGTGTCCTGCTCTTTATCAGCGTCTCATCCCATTCACTTTCAGCTATTGAATCGCTGGTAATAGCACCGCCTACCGGATACACAAGTTTTCCATCGCTGATGATTGCAGATCTGATTACCACGTTAAAATCAAAGTTTCCCTCAGGATCGATATACCCAATCGCTCCGGAGTAGATCCCCCTTCTGTAGATTTCCAGCTCATCTATGGCCTTCATAACCCGAATTTTGGGCGCACCCGTCATTGAGCCCATGGGGAAGCACGAACGAATTACATCAATAGGATCTGCGTTTTCAGCCACTTCGGCTTCAACCTTCGAAATGAGCTGGTGAACGGTTCCAAACGACTGTATATCAAACAATTTTGAGACCTTTACGGAACCTGGCTTTGAAACGACCGACATATCATGACGAACGAGGTCCACTATCATCAGGTTTTCAGCTTTGTTTTTTTCATTGAGCAAATCGCCTCGCAATCGCTGATCTTCTGCAGGATTTTCTGACCTGGCTGATGTTCCTTTAATTGGTTCTGAAAGAATCCTATTTGCCGTTTTTTTTAAAAATCGCTCGGGCGACGCGCAACAAACTGAAAAATTGTGAGCACTGATAAAGCTTCCGAATGGAACAGGATTTATCTCTCTCATTTTCTGGTAAAGGTGGTAAGGGGCCCCACGGAATGTACCCATCATCGGGTATGAATAATTTAGTTCATAGTACTCACCTTCAGCGATCCCGTGTTTGATGGTCTGTACATGTTTTATATACTCATCGCGCGCAACCATCGGGCTGAGCGAAATATCGACGTCTTCATCATTGTCATAGTTATGTACAGCCTCATTCCTCCATTTTTGTTCAGACCCATCTATTAGCCTCCACTCGCCATTCGCAGAATACCAAATAAACTCCGGCTGAATCAGGTAAAAGTCTGGGGCAGCGATGAGTCGTTTATTTTTCGATGTAAGTTTCTCACTGAAATTTTTTAGATCGTAACCCAGATATCCAAACAGCCAGCCTCCGGTCTGTTTTCTGAACTCTCTGATCGCTTCCCATGGGTTCATTGTTACGTGTTTAGTCTCACCTTGCAGCTCAATGGTTACCCGGTTTTCATAACCGTAAATCTTACTTATGGGTTTGCATGCAAGATAGCTGCATTTGGAGGATGGATGAGCATAGTCTTGTGATTCGAGCAGAACCAGCTCTCTTTGTCTGGTTTCCTGAACAAGTGTATCGGGGCTGCCGCTGCTGTATGAATGCTTCATGGAGTTATAATACGAGAAATCAGAAAGCTTTTTTATGATGTTTCAATACTGCCGAATAGCTCTTAACTTATCATAAACCTATACTAACGGATTCATTGTGTATAAACTTCTGGCAAGGCCGCTGCTATTCCGGCTCACTTCCGACTATGCTCATGAAATAGCTATTAGAACAGCAAAATCGTTCAGCAACAGTCCATGGATTCTGAATACAATCGGTACACTTTACTCCTATTCGGATCCCTCACTAAAACAAAAAATATGGGGTTTGGAGTTCAAAAACCCTATCGGCCTTGCTGCCGGTTTCGACAAAAATGCCTCCATAACCCCGATCATGGAAAAAGTCGGGTTTGGGTTTATTGAGATTGGAAGCGTAACGGCACTGCCATCTACCGGAAATCCGAAACCGCGTTCTTTTAGGCTGCCAAAAGACCAATCTCTCGTAAACAGAATGGGGCTTAATAACGATGGAGCACAAACCATCTCGAGACGGACCAGAAAGCTAACTCCGGGAGTCCCTTTGGGAATTAATATTGCCAAAACTCACAATCCGGGTATCCTCGGCGATGATGCAATTCTCGATTATAAAACGAGTTTCGACCTGGTAAAAGACTTTGCAGACTACATCACAATCAATATATCGTGTCCCAACACTTCAGAGGGGAAAACATTTGAGGATCCCGAAATACTCAACAAGCTGCTTGAAACGCTTGAGGTTAATAAGGATTCAAGCCTTCCCCCGGTTTTGGTAAAACTCTCTGTAGACCTTGACGATCAGCAGCTTGAGGAGCTGCTCGCAGTGAGTGAAAGCCACAACGTTAGCGGTTATGTTGCTACGAATACATCATCGAGGCGGGAAAACTTAACGACTCCTCAAAGAAAACTAGACGCAATCGGCAGAGGCGGACTGAGCGGAAAAGCGATTGCCAAAAAAAGTACCGGTATCATCGAGAAGATATCAGAGCTGACCAAGCGGGAAAAGACGATAATCGGAGTAGGCGGAATTAGTTCAGCACAGGACGCCATTGATAAAATAAGGGCAGGTGCCGACTTGCTTCAGATCTACACTGCGCTCGTTTATGAAGGCCCGGGAGTGGTTAAGCGCATCAATCGGGAGCTGACTGAATACATGAAGCTGAAGGGGCTGAGCCACGTTTATCAGATTCGAAGCACTATGTCTCAATCCTGAACGTGACACTGCAGGTCAAAGGTGTATCTCCGTCGAATGGCTGGAAACTTAGAAATCTCTGAATCGCTTCCTCTACGGTCTCAGGAATTCCTGTTCTGTCCATAGTGCTTATCTGTTCAAAGCTCTCAACCGAACCGTCAGTGTTTACTGTAATATGATAGGTTATCTCACTCCTTATTTCTGCTTCGCGCGCCCAATCGGGATATCGAACATACTGCATGATTTGATCGGGGCCACTTCCTGCTTGAGGACGGAGCCCTGCTTCGCTGCAGGTTAGCAAATCGGGTGCGGGGTCGCGCGGCATGAGTTCCTCAGGAAAGCGTTCTATCTGATCCACAGCATACTCGGGTGGATCTTCAGGCTTTCGAATAGTTTCTCTAAGCACCCTAACAGCGGGAATCACTGAAGCTGAAGCATAATATGTTTCAATCTGCTCCAGCACTGATCGAGTGCTATCCCACCACGCTCCCTCGAATGGAAAATCTTCTAACAGCGGTTGTGAAACAGCTGCGGAGTCCAAAAGTGCCTGCCATGTTTCTCTCTCTTCAGGAGTTGCGTCTATATCACTAAGCAGCATCCCAATGGAATCCTGCAGGGCCCGAAAATCCTTATCTGCAAGTTCCCGAATATTTCTATCGTGTACCCATTCGGAGAGTATGGACGGGTTTTCCGATTCATAAATTGCTGCTTCCATGTATTTGCGGGCAGCCTCGTACAAAATTCTCGAACTTTGCTCTTCACCCGAAGCTTCATTGGCCAGCATTCGAAGCTCACCCGCCTTTTTGGCCGGGTGCCGCTCATGCTCAGAGTCCATAATTTGCTGATATCTTTCTTCTGTTGGTACAAAAGTATCGCTATCAGGAGGTGTAAAAGCTATATCTAAACGAGAAGCTATTCGCTCGGTATAGATCGACTCCGGCCAATCTGCCATGAGTTTCTCAGCCCAGTATTCTGCTCTTGACCGGTTGTTACTAAGCAGTTCAAGATCGGCAAGACTGAACAGAGATCGTGAGGTTAGCTCTGTATTCAGTCCACTCTCAACCACACTTTCATAATAGTAGCTGGCACTATCAGGCATATTTAGCGAAAGCATAAAAAGATTGGCAAGGCGATATTCAAAGTCTTCTCGCTCTTTTCTGAGTTTGTGATTTTCCTCATCATCAAACGGAATTTCAGAAAGGTCTGGATACAAAGACACTGCGCCCGTGGCGGCAGACGCTTGGATTTCATCCTCGACGGTCGAATCATTGCTAAGCACAATCTGATCGAACCTGCTGCCCGAAACGGCGGCACGGCGCCTCCAATTGTCAGCAAGCGGCCTGTCACCCCATATCGCCTGGAACTGTAACGAAGCATCGTTAAGCATCGCCCTGTTTCTGACATTTAAAAATCCATGCTCGGTTCCCTCTGCCGCCTCAATTACGTCGTCGGCATCGGCCGGCAGTTCAGCTGTTGTTCTCCCGGCTATGCGCTGCTGTTCGGCGTTCAGTCGCTGCTGTTCCACGAGCATCTGTTCTTGAAGCTGCTGTATAAAAATTTCCAGGTCCTCTGCACTCAAATCAGCCAGATGCAACAGGCTGTCTGCTCTTTGAATTCTATTTTTCAGCGAGGCATATTCACCGAATGAGGCAGCAAGTTCGGCGGCATTAAAATAATCCGTAAGCAATGTGGGATCTACCCTCAAGGAAGCCGCTGAATCGAAGTAGGCAGCTGCCATTGCAAAATTCGCAAAATCGTCCCTGTAAATTTCTCCTATTCCAAAATAGGTTCTTGCTTTTGTAAAATTATCGGGTGCTTCGAAGCGATCTCTGAGAAGGTTTGTGTACAAGTTCAGCGCGTGCTCACTATCACCCATTATTTGATGCGTTAGAGCAAGCTCAAACCTCATCTGTACATGGTGATTGATGTATGTATCGTCTCGGCTGAGTCTTCTGTAGAGCTGTAAGGCAGTCTCATAATTCCCGGTACTTCGTGCCATTTCAGCCTGTTTTCTTAGAGCATTAAATTCAAGATCGAAAGATGACCTGATATTTGCTGCGATTCGATAGGCTGCCAGAGCCTGTGCAGGATTATCCTGCTGTTCAAGCACCTGACCGTGTAAGAAATACGCACGAGCCTGTTTTTCTCTATCTGCCAGTGAATCCGAAGCAAGATATAGATACTCGGATGCAGTAGACCAGTTGCGCTGTTTCACATAGAGTTGAGCCAAAAGTGCGTGTACCTCGGCTTGCAAATTCACGTCCCAATCTTCCACATATCCGGTTTCAATCTCAAGAAAGCGGATACCTTCTTCAATCGACTCCATTTCAAGGTAGGTCAGTCCCTGCCATAAAATAGCTTCCTGAACCTGATATCCCTGAGCCACGGTCTGTAGTTCCTGAAATTTCTCAAGAGCTGAGAAATATTCTCCCCTGTAATAGTACGACTTGCCAATTAGGAATATGGCCGGATTTACATATTTCGAATTCTCATGATTTCGCAGAATGGATGCACCGCGCTCAATGGCTTCGGCAAATTGATCGTAACCTGCATTAGAAGGACTTTTGTGAATGCGAACAGGCAGCAGCGGATTTATTTCAGGTGTTTGCCGCTCATTCAGCCTCAGCCCTTCGTCGAAATACTGTTTGGCATTGTAAAAGGTATTGTAGTAGGCTGTGAAGTTATACCATCCCTGCTTCAGAGGACCGGCGCACCCCGCTAAAAAAAAGACGGCTAATAATATGTAGAGATATCTGTACACAATTTCTTTAACGCCGGCACTCAGATTAGCGTATTCAGGAATGCTGAACCGTACTGACTTTAACCATATTGGTTCTGCCTCTCTTGGCAAGCGGCATCCCGGTAGCAACGATGATACGATCACCATCATTAACGAAACCCTTATCAATCAGATAGTCTTCCATTAACCGAACACTTTTATCCGTATCAAAAAGTTCGCGCAGGCGTACCGACTCAACTCCCCATACCAGATTTAACTGCCTTCTCACCGTTCTGCTTTCGGTAAAAGCAATGATTGGCACTTTAGGCCTGAACTTTGCAATTCTGCGTGCGGTATTACCGGAGTGAGTAATCGTGGATATGGCCTTGGCATCCACATTGTCGGCTATAGTAACGCAGGAATAGGCCAGTGATTCGATGACCTGCTTTTCTTTCCAGTCGGGCTTTCGGTATTTGAGACTGTAATAGATATTCTGAGCGTTTTCCTCAATCGATTTAATGATTTTCACCATTGTTCTTACCGCTTCCACGGGATATTTACCTGCGGCGGTTTCTCCTGAGAGCATTACTGCGTCTGTACCATCGAGCACCGCATTGGCAACGTCTGAGCTTTCTGCCCTTGTAGCCCGCGGATTCACTATCATGGAGTCGAGCATCTGAGTTGCCGTGATAACCGGTTTACCCGCCACGCGGCATCGTTCAATAATCTTTTTTTGGACCAGCGGTACTTTTTCGCTGGGAATTTCGATACCCAGATCGCCGCGCGCCACCATGATGCCGTCGGCTTCTTCGATTATTTCGTCAATTACATTCACGGCTTCCGGCTTTTCAATTTTTGCAATGACCGCCGCATTACTGCCAGTTGCCCGGATTCGCGATATTACTTCCTGAACGTCTCTTGCCGACCTTACAAACGACATTGCTACGAAGTCGACGCCTACTTTTAAACCAAATTCAAGATCTTCGATGTCTTTTTCGGTAAGCGAAGACATAGCAATGTCAACATCAGGCAAATTCACTCCTTTTCGCGACTTCAGCAGACCGCCAACAACCACCTTCGCAATTAAGTTTTTGCCTTCTTTTTTGACAATGCGGAGTTCCATCAGGCCATCATCCATCAAAATCTGATTGCCTTCGCGTGCATCCTCAGAAAGGCCTGCATAGTCGATGGGTATTAGATTAGAATCGCCCTCAACAACCTCGGTTGTGATCGTTACGAGGTTGCCTTCCTTCAGTAACTGGGCACCGTCTTTCATCTGCCCCACTCTGATTTTGGGGCCTTGCAAGTCCATCAACACAGGGATAGAATATTTGTGTTTTCGAGCAACATCCCTAACGTAACCGATAGTTTTTTCGTGGCCTTCATGAGATCCGTGAGAGAAATTAATCCTCACTACATTCATCCCGGCCCTGTATAATTGTTCTATTGCTTCTGGTGTGTTGCTGCTTGGCCCTAATGTGCAAACAATCTTGGTTCTTCGTGCACCGCTTAACATAAATATGTGTTTGGTATGTAATTTTTTTTTTAAATAGTATGCTGGTATTCAGAATGTAAACAATTATCAGCCTACATAGATGTTATATTTATTGAATCAAAAGAAATGAAAATGCGAGATATTTGCTTATTTGAATAAAAGATAACTTTATGGACGCGTATCTGAAATATTTACTGCTATTTTTTCTGCTCGCTGGCACTGTCTTAACCACAGGCTGTGTACGAACTGCGAACCCGGATGTAGAAAGAGGTTCCCTTTTTCAGTTTCGTGACGGGTATCCCGAGTTGCGAACATCGTCCATCGGACTTCTGAGCCCTACTGATGAAGCACTGATCAATGTCACATCCGATATCGTTCTTGGAAGCCTTATATATACTACTTCCGATGACTCTGATATAAGGAATGCCCGAATCAACCTGGAAATCAGGATTCTCGAAATAGACGGCGATTTTACGCAAACTGTGAGAAAATCATTTAATATTGAACACGAATTTGAAGGCAGTTACATCAGCCAGGAAGTGTTCACGCATGAAGAAATTATTACGGTTAAACCGGGCACATTCGAAGTTGAGGTTACGGTTCAGGATCAAACTTCGGGCAGAGCCTCTCAAAGAAAATCGACCGCAACAATCCCAGACCCCGATCGCCCGGAAATAAACCTGACCACAGTCAGACTTCTTGGTAAAAACGTCGGTGCCCCTGAGGATCCCTTTTTCCCAATCACAACGTACACAGTACCATCGATTCTGGACAGTCTGCAGTTTGAATTCCAGGTCACCAACAACGACATGGACGATCCGCTTACTGTGGAAACAAGGTTGCTTAAGTTTCCTGCCGACACAACTCCGGCGCGTCCCATGAATTTTAATAATTACAGCCCCTCATCAATGCCCTATGTAGGTGTAGATATGCGCCGGCCAGACATCATCGACAGCAATACACGGCGACTGGATCAGCCCGGCAGCGTTCTCATCGAATTCAAATATCCACTGCTCGAGCGGGGCACTTATCGTTTTGAGGTAGAAACCACAGATTCCGACGGCGAAACACTATACAGGGCCCGCGACTTCTCTGTAATGAGTGAAAATTATCCCAGTATTCTAACTGCCAGAGAACTTGCTGAACCCCTGATCTACCTGATGGACCGCCGGGATCATGAACAAATGATGGAAATAGAAGATCCGGAGGAGTTAAAAGAGGCAATTGACAGATTCTGGTTATCCAACATCGGTAATATGAATCAGGCACGCTCGGTTATCAATCTTTATTACGAGCGAGTGGAACAGGCAAATAAGCAATTCACAAATTTCAAGGAGGGCTGGAAAACCGATCTCGGTATGATGTACATTCTTTTTGGCCCGCCCTGGTATGTAGATCGCTACTTGAATACCATGCAGTGGTCTTATTCGTACGACAGAAACGACCCAAGGTATAATTACACCTTCGAAAGGCCAAACTTAAGAAATGAATTTTTTCCGTTCGACAATTACCTGCTCCAGAGAAATCAGGCATATTTCAATATTCAGTATCGTCAGATTCAGCTCTGGCTAACCGGCGGAATACTGACAACACGCATTTAAAACTGTACACTGTGCAGAATTATTCATCAGCAAGCTTAGACTGAACGTAATCAAAGGGGTTGATTATCGCTTCATGAAGCAAAAGCGCTAACCAGTGAAAATTTTTCAACCTCATTTTTAGGGATTTCACTATTTTGTGTTAGCTTAACCCGGATAGAACCGAAAATAAAACATCACGAATGTCTGAGACGAAAAAGGTACTGATCGTGGAGGATGATCTCATTCTGAATCTTCTCTACGAAAGCTACATGGAAAAACTTGGCTTTGAAACTGAAGGAGAGCTTGTTTACGGAAAAACTGCTATTGAAATGGCCAGAAAGGTAGAACCTGACCTGATTCTGATGGACATTTCACTTGAGGGCGACATGGATGGAATAGAAGCGATGCTAGAAATTCGAAAGTTCTCATCTGTGCCCGTAGTGTACATCACCGGAAACTCCGACAAAGCACATCAGGAACGTGCTAAGAGCACCAACTACACCGATTACTTAGTTAAACCGATTGAGTTCAATGAACTCAAGGCATGCCTGATAAAAGCTCGCATCGTTGATGCAGACTAAAACGAAGGCTTTTCATAAGGCTTCTGTCCCATATCGGTCAGAAGCCTTTTTTATTTCACCCACTCCTTGAAATCATGAATACGGAAAAAACAAGGCTTCAAATACGCACACAATTTTTTTTACTCTGCGTAGTCTTACTACCGATTACCCTGTTATCATGCACCCCATCTGCTCAAACTGTCAACACTTCTGAAACTGAAAGACAATCAGGCGCAACAGAGCGTGAACGACCTTTCTTAAATCCGATTGAGATTTCTCAGGAGTATCTGGATGCTGTTGAAAGAGGCACACGGACTGATGAAGGCAAACCCGGGCCGATGTACTGGCAAAACTATGCCTCTTACGTGCTGAAGGCCGAAATCGATCCGGACACACATACACTTTTCGGAACAGCAGATGTTACGTATCACAATCGATCGCCTTATGAACTCGACGTTGTAGTTGTGGAGCTTGCGCAAAATCTTCACAAAGAGGGAACGCCAAAAAAAGATTTCACCGAAATAACCGGGGGAAAAGAGATAACCCTTGTAAAAGCGGGCGAACAAAAACTAAGTGAAATAAACTGGCTGCAGAGATGGACCCAGCAAAGTAACGGATACATAAAAGAAGGCACGCAGCTTTACATCTTTCCGGATTCATCAATAGATGCAGATGAATCTCTGAATTTTAAGTTTGAATGGTCGTTTGTGATTCCTGAACGGGGTGCTTCAGGCAGAATGGGACGTAGCAGAGACAATCTCTATTTTATCGCCTACTGGTATCCTCATATTGCCGTTTTCGATGACGTTACCGGATGGTTTGATGATCCTTTTCTTGGAAATGCCGAGTTCTATCATGGCTTCGCTGATTATGAACTGCACGTAACGATGCCGAATGATTGGATTGTGATGGGCACCGGTGAGTTTCTAAATCCTGAAGAAACGCTTAGCAGCCGCACACTCGAGCGATATCGTTTAGCTGCAGAAAGTGATGAAACCTTTCTGATTGCTGACTTCGATGAACTGCATGATGCCACCCAAATTTCGGACGACGGAAAACTGACATGGCGTTTTTCATCGGAGAAAGTTCGTGATGTTGCGTTCAGCGCTACACTACAGTCGCGCTGGGAAGGGGCCCGAACTCCCGTCGGAGACCTGAACGGTGACGGAACAACCGACTATACGCGGATCAATACATTTTACAGAGAAGAAGCACCTCTATGGTCCGAACAGACCAAGTATGCACAACATAGCATCACTTTTCTTTCAGATTACATGAACACTCCCTACCCATGGCCGCACATGACTTCGGTTGAGGGAGCAGAAATTATTGGCGGCGGAATGGAATTTCCGATGATGACAATCATTGGAGACTATAACAATGCGGGAGCTGTTCGGTTGTACGGAGTTACCGCTCATGAACTCGCTCACATGTGGTTCCCAATGATTGTGAGTACCAACGAGCGACGCTTCACATGGATCGACGAAGGGTATACCTCATTCCATACCAATGAAGCCAATATGGATTATTATGGGGACCGCTTTGATCATAGCAATGTTTTCTCGGGATATTTACAGATTGCAGGTACAGATCTTGAGGGCGAAATAATGCGATGGTCAGATTTCCACTATCCCGGGCCTGCTTACGGTGTGGCATCATACCCTAAACCGGCTTCCGTTCTTATTGCACTGCGCGGCGTTCTCGGCGAGGATCTGTTTATGAAAGCTCATCATGAGCTGATACGGCGCTGGGAGTACAAACACCCCTATCCATGGGATATCTTCAGAACTATTGAAGATGTTGCAGGTATGGACCTCTCATGGTTTTGGCGGGCATGGTACTACGAAACGTGGGTTCTAAATCAGTCTGTGCTGCGTGTATACATAGATGGCGATGATTCCGTTATTGTTATTGAGGATTTCGGTGACGTCCCCATGCCAGTTGATATGGAGATAACGTTTGAAGATGGTAACCGGCTGCATCGAAGAATTGGAGTTGAAGAGTGGCTTGACGGTAAGCGCATCATTGAATACAGACTGAAAAATACTACCGGTATTACAAAAGTTCTGATCGATCCCGACGTTAATTATCCTGATACAGACCGGTCGAATCTGCTTTGGGAACGGGATTAATACCTGAATGTAAAAATCTATTATAAAACTGAAGATTCTTTATTCTTAGCGCTTTTTTTTCGATTGTTATACGTTATAACATTTTTGACGACATGACGATATTCAACTCATTAAGCAAACGAAATACTCTCCGCTGGTTATTCCTTGGTATTGGTATAGTAGCTGTTCTCGCTCTAACCACGATGAATGTGTACTCACTATACGCGCTTCGGGAGTCGACCATCGAGGTAACCAAGGATAATAAAAAGAACCAGCTTGAGGAATTCTCCAGTCAGATCCGTTCACGCTTCTTTGGCCCGTTTCGCGAAATTCGAAACCTCGACATAGAACAGCTTGAAAATCATTGGGCACTGAGCGGAAATTTACCTGAACAGTTTACCAGCGTACTTTCATCAGCTTTAAACGATTCTGTTTTCAGTGATATTTACTTTCTGCCCGGCAATGAAGGTACGTGCCACACCCCCGGCCAGCACATTTATCATTTCGACCGCGCTTCAGCCCTGTTTACTGTGGCTGGCGATGTACCAAAAAATGTTTGTGACGGGTTCAGCATCTCTAGTACCCAGGTGCAGGTTACCCTCGGAGAGGCTGAATACCGATGGAATAACCGGGTTACTTTCGATTCTCATCGGAGCATGACCCTTGCACTCATCAACCTTGAAAATCGTACGGTTGCCGGACACCTTAATTTTACCATCGATCGCGACTTTCTTGTTTATGATTACATCGGCCGTGAGCTGAAAAAACAGTTCAGTCCTTCGGATCAGACCGGTATCGTGGTTTGGCTGCGAGACTGGATGCAGGCAGAAATTCTAGCTTCGAGTGATGAAAACTACGTTTGGAACCGTGATGTTTACGAAATAGATCTGCGGCAGCGCTTTCCGGATATGCTCGACAACTGGTCGCTCCATGCCTCCTTTCTTGAATCTCCAACTATTGCAGCTTCAAATGCATCTCTAACCAGAAACCTGATCGTTTTAGGCTTCGCTGTATTCGCACTGTTTGTTGCTCTCGTATTCATGTTTATTAATGCACAGCGGGAGAGAGAGCTTTCACAGCGTCAGGCTGGCTTTTTGGCAAATATTACCCACGAGCTTAAAACGCCGCTAGCCGTGATGCAGGCGGCCGGGGAGAATATTGCTGATGGAAGAGTAACGGATGGTAAGCGACTCAGAGATTACGGAGATCATATATATAGTGAAGCAGTGCGGCTGAAAAGGATGATCGAAAAACTCCTGGATGTCGCCAAAGTTGATGCAGGACAAAATGTGGTAGAACAAGCACCTCATCGCACTGAAGAAATAGCCGAAAAGGTATATGAATCAACAAACGAATACATTACTTCGAAAGGATTTACGTATGAATTTGGCAAGGAAGAAAACTTGCCGATGGTAATGATCGATGCAGATCATCTCGAAACCATTCTGAATAACCTTCTTGAAAACGCAATTAAATACAGTCCTGGCAAAAAGCATATCCGGTTGTCGGTTTCGAAAGCAGGCAGTGATGTCGCAATTTCTGTAACAGACAAGGGTGAAGGCATTCCGAGAAAAGCCCAGAAACACATCTTCGATAAATTTTATCGTGTTGAAAATGCCAATACTGCAAAAACCAAAGGACACGGCCTCGGCCTTGCTATTGTAAAAAACCTCGCTGAAATGAATGGAGGAAAAATTACTGTTGACAGTAAATTGGATGAAGGATCGACCTTCACTGTGGCATTCCCCGCCTTTATCAGCGAAAATGATCTCGAAAAATCTGATATTCCAGAAAAAAGCAGCAAGCCTGTAAAACCCGTAGACGCAAACGAATATGTCTGATAAGGTAAAAAAGATTATTGTAGTTGAGGATGAACCCAGTCTTGTTTTCACGCTTCAGGATACGCTTGAAAGTGAAGGTTACGAGGTGCATACGGTAACCGATGGTGCAAAAGCCCTCGACAAAGTAAAACAAACCAATCCCGACCTGATGATTCTTGATCTCATGCTTCCCGGCAAGAGCGGGTACGACATCTGCCAGGAAGTGCGCGATCAGAAATATACATTTCCCATCATCATGCTTACTGCCAGAGATCAGGAAATAGATAAAGTAGCAGGTTTGAATATCGGAGCCGACGACTACATGACGAAACCGTTTGGCGTAAAAGAACTGCTTGCCCGAATTAAGGCGAGGCTTCGAAGGGCCAATGCATACTCGAAGGCCGGTCCTGTTGAAATGCTGAAACTGGGAGATGTAAAAATTGACCTGAAAGAGTCAAGAGTTACCAAACCGGACGGCGTTGAGCACGAACTCTCAACCCGTGAAGTGGAATTGATTCAATATTTGGTTTCCAAATCGAATCAACCCATTTCACGAGACGACCTTCTTGAGAATGTTTGGCGCTACGAATATAGCACCAACACGCGCACTGTTGATGTACACATTTCAAAACTGAGGGCGAAAATTGAAATTCAGCCCGATGAGCCCCGCTACCTTGTCACGCTTCACGGAGTGGGCTATATGCTACGCCTGAACTGACTCAGTATCCCGAATCATATCAACAAAAGCAGGAAAATTTGTAAGCTGGCTCTCGAAAAGACCCTGCATAGTTTCATCGTTTAGGCCTGTTTCCTGATCAAAGCTCTTGTGTACGCGCTGTATAAACATACGCTCGGGATACACATATGCCTTTCGATATTTTAGGAGCTGTTCAAATTGTTCAACCGGGCGTAATGCCCCGAAAGCGCCCATTGCTTCCCCAACAAGGCTTACCGGCTTTTTTTCCATGGCATCCGGAAATGGCAGATAATCATAGAACAATTTCAAAACACCCGGAAAGCCACCATTATATTCAGGTATCACAAAAAGAAACCCATCTGCTTTCAAAAATTCATTATTAAAGCTTTGCACTGATTCCGGTATATCTCCATAGGGCCCACCGTGCACATCTTTTACTGGAAAATCGCAAAGTGAAAATAATTTGGTCGTTGCATGCCGGGAAAGAATACGTTCAACATATGTTGATACTTTCATGGCGTTTGAACCGGGCCTGTCAGTTGATGACAGTATGTGAATAACACTCATTGTAATTTATTGATTTAGTAAGTTTTTTTGTTGCCGTGAGTAACAACGCATCTCTGACAATCATTTCAGGCGACAATGGAAAAAATCCATCGAAAATTTTTTTCTTAAAAAAAGCGCTTTTCTAAGGCATATGCCTTATTTATATCTGTGTTTAGTTTATTTGACTTAAATTTATTTTGAAAAAACACTCTTGCGGGCTATCATTGAAGCGAATTTACGTGGCTAGCGCCACTACGAGCTCATGTTATGGTAGACATCGAGCAATAGCTCCAATACTTATCTTGCCCGGGATGGACAATCCCGGGCAAGTCTTTTTAAACAGGCGATATGCAGTTTTTTTTATTCCTGATTCTTGCCTTTAATCTTTTCAAGGCGTTGCCAGAGCGCGGGTTCTCTACCCTGATTGCCGGGCCTGTACCAGGCAGCGGTTTTGAGTCGGTCGGGAAGATATTGCTGATCCACCCAGTTTCCCGCAAAATCGTGAGGATATTTGTAGTCTTCCGACGCATTTTTCGTACCCAGATACATGCCCGCTAACTTATTTGCTGTTTTGTCCTTTAGATACGGCGGTACCTCACCAGCTCCTTTCTTCTTTATTTCACTGTGCACTTCAAATACGGCACCGGTACTGTTGCTTTTTGGACTCATTGCCAGAAATATCGCGGCGTGCGATAAAAAGTAGAATCCTTCCGGCATGCCCGTTTTAAGAAACGCCTCATGCGCACCATGGATCACGGTTATGGCATAAGGATCGGCCATACCCACATCCTCAGAACTGAAGATTAGCAAGCGCCTGAAGATAAACTGAGGGTCTTCTCCACCTTCAAGCATTGCACAAAGCCAGTAGAGGGCCGCATCCGGATCAGATCCCCTCAAAGATTTAATAAAGGCGGATGCGTAGTGATAGTGCTCATCCCCGGAACGGTCGTAGCGAACTGAACGCCTCTGAATCGACTCTTTTGCAATTTCCAAATCGATATGTACAACGCCATTCTTGCTTTTTGGTGTGGAAAGCACCGCAACTTCTATAGCATTAAGAGCGTTGCGAACATCTCCGCCAGCATATTCGGCAAAATGTTCTCGTGCGGTGTCGTCCATATCAATTTTCATGAATCCCAGCCCTCTCTCTTCATCTTTGAGTGCTCTTTCAATCATCTCATGTACATTATCGCGGGTTAGCGGATACAACTCAAAAAGCTGACAGCGCGAAAGAAGCGGGTTTACCAGCGAATAAAACGGATTTTCGGTGGTTGCGCCCACCAGCGTGATAACGCCCGATTCGAGGTGTGGAAGCAATGCATCCTGTTGCGCCTTGTTCCAGCGGTGGATTTCATCAACAAAAAGGATCGTTTTCCTGTTACTCGCCCTGAGGCGGTGCTCTGCTTTGGCCACAACACTTCGCAATTCCTTTACGCCATCCAAAACCGCATTGATCACTTCAAAAACAGCGTCTATTTCTCGTGATATAACATGTGCAAGCGTGGTTTTACCCGAACTTGGCGGTCCATACAGTATGAGGGAGCCAATTATGCCGCTCTCTATCATTCTCCGCAACATTTTTCCCTCACCCACCAGATGCTCTTGCCCTGCAAATTCATCCAGAGAGGCCGGCCTCATCCGGGTGGCCAGTGGCTTTCCCTGGTAACTTTCTTTGTCAGGATTCTTTTTTCCAGACTCCGATTCAAAAAGATCACTCATAACCAATGTATTAATTTCATATTGAAAGTCAGAAGATTCTCATTTGCATCTCGGTAAAAATCTCGTTATTGATAATCTATACCATAACCAAAACGGGAGGATGTATGACTGTAAAAGATATTCTAAATCGGAAAGGGAACCAGGTCTATTCCGTACATCCGGATGAAACAGTTTATGACGCCATTAAAAAAATGGCTGAATTAAATATTGGCGCTTTACTTGTGCTCAATGATAAAGAACTTACCGGCGTCATTTCTGAACGCGATTACCGAAACAAGGTAATTCTGAAGGGCAGAGCATCAGCAACCACGCCTGTCCGAGATATCATGACATCTCAGGTGTATTGTGTGAATAGCTCCGATAACATCAATACATGCATGTCTATTATGACCGAGAAAAAAATTCGCCACCTCCCTGTAATGGACAATGGATCGATAATCGGGATTATCTCAATCGGAGATGTTGTAAAAGCCGTTATCGATGAACAACAGGTTGAAATCGACAACCTTCGCGACTACATCGCTGGAAGCTATCCGGGGTAAATCTTCCTAATCTGCCGGTTCTTACTCAATAAAGTGAAATCCATTCAATAAAGTAGACACTCTTTATTCGTAGTCAGTATCGTTTATTGCTCTATCGCCTCCGGGATAGCCAACTCGTACACCCCACGAAGCTGCTTAACGGGAAGTCTCACGTCGGTATCGATAACCAGTTCGCTGCCGTTTACCAGGCCGAGTTTTACGGCATTTACACCGGAACCCGCCACTGCGCTTTCGAATGCTTGCAGTTTCTCCAGCTCCACGGTTACCAGCACGCCCGACTGCGCTTCGCTGTACAGAACTTCGTGAAGGCTGCCGTCCAACGGCTTCACGGAAACATTGGCTCCCTTGCCTGAGTGAATAGCCATTTCGGAGAGCGCTGCAGCCAGTCCGCCATCGGAGAGGTCATGAGCGGCATTAACGGTTTGCTGCTGGATCAGGCTGAGCACCAGGTTCTGCAGCTTCACTTCCAGTTCCAGGTCAATATCGGGGGCATCGCCGGTGGTAAGGCCATGAATCGCCTTAAGGTATTCGGTGCCGCCCAGCCCTTTTCTGTCGGCTCCGAGATAAAAAATCACATCCCCTTCATTTTTAAAGGCCGGGGTCATGGTGTGTTTCTCTACATCCTCCACAATACCCAGCATCCCGATGGTTGGCGTCGGGAAAATGGCGCTGTCAGGGTTTTCATTGTAGAAACTTACGTTGCCACCCGTTACCGGCGTGTTGAGTGCGCGGCAGGCGTCGCCCATTCCGCCCAGGGCCTCCTTGAAGGTCCAGTACACCTCGGGCTTGTATGGATTACCGAAGTTGAGGCAGTTGGTGATGGCCACCGGCCTGCCTCCGCTGCACACCACGTTCCGGGCCGACTCGGCCACCGCAATCTGTCCGCCCTTACGAGGATTCAAATACACATAGCGCCCGTTGCAGTCGGTTTTTGCGGCCAGCCCCTTCTTTGTGCCTTTGATTCGAATCACCCCCGAATTGGAGTTCCCCGGACCATTCACGGTGTTGGTACGCACCATGGTGTCGTACTGCTCAAAAACCCACTTTTTCGAGGCGATGTTGGGTGAGGCCAGCAGCTTCAGGATCGTCTCATTGTGATTATCCGGATGGCTGAGGGAAGAGATGTCGAAATTCTGCACTTTATCCAGGTATGCCGGCCTTTTGGCTTCTCGCACATACTGCGGGGCACCGCCGCCCAGTACGAGCGAATCGGCCTGGATGTCGGCCTTCACTTCGCCTTCCTTCCAGTAGGTTACGCGATCGCCCTCCACCACTTCGCCGATCACCACGGCGTGGAGGTCCCATTTGTCGTACACGTCGATGATTTCCTGTTCGCGTCCTTTTTCGGCCACAATCAGCATCCGCTCCTGGCTTTCACTCAGCAGCAGTTCATAGGCGGTCATCCCCTGCTCGCGTGCGGGCACCTTGTCGAGGTCAACTTTCATCCCCTGTCCGCCCTTGGCCGTCATTTCGGAAGTGGAGCAGGCAATTCCCGCCGCTCCCATATCCTGCATCCCGACAACGGCGCCGGTTTTCAGTGCCTCGAGGCTGGCTTCGAGCAGCAGCTTTTCGGTAAATGGATCGCCCACCTGCACGCTGGGCCGCTTGGCTTCACTCTCCTCGCTGATCTCCTCCGAGGCAAAGGTGGCGCCGTGGATGCCGTCGCGCCCTGTACTCGCACCCACGATCAGAACCGGGTTGCCGATTCCCTCTGCAATGGCAGACGCCGTTTCGCCCACTTTCACAATCCCGACGCTCATGGCGTTTACCAGCGGGTTGCCTTCGTAGGCTTCATCGAAATAGATTTCGCCGCCAACCATCGGGATGCCGAACGAATTTCCGTAATCGGAGATGCCGCGCACCACGCCATCGAGCAGGTAGCGAACCCGGGGTGTCTCCATCGAGCCGAATCGCAGCGAGTTGAGCGACGCCACAGGCCGGGCCCCCATTGTAAAAATGTCGCGGTGAATGCCGCCCACACCTGTAGCCGCACCCTGGTAGGGCTCCACAGCCGATGGGTGATTGTGGCTCTCCACCTTGAATGCACATGCCAATCCGTCGCCGATATCCACCAGGCCCGCGTTTTCCTCACCGGCGCCCACCAGGAGCTGTTCGCCCTCACGCGGCAGTTTTTTAATTTCGAGAATGGAGTTTTTGTAGGAGCAATGCTCGCTCCACATCACCGAATATACGCCCAGCTCGGTGAAGTTGGGGGTGCGTCCCAGGTAGTTTTTGATCATTCCGAACTCATCTTCAGTGAGCCCGTGATCGAGTGCAAGTTCGAGGGTTACTTCCGGTTCCTGCAGGATAGATTGCGACATTGAATTGCTAAAGATTTTGATTTTTCAGACGGGCAGAAAACTACGAAAAGTTCCGCTTCCAATCTTTTTAAATTAACCCCGGCGGCTTGATCAATCCGCCCTGCTTTTCTGCAGCAATTTGAATATTTTTAGGGGTTGTCAGCGGTTCCGGTGTCTTATTAAATAATATTGCCGCTGAAATTTTTCAGAAATCATTCAAACCCGATATGGATCCCGTTTATTTTGACCATGCCGCCACCACTCCTGTCGATCCTCAGGTGCTGGATGCCATGCTCCCGTATTTCACAAAAAGCTATGGCAATGCCAATTCCGCGCATCAGCACGGACGCGATTGCAAAGTGGCCATTGAGGATGCCCGCGAGCTGATTGCCGGGCTGATCGGGGCGGAGCCTTCCGAAATCATTTTTACCAGCGGCGGCACCGAAAGCGATAACGCCATCATCAAAGGGGTATTTGAAGCGCTTAGCCGTGCGGGTAAAACGGAGATCATCACCTCCCCAATCGAGCACCATGCGGTGATTCATCCGGCCGAGGCCCTGAAACGGCAGGGAGCCACCATCACCTACCTGCAGCCCGACAGCAGCGGCATCATCACAGCAGAGCAGGTTGCGGAAGCCATCAGCGATAAAACCGCCATTGTGAGCCTGATGCACGTAAACAACGAGATCGGATCCATCAATCCGGTTAAAGAGATTGCGACTGTCTGCCGGGAAAAGAAAATCCCGTTCCACTCCGATACGGTTCAGAGCGTGGGCAAAATTCCCGTAAACGTAAAAGAGCTCGGGCTGGACTCGCTTAGCATCAGCGCCCACAAAATTTACGGACCAAAAGGAATTGGCGTACTATACGTAAAAAACGGCACGCCGTGGATCCCCTGGCTTCAGGGTGGTTCGCAGGAACGACGACGGCGCGGCGGCACCTTGAACGTAGCGGGCATCGTTGCTATGGCTAAAGCGATGGAATTGAGCATATACGATATGGACAAGCTCAACAACCACTACAAAAAACTGCGCGCTGTTGCTATCAGCGGACTAAAACGAAAGTTTAACGGCCGGTTTGTGATTAACGGTCCCGAAGAGGGCGGGGTACCGCATATCCTGAATGTGGGCTTCAAAACGGCCGATGACAAAGGCCTTGACGGCGAAATGCTGCTGCTGAACCTCGATATTGAGGGAATCTGTGTCTCTAACGGATCGGCCTGCACTTCGGGTGCCATGGAGCCGTCGCACGTGTTGAAGGGGATCGGGCGGAGCGATGTTATCGGCAAATCAAGCATCCGCATCAGCTTCGGCAAGCAGAACACGCTGGAAGAGGTGGAATACCTCATTGAAAAACTGGACGGTATTCTGGAACGCATGATGGCCACCGTTTCATGAACATCTGCGTGTA
Source organism: Balneolaceae bacterium (assembly GCA_003561515.1). Lineage (GTDB taxonomy): Bacteria > Bacteroidota > Rhodothermia > Balneolales > Balneolaceae > Rhodohalobacter. The sequence continues at coordinate 38,520 of PWWL01000350.1, forward strand.
CTGCGGTTCATCTCCCGGTAAAAACAAAACCATTCTCGACGAGGCCCAGAAATTCGGCCGGATGATGGCCGAAAGCGGGCATAATCTTGTGTACGGTGGATCGTCACTGGGCGTGATGGGTGTGATTGCTGACTCGGTAATGCTTCACGGAGGCGAAGTGATTGGCGTGATCCCCGAGAACCTGTTCAGCAAAGAGGTGGCGCACACAGGCATCACCAGGCTCATCACTGTAAAGGATATGCATCAGCGCAAATCGCACATGGCCGAACTGGCCGACGCCTTTGTTGCCTTTCCCGGAGGCTTCGGCACCATGGAAGAGCTCTTCGAAATCATTACCTGGAACCAGATCGGCATCCTGAATAAGCCGGTTACCGTGATGAACATCGGCGGCTTCTACGACAAGCTGATCCAAATGATCGACCACGCTGCCGAGACGGGATTCATCAAAGAGAAAAACCGGCAAATTATACAGGTCGCGGAAACGCTTGAGCAGTGCCTTGAGTTTTGTAAGCAGTCATGATAAGGGCAACCGGTTTTGCTACGGCATGGACTCCCCTCCTTTCCAAGTAGGGGCCGGGGGTGGTTGGATTTGACTCATAAACTAATTCCTACTTCTATTTTCTTTAGAAGCAAAATCACTTTCATACGTCATTTTTTGTTCTGTACCCTTTTTGAACCACCCCTTACCCCTCCTTGAGAAGGAGGGGAATTCTTGTCCTAAATTAATTCTGAGGCTTTAATCAAAAAATTTCATTGAAAACCTTACCCGTACTTACACTTATGGGAGTACTCTTTTTCCTACAGGGCTCACAATCATCTGATATACGCTCGGACATTGCGGGGGCGCGTCCGTTTAAGCCGTGCCCCGACTCGCCGAATTGCCTGATAGTATCGCGTGAGTATGACCTTGAGCCGGATATTTTATTTTCCATGGCTGCAGAATCGATAAATGAAATGAACCCACACGAATTTTCATCCGATTCACAAACTTTTCAAATTGAAGCGGTATTTAGGATCCGCGTGTTTGGCTTTCTGGATGATGTGGAAGCGGCCGTTGAAACCGTGGGGAACGGTAAATCGATCCTTCATATTCGCAGTGCGAGCCGAGTTGGCTATTCCGACCTCGGGGTGAACCGCAGGCGCGTAAACCGGATTTTGAACCGTATCGATCAAAAAGTTCAAAACTGATCAGAATGATCAAAGTTGAAGTAACTACCAATTCCACCAACCGTAGTTTTAGCTACCGATGATAGATATAGTTAAACATCCTTTTATGAACTGAATCGACTTTTTAAGTCATTATGAACACGCCCCTGAATCCCCTCTCGAGAGGGGACTTTTAGATGTCACCCTTAACACAGTGTTTCGTATTTGGGCAAAATAATTTGCTCATCTCGCCACTAATTAACAATTACACCAATAACAATTAACCATAAAAAAATGCCTAAACTGTCCATAAACACCGGTGTTCTGCTCATTATTCTCGGAATCATGTCCTACATACTCACCGGAGCTGCCAGCTTCACCGCACTGATACCCTCCTTTTTCGGCCTGGCTTTTGCGGGGCTCGGTTATCTCGGCAAAAAAAGCGAATCGATGCGTAAACACGCAATGCACGGCGCCCTATTGCTTGCCCTTTTGGGACTTGGCGGCTCGTTTGGCGGATTGATGAACATCATCGGCATGATTGGGGGCAACCAGCCAGAGCGCTTCGGCGCCTCCGTTGGCCAGGCACTGATGGCCGTAATCTGTATCATCTTTATCGTTGCCGGGGTGAAGTCGTTCATTGACGCGAGAAAGAATTCTTAGATGATTGATTGAGGCAAAGTTCACATTTAATCAGATATCTGAAATGGGCTTTATCAATGAACTACACCGAGTCGGGTTAGTTCACAATTTTTCTGTTTTGGTTCGGTAAAGACATACCATATCTCAATCAATCATCCTCCGAGTAGATTTCATCAATCAGGTGGGAGTACTTATCCTCGATTACACGGCGCTTTACTTTCAGGGTCGGGGTTAGCTCACCCGACTCTACGGTAAACTCCTCTGGTACAATGCGGAAATCGCGGACCTTTTCATGAGAGGCCAACTCTTTCGAAAATGAACGGATCTCTTTGCTGAATAGATTCTGCACTAGGTCATGTTTTAAAAGCTCTTTCCTGCTGCCAACATCAATGCCATTTTGTTTGGCGTACTTTTCAACCGCTTCAAAATCGGGCACAATCAAAGCCCCCATGTAGGTCTTGTTTTCTCCCACCACCATGAGTTGGTCAATCCACTCACTTGTTTTTAACAGGTCTTCTATCGGGCCCGGATAGACATTTTTACCGCCGGCGTTTACAATCATATGCTTGATCCGGTCTGTAATCTTTAGCCTGCCGTTCTCGAACTTTCCAACATCACCAGTGTGAAGCCAGCCATCTTCGTCGATCATCTCCCGGGTGGCCTCCTCGTTTTTCCAGTATCCCTTCATGGTATTTGGGCCTTTGTTGAGAATCTCGCCCGAGCCCGAGGTGAGGTCGGTGGGATAGTCTTCACCGCTAACCTGCGCGATGATGAGGTTGTCATCAAGGCTTTGAATACCAACCGTAACTCCGTTGAGCACCTTCCCAACGGTACCCATCACTTCATCGCCGTAGCGGTTGCAGGTCATTACCGGCGAAGTTTCAGTAAGGCCGTAGCCCTCAATGATATTGAGTCCGGCCGCCATAAAGAAGGTGCCGATCTCTTCCGGCAGGGCAGATCCGCCCGAAACAAAAAAGCGAATACGTCCGCCTGTACGCTGTTTCAACTTGTCGAACACAAACTTATCAGCAACTCTCTTCTGAATGGCTGTGAAACCGCGTTTGCCGTTCATATATCTCTTACCTACATCTATAGCCCAGTGAAAAACTTTTCGTTGAAACAGGCTACCCTCCTTCACATTTTTCATAACAAGACTAAAAATTTTTTCGAACAGCCTTGGCACACTTACAACAATTGTCGGTTCAACTTCGAGCATGTTTTTTGCCACCGTATCCACACTCTCAGCGTAATATATTTCCGCACCTCCCGCGATGGCCGCATAATATCCGCCAGTACGTTCGAATGCATGGCAAAGAGGAAGAAATGACAGGCAGCGGTCGCTTGAATCGATGTGTATGGCTTCATGCACTGCCTTAACATTGCTCACCAGATTACGGTGAGTAAGCATGGCCCCTTTTGGAGGTCCGGTAGTTCCCGACGTGTAGATAAGGGTACAGACATCCTCAGAACTAACTGATGCCGCCCTCTTTTTAAAGGTATCTTGATGCTTATCCTGCATTTTGAATCCTTCGGCACAAACCTTGTCGAAAAGTGATACATACTTCTCTTGAAGCTGACTCTCCACTTTAGGCTTATCGAATGCGATAACTTGCTTCAAATCTGGACAGTTCTCAAATACCTCAATGGCTTTTTTTAGCTGTATACCGGTTGAGACAAAGAAAATTGTTGAACCTGAGTCTCTGAGTATATGCTCGCACTGGCCGGGCGGAAGAGTTGAATAGATCGAGACATTGATTGCACCCAAAAGCTGAATAGCGAAATCTGTAACCGCCCATTCGTAGCGGTTTTCACTCAGTATTGCGATTCTGTCTCCTTTCTCAACCCCTTTATCAGCCAGGTAGCTGGCAAGTGCATGTACGTCATCGCGAACCTTACCCCACCGGATTTTTCTGTACCCGGAGTCGGATGATGGCTTGAATGCGAAAGCTGTTTTGTCAGAATTTTCGTATTTTCGGACGTTATTCTGGAACAGCTCAGCAAGATTTTCAAAGGCTACGACTGTTGGCATGAGATTATCAATGTTGGATGGTTTTCGATCTAAAATATATATTTTACAGTAGTATCATAAGTAATTGGTCTGCTACATATAAGGAATCTGGTGATTAAGGCGTTCATAAACAGTTACACCTGTACAGAAGATTGATTCATCTAACTTTTATGATTTATAATTGATTCTACATCAAACCTATGGCACATCCGGCACACGAGGAAACAATTCAACTTGTCAAAGAAATATTCAGAACCTACCTCAAGGAAAGAAATCAGCGTCAGACTCCTGAGAGATTTATGGTACTCGAAGAAATATATAAAGCTGAAGGCCATTTTGATGCGGATGATATCTTCTTCAATATGAAGCAATCGGGCACACGAGTTTCAAGGGCCACGGTCTATAACACCCTTGATCTGCTAATTGAATGCGGACTGGTGCAGCGCCAGCAGTTCGGGAAAAACCAATATTACTACGAACGCTCGTACGCCTATCAGCAACACGATCACCTTATTTGTAAGGAGTGTGGTGTTGTGATTGAATTTTGTGATCCGAGAATCCTGGAGATTCAGAAGCTGATGGAAGACCTCTATAATTTCAAAGTTGAAGCACATTCGCTGCATCTGTTTGGCCGCTGCCAGGATGTGGAAGCCTGCGATAAAAGGAAGGAAAGCGGGGATAAGATCAAGAGTTTGAGCAGTTCGGAGGGGTGAGGCGACGTAGAATCCGAAATCCGAAATTCTAAGCACAAAATTTTAAATTCTAAAACCCAAAATGTTGATGAAGAGGGCATGGCGCATAGGGCAACGCGTGGATCTGTCATTAGGATTTAGAGCTTCAAATTTTGTCCTTTAATCTTGACAAACGTTCACACCATTAACGATTAGACGAATTCACGAATACACCTTCGTCTCCCTGATGAATTTGCGCGCTGCCCACCGGCTACCCCACCATCCCATGACTACTGCAAGCGCAATAACCGCACCGATTAGATAGTACCAGCGACCGAACGGCCAGGAAAGCAAACCAACCTGCGGTACAAATTCCGGCACGATCCATTGAAACAGTACCAGTAAGAACAGAGAGGCAAATAGGCCGGCAATTACACCTTGCGCAATACCTTCTATAATGAATGGACGCCTTATAAAACTGTTGGTAGCTCCAACAAGCTTCATAGCTCTTATCAAATCACGTTTTGCGTAAATCGTGAGCCGTATGGTATTAAATACCAGTATCATTGCAACAAATAAAATGAAAATACCAATAGCACTCCCTGCCCCCATCAAAATCTCGGTTCTTGACTCGAGCATCTGTAACAGTGTCTGGTTAAACCTAACTTCATCAACACCGCTATACCCCGAAATTTCGGCAACCATGCTGCCAATCTCTTCTGAATTTGATTCATCATTCACCACGATGCGGAAAGAAGCAGGCAGGAAACTAAGCTCAGCGAGAGTTTCTGATCCCATACCAAAATCCTGCTGAAATATTTTCGAGGCGCTGTCGCGCGAGATGTAGTTAAGTTCAGCTACTATAGGATTGTTACGAATTCTTCTTTCAAGCTCCCGGGTTGTTTGGTCATCAATATTTTGCAAAAATACTTCCACTTCAACCTGTTGCCTCAGCAGTTGCGAAACCTCATAGGCATTAAACCCAACTCTTGACAGAACACCAATCAGCAGCACTGCAACGAATAGAGAAAATATTGACGTAAAAGCGGCAAGTCGGGCGCGGCTCAAACCAGCAACTCCTTCTCTTAACACATATCCTAGGCTCATCTGCAGTTCAAATATTTCAGTTTTTTAGTTGGTAAAGAGAATTCGAAGACCAAGCATAAATCTTCGCTCCGGCATGGGGTATCCTGTAGTTTCAAAGTAGCCCAGTTGATTCACTCCGTCAAGCAGGTTTTCCCATTTAATGAGCAGCATAAACCAGCGTATTCTGGCCGATATATCAAGATCTACACGATGGTATGAAGGATTATAGAACTGATTGTCGGGCTGTGTTCCCGGCCTGAAACGGTTAATATTAGTTCCATGCTGCCAGCGGTTCAGCGGCGGTAAAAACTCCGCAGTTCTGAATGCATTGGGTGAAAACACTCCTGAAAAACCTGCCTTTACATATGCAGCCTTGTTAAACACATAGTTTTTCCAGTAGAGATTTCCTGAAATCAACATGCGGTCGCCTGTTGTATCCAGCCACTGGTTTACAAGAATGGCAGAATCGGATGAATAGGTTTTCAGGGTTGCTGAAATCTCACCTTCAAAAACACGTGAATCAAGGCCCAGCCAACCGGTGTTGCTAATTTGAGTGTAGCTGTCAGCATTAATAAAAAGATTGTTTTCATCAACAAATGCTGCATTTTGAGTTTCTCTAACGTCGCTTCGTACTCCAAGCGTTAGCAGCCTTCCAATCGAAAACTCTGCTGCGCCTCCTGCTGTAACGGTTTCCTCATTAAGTAAGCCACTGTTTCCGCTAAATTCATTCGACTGCCAGTAAACGGATTGGATGTCCGGCGCCCTCGAAAGCAAACCGGCAAATGCCGAAAGCTTCATCCATCTTGTTGGAGAAAGAGTAAGCCGGCCCGACACCTCAGATGAGAACCTATCATCGTCCCAATAATCCATCATCCCGTACACGTTTATTCGGCTCCAGCTTCCAAATCGTTGTTCGAGCTCAAGATCGAAATTGCCGCCAATCCAATTGTCGTGACTAATATTGCCGCCACCCGATTCATTTACATAAAATGCTCTTGCCGTACCTGTAATTCGGGTGTTTCCGAATCCGAGATGCTGTCTTGCATATAGTTCTACTGTTGTGAAGTCGGTTGAAAGGGTATCGGCTGTGTAGGTGAGCGACCACCTATCAGTTTGGTAATGGAGGCCAAATTCTGTGGCCACATCCGAGTGTGGATCAGGCCGATAGTGTGCCTGCAGATAGATATCGCTTGAGGTCTGGTTCGACTGAGCGTTGTTTACATTTGCTGCTTCGATAAACCTGTTAAATGCGAAAAATGCCGGCTCCTGAACCTGGTATCCAAATGATTCATTTCTATCGAGTGCGTTATTCAGGTACATGGCTTTTGCCATCCAGTTCGGCGACAACTGATGCCATACCAAAGCTGCAGCCTGCCTGCCTTCTACAGATGATCTCTGGTATCCGCCACCGTCTC
>PWWL01000006.1 GCA_003561515.1 Balneolaceae bacterium
CTTTACAGCTCCAGAGCCTGTTAGGGCCTCAAAAACGGCCGAACAATCTCTGCCTGGCAACTCAACTACGAAATAAGTACGTTAAAGAACAATTCAGACCCTTTAGATCACGGATTCAGGTCTAAAATAATATAAAAAGTTTTATTAGTAACCACAGCGATCATCAGTATCGGAGTACTCACTGGGATCTGATGGATCTATAGTTCTTATTTTTTCATTATCAATCACGTAAATTGGAAGCCCAGTAGCAGACACTAATGCACTATCACCCGCACTTACAATCTCTGCGTTATACTTTGGATAACCATAAGTTTCTACATCCCATCCCCTGTAATCCAAGCATCTTTGATCAGTGATAAGCTCATCAGGTGCGTAAGGGTGGGTATGAAAGAAGCCTAGGGCATTTGAAGGAATTGAAATTCCACTAGCTATAAAATGACATGAACTCACTTCATTAGGTTCGATTTCAGTAAAATCAAAGTGGCTATTTTTATCAATAATAATGAACATTTTTTCATTCCTTTGATCATGCGGTAAAGGGTTATTTTCAGAACTATAGGAAGCAATCCATCCATTATCCATAGTTATTTGTGATTCAATAGCATCTACATGACTATTGCCAGTTTCACAAGGATTCTCACAATAAGTCGGAGGATTGTCATCATCACATGGATCCGGTTCAGGAGGAGGCACGCTGCCTCCTCCATCATCAAAACAAGGTTCCGTTCCCATTGGATCACATTCACCCGGGTCATCAGACGGGTCGCCGGGCCCGCCTCCACTGCCGGGGTCATTTTCGCTAACATATGTATATTCAATACACTGAATATCAGTGATTGTACATTCTTCTTCACCAGTATCAGGATAATAAATACAAAGTCTTGTAATAAAAGCTGTTAGACAAACCCACTCCCCGCTTTGAGCTGTAACTCCGTTTACGTTTGACGAATTTCCAGTTAGAATTGTGTTATTTTGAAACTGTTTACTTTTACTTTTTCTGTTTTCATACCATGTTCCTTTACCAAATTTCATTAACTCACTTACTAAAAGCTCTTCAGCAAGTTCACTATCTGGAATTTTACATTGTGCAACTCGAACTATGTTCTCCTGACCACCCCAGGTACCAGCTCTATGTCCGGCGTACACCCCCTCACCCACTCTCCCCATCCCCCTCTCAGCAGTTCCAGGGGCTGTCCGGCGTACATAGGCCCTAATTCTCCGGCCGGTAGTGCTCAAATATCCGGTCCATTCTATCGGAAACATGTTCTTTAAGCCACGTTTCCGGTGAAACGCCTTCTTCTTTGTGGGGCGGCTCGGCGATGGCGTATCCGCTGTAGCCGGTCTCTTTCAGTGCCTTCATAATTTCAGGCCAGTTGTTGTCGCCTTCCAGCAGGTTTACCCTGAAGCCGTGCCAGAGGCCGTTGTCGTCTCTCAATTGCCGGCTGAACTCCTTGATGTGAATCATGGCAATGCGGCTGCCCAGAATCCTGATCCACTGCTCCGGGTACCCGTAATTGATCAGGTTTCCAATATCCAGGTACCATCGTGCATAGGGCGAATCCAGCTCATCCACGTACCGTGCCGCTTCGAGCGGGCTCAGCAAAAACCGGTTCCATACATTCTCGATGGCGATGGTGATCTCCAGCTCTTCGGCCAGCGGCAGCAGGCTGCGGATCTGCTCCTGTGATCTGCGGTACACCGTATCGTACGAGACATCCGCATTTACAATTCCAGGAACGAGCAGAATCGTGGATGCACCATACGCCTTTGCATCATGGAGGGCGGTGATTACCCCGTTAACACCCGTTTCTCTGGTGGCCGGATCATTATCCGACAGGGGATACGACCAGTGTGTGGAAACCACCACGCTCGGAATCTCCAGCCCCGATTGATGCTTTGCCTCTAACACCTCATCGCGATTGAGGCCGCTCTCCGGCTCCACGCCTGCAAACCCTGCCGCCTTCAGCATCCCAAACTGCTCGGCCAGCGAATAGTTCTCGCGCGATGGAAAGGTTTGAAGCATGAATCCCTTTTTGAGGCCGGCATTGTCAGAATGCAGCGGATGCCGTTTCTCCGCAACTTCAGGCTTGTAAGGTGCAACACCACCCAGAGCCGCGCCTGCAAATCCGGCGGTACCGAGTTTCAGAAAATCTTTTCGCTTCATGATGGATGTTCCGTTATTTACAGTTGGATTGAAGTTGATTTTTTTGGTGTGATGAAATAATAAACGCAGCAGATAAAGTTCATTTCACGATAATCGCTTTCGCCGGGAATTCTTCGCGCCTGCGTACCGCCCATGCAGGTTCAAAAAATGCCCCCAAAAAAAGGATGATAACAAATCTCAGACAGTATCAAGCACTCCTCATCCCGAAGCCTCCTGCCGAGTGGATACATTTCTGTGGAGTTGTCTGCGTTCCCCCGGTTATAGGTAGTATGTACGAACGGAGTAAATTGTTTTACCCTTATTCGAAAGGTTGGTATATCGGGATGCACTTGCTTTCATAGTCTTTGTACTGAATAAATAAGATCATTTCTTTGTAAGAAGAATTTATTTCGCAGCAAAGATAGATTCCCATAAGCTCCAAAGGAGCGGGAGCAATAGCATAGGGCAGCGCCCTATGTCTGTGAGATTGATCTCATTACTAAGCCCTGAAAGGGCGCGAGCCTTCTTCTAAACCTGTTGTGGGCTCACGCCCCTTCAGGGCTTTGCAGAACGGGATTGTCTGGTAATCATAGGACTTCGTCCCATGCTATTGCTTGCGTCCCTTTTGGGACTTTGATCAACAAAAAATACTGCCATTTAGGAATGAAATTACTAAAAGAAAGAAGCCTGCGACATCGTCATTCCTCGATACTTTTTTAAAAAAACCTGTCCAAACGATATGAAGCCTCCGGCCGCACTCCCCTCGAGAGGATGTGAGAATTTCCGTTAACATTGAGATGTCCCATTGTTTTATGCCAGGCCCCGCAAGAGATCCCTTTGGTGATGTGGCTGCAGCTATCAGTCCCCTCACAGCTCACCTTTTTTGAGCTGATCAACCGCATAGTTGGCGGCACGGGCCGTAAGTGCCATGTAGGTGAGCGAGGGATTCTGATTCGCGGAGGAGGTCATACAGGCGCCGTCCGTCACAAACACATTGGGCACGGCGTGCACATGGTTCCACCCGTTCAGCACGGATGTGCGGGGATCACGCCCCATCCGGGCTGTACCCATTTCATGAATGGCCAGCCCCACGCCGCCGGGATCATCATACGTGGTAATATTTTTGAATCCGGCGGTTTCAAGAATTTCAGCCGCATCATTCTTCATCTCTTCCCTCATTTTGTATTCGTTTTCCTTCAGCTCCGCATCAAACACCACCAGCGGAATTCCATAGGGGTCGGTTTTTTCCGGATCGAGCCACATGCGGTTGCTGTGGTATGGCAGTATCTCACCAAACCCGTTCAGCCCCATGGTCCAATCGCCCGGGGTCTGCACAAACTCCTTCAATTCCCTGCCGATGGCCAGTTCGCGGATGCCGCGCCACCAACCCTCCCTGCTTGCCGCCCCCTGAAAGTGAAACCCGCGCAGGTAGTCTCTTTTATCACTGCCGATGTTGCGGTAGCGGGGCATATGAACGGAAGCCGGGCGGCGGCCATAGTAGTATTTATCCATAAACCCGTCGAAGCGGCCCGTTGCCCCCACCCGGAAATGGTGATCCATCAGGTTATGGCCAAGTTCATCGGAATCGTTGCCCAGCCCGTCCGGAAAACGGTTCGATACGGAATTGAGCATAATCTGTGTGGAACCGATACAGGAGGCATTCAGGAAAATAATGCCGGCGTAGAATTCATGCTCTTCCATCGTCTCCGAATCAATCAAACGTACACCGGCGGCCTTGCCCCGGGCTTCATCAAAGATCACGGAATGAACCACTGAATGGGGCCGAAGCGTCATATTGCCGGTTCTCTCAGCCGAAATCAAGGTGGTTGCGTTGCTGCTGAAATAGGCTCCGTACGGACATCCCCTTATGCACTTGTTCCTGTACTGGCAGACACCGCGGCCGTTGTGGGGCTGGGTGAGGTTAGCAAAACGCCCCATGGTGAGAACCCTGTCGGGGTATTTTTCCAGTACTTTTTCGCGAACATGTTTTTCAACACAGTTCATTTCGAACGGAGGCAGGAAAATGCCGTCGGGGCACTGCGGCAGGCCTTCCGGCTGACCGCTGATTCCGGCATACTGCTCCACATAGTCGTACCACTTCACAAGGTCGCTGTAGCGGATTGGCCAGTCCACCCCCACACCTTCCCTGGCATTGCCCTCAAAATCGTGCGGACCGAGCCTCAGGCTTTGCCTGCCCCACATGATGGACTTGCCTCCCACGTGGTATCCCCTGATCCAATCGAACCGCTTCTCTTCGATGTAAGGCTGTTCGGCATCCTTCACGAGCCAGTGTTTGGTTGATTCCCGCAGGATATAACCCGTTCGCTGGTGGATTTTGTACTCATCCGCTTCCTCCGGCGTAACGCGGTCGTTGCGGGGTAAATCCCACGGCTCTTTGGTCATGGTGGGATAATCGGCCACATGCCGCACATTGCGGC
>PWWL01000340.1 GCA_003561515.1 Balneolaceae bacterium
TATAGACCACAAAATTATTATTTGGTATAATCGCAAAGCTGTTGGTATAACAACAGCTTCAACGCAGACTTGGCCGCTGTTTGCCCTTCCAAAATTCAGGAACTAAAAGGAATTCCGAGTTTTAATTACATTACCAACCAATAAGGCCAAGCATATAAACGGCAGGCCGTTAGGGCTTGCTTATATCCAAATTAAGAGAATAATCGCTTCACTAAACACAGTGCTTTTTTATTCCATTAGCATTTTATGAAAAAATAAAATTGCATTTTGCAAAAGTAGAAGCATTAAATGACTCATCTTTGACAAAAGTTGTAATTGGCATATTTGCCAATTAGATTAATATTTATATTTTAGAGAAAACACCAATTATAAATCGTCGAGCCAACGATGACAAAAGTTACTTTTTTAGACGACAGTACCATAAATGTAGTTGCTCGTGACGGCGAAACATTCACTTTGAAAACGTATTTGCCCGTTCCAAAGAATGAACAACATCAAATATCCCAACTGCTGATCACTTGTTTTGAAAAGAACTTTTCTGATGACAAAACAAGCATGATCTATTGGGTTTTAATGAAAATGATGTCTACAGCAGGATTTTCATTCTACTATGCTGGAAGCGATCGAAGTGAAGAACGCGAGTACATTGGATCGCGAATTCGACAGCTTCGCGAAAAGAAAGGGATGGAAGCTAAGGGATTAGCCGAATTGGCAAAAATTGATGCCGCTAACCTCAGTCGGATAGAACGTGGCCGATACTCAGTCGGTCTCGATGTGCTCTCAAGAATTGCTTATGCCCTTGGCGCAAAAGTAGATTTAATTCAAGAGGATAGATGACGGTACATCTGAAAGATTATAAGAGAGAAACTGAGTGTGATTATAAAGGTGAACGTTACTCTGTACGGGATAACGGTTCTGTATTACGCCACGCTCGTAAAGGTAAACGATTGCGTAAATATGATAACAAATGGACTTTTGGGAAAGCGAATCATAATGGATACATGCTCATCGTCTCAGAAGTTGTGCACAGAATAGTAGCAACAGCATTTCATGGAGACCCACCAACCGAGCAGCATATTGTAGACCACATAGATACAAACCGTCAAAACAATCGGCCTGAAAATCTACGTTGGCTTACAAAACTTGAGAATACGTTAAATAACCCAATAACACGTAAGAAAATTGAATACCTTTGCGGAAGTGTAGAAAGTTACCTTAAAAACCCATCGATATTAAGAAACCACGTTAGTAAAGATCCTAATTTCGAATGGATGAGGAAGGTTTCACCGGAAGAAGCTCGAAATTCTTTGGAACGCTTTACTAAATGGGCTATGAGCGATACAAGTCCAACTTCATCCAAAAAAGGAGAATTGGGAGAATGGATTTTCAAGGATACTCAAAGACCATTCATTAATAACAAGAATATAGAGCACGAGACAAAACAGAATGAAACTATTGAGTCTAAAACACCGGGCGCTTTACAAAAGAACTGGAAGACCCCAAGTGAGTTACCCCTTTGTCCAACTGAGGTAAGCCAGCAACTTTTTGATCAGTATCTGAATAATCTGAAACAAGGAGAAGTATTTTCTCGCAATGATTTTGGAGAATCTACAGTCCATTCAGCCGGATATTCTGAAAATTCAAAATCTCTGCTTGTAATAAGCAACAATCCCGGGGGAGTGAAGGAATGGTTTTTAACAAGAATTTCAATTAATGGTGAGCATTTCGTTCACGAAAGTATTGGGAGCTTTTTTTCCCTGGAAGGTGCCCTTAAGCAATTTACTCTGGGCCGTGGTTTAAAATGGGAAGGTGGTGACTCTATTGATGATTATTCATGAATGGCTAAAAGAAAACCCTCCCTCCTCCCGGGATTATCTTGCGATTCTTCCCTTTGGTTCTGATGTTGACATTGCAAGCGGCAAGATGGCGATTAACCTGAACAGGGTCAGGGATGTTGCCATGTCCGACAGAACCTTTGACGAAAACCACTAACCCACACCAAACCAACCAACGAATCAACCAAAAACCATGAGAGCAATCGGAAACCTGATCTGGTTTGTATTCGGGGGCGTCATAATGGGCCTGACCTGGTGGCTGTACGGCCTGCTTGCATTTATCACCATTGTGGGGATTCCCTGGGGGAAGGCCTGCTTTGTGATCGGCAGGTTCACGTTCTTTCCGTTTGGCAAAGTGGCCATCAGCCGGAAGGAGCTGAACCAAAGGAGCGACATCGGCACCGGGGTCCTGGGGGCCATCGGGAACGTGATCTGGTTCATATTTGCGGGCATCTGGCTGGCCATCGGCCATGTATTGTCCGCCCTGCTCTGCTTTATCACCATTATCGGCATCCCCTTCGGCATCCAGCACCTGAAGCTGGCGGGCATATCGCTCTTCCCCATCGGCAAAACGGTGGTGGCTAAGGAGGTTGCTGAGAGGGTTTGATTTATGATTTATTATTTATTATTGATGATTGATTATTTGGGATTGGGGATTGTTGATTGTTGATTGGTGATTGGTCTTATGCATGAGGTGTGGACCATGGCGGCGCGGTACATTCTATGATTATAGTCCGGATACAAATGCGCCGCCGCTTATAACCTCGCGCCATTGTCTTCCCGAGCGTAATGAGAAAGCGGAGCGCACGAATGGAGTCGAGGGATCTCTTTTTATTGAGAAGGTAGTCTCTGCCATAGGCATCTCGGTGGGCCACTTCGGGCCAATGGGAGACTTCTCACCCTCCCCTTCACCTGAAGTACTTTGTGAGCACAGCATCCTCCAACAGAGAAGATTCCCCAACATCATTGCAGATCTGCCTGAACTCTGCTACCATAGAAAATTACCGTTAACCCGGCAGAAACCGATCACACCATGAAAACAACACCCGAGCACAACGAACGAATGGCGAAGCTGACCTTTGCGTCAGTTTATCCGCACTACGTAACCAAGGTGGAGGGCAAGGGCAGAACCCGGGAGGAGCTGCACCGGGTCATTGAATGGCTCACCGGGTTTGATGACGGTCAGATTCAACAGCAGATAGACAAGAAGTCAACCTTCGAACAATTCTTTGAGTCCGCGACAATCAACCCCAATGCCCGCCTCATCACGGGCGTAATCTGCGGCTATCGTGTGGAGGAGATCGACAACGCCCTCACCCAAAAAGTACGGTACCTCGACAAACTGGTGGATGAACTGGCCAAAGGACGAAAGATGGAGAAGATTTTGAGGGTTGAGGCCGGTTAATTTTTTTCTTCCATGGAGCGCGGAACTCCCCCCCTTTCAAGGATGTCCCGAAAAGAAGGGTCGGAGCAGGTACCATGGAATCAAACAAACGTGCATTAGTACTTCGTGAACCTTCGCGTCCTCGCGTCTTCGTGGCCTTCCAAATCGGGCTGATATTGTTTTATGATTTATTCTCTCTTTCGGGGGAGAAAAATAGCCCGCCATTCTCACAATAATACCTGGCCGCATGTCTGGCGGATTTATCTTAACACCAGTTCTTCTTCTTAAAGATTGTGACGTATTCAGATAAAAAAGACGCCCAGCATCATTATAATTAACAACCATCTCTTGCCTTTTTAACCGGTTTGAAATATTGTGGGTTGGCCGGGAGTAAATATCAGAAAGGAGTGCAACAAGCTGTTCATGCTTCCCGGAGTTCATCATTGAATAAACTGTCAAGACTCATGAAACAGGAATTATCTAACGGCAAACTGGTTCAGCCGCTGAAAGAGAACAAGAATATCCGGTTTTCATTAAGCCGGGGATTGAAATTCGATTTCCGGGATGGAGACACCGTGATTTCATTTTGGCTATCCATTCTTACAGGAAAGGAGAAGGTACTGATTGGCGACGAGGTTGTCTCAGAAAAGAGAACGTTTTGGAAAAGCTCCACGCACAGCTTTCAGTATATGGGGAACAACTATGTGATTGAATTCAATGCAAAAAGCCATTTTAAATATTCCTGTACCTGCACCCTCACCAAGAATGGCGCGCTCATCAGGGAGAGTCAGCTCATAGACACTCAAAACGGAAAACCCTTTTACAAGAAAGACCCGGAAATTATACTGGGCGCATCCATCGGATTTGCATTTGCCACCGGCTGGATATCGCTGCCGGCTGCAGCCGTGCTGTTTGTACTGGCCTTCCCGTTCATGTTGTGGTATTCCACCAGGTTTATTCATACGCAGGAAACATCGCTGGTTTGAGAAATTATGTGGATTCTAAAATTTGATTACACAAATCTTTCTCAGGATCCTGTTACCCAAAAAACACCTTCCATTTAAAAAATCATCCCCTCAACTGCATTTTGTATTGTCCTTTTGTCTTGATACAAAAGAACGAAAAAATCAAGGCGGTGAATTCCCGAAACGTTCACTACGGCTGTGGGGTACGAATCCAAGGCCCCGCCTTAATAACTCATAAATCATGGTTAGCTTATTCCCAGCGTGGCTAAGGATTCGTAAGGCTCCCCTCCGCCTTGAGAACCGGGAATTCAAGGCCGATAGAACTCATCAGTAATGCTTTAATAATCTTCGTGAACTTCGTGTTTTCGTGCCTTCGTGGCCTTCCAAATCGGGCTCATTATCTTTCTCGATCTAAATTTTTACCTCTCATTGGGAGAATTTTGTTGACTCGATTTTTTATTCTACTCTTATAAACCGGAATAGAGCCAGAGTACCAACACCCGTACATCATGATCCTTTACCTGCTTCAGAAATATGTGATCCACTCCGCTGTTTTTTTCGCAGCGCTGGTGATCTTCCCCCTCGGCTTTTCGGATAATACTGGATACGTACTGGTGAGGGGCTTCTTCTTTGGCGGACTGCTTGGCGCCGGGTACACCTTTTACGATTTCAGAAAACGAAACCTGTGGCCGCTCTACGACAACCTCAGGGTTCCGAAGTACCTCCTGCTCTGCCTGTTCTTTGCCGGCTTTCAGTCACTCTACCTCGTCATCAAACCATTCATTTGAATCCTTCAGCCGCCCTCATCCTCGATAGTATTTTCTTCAGCGTGCCTCAGCTCAGCATCCTCGACGGCGCCTGGCTGAAGGCCGAAGCGGGCCGGGTAACGGCGATTATCGGCAGAAACGGATCGGGGAAGTCCACCCTGATGAAAGTTGCGGCCGGACAAATCAAAGCCATGGCCGGTATTACCATCATCGATGGAGAACGGCTGCACGGCAGGTCGCTGCAGAAACGATTCAGGAACATCGGGTACCTGCCACAGGATTCAATGCTGCCGCCCGACATCAAAGTGAAGCGGTTGATAAAAAGCCTGCCGGACCCGGAGAAGCTTATGGATGATCCGCTGATTCAAAAGATCCGTCACCAAAAAACGATCCAGCTCTCCGGCGGCGAAAAACGGTACCTGGAAACGGCCATCCTGTTTCATCTGAACAGAAAGTATATCCTGCTGGATGAGCCGTTCACCGGTGTGGAACCGTCCATCATCGACCTCCTTATCCAAAAAATTCGAAAAGAAGCCCGCAGCGGAAAGGGAATCCTGCTCACCGATCACATGCACAGGTACATTTCGGAAGTGGCGGATACGGGGTACCTGCTCCACAACCGCCAGTGCTACGATCTGGGCGGGGGTTTTTCGGGTGAATTGAAGAAGATGGGGTATCACAGGTGATGGGGAGTCAATCCGTTGGGGCATGAGAAAGAGGTTGCGGAGAGGGTTTGATTTATGATTTATTATTGGGGATTGTTGATTGGGAATCTGTCGGATAGCATGACGTGTGGATCAGGGCGGCGCGGGAGAAATTTTGATAGTAGCCTGGATTGTTATGCGCCGCAGCTTTTAACCTTGAGTCCTGTCATCCCGACCGAGCGATAGCGAGTGGAGGGATCTCTATTAATTGGGGATTGGTGATTGTTGATTGTTGATTTGTCGGATAGCGTGGTACTTAGATCAAGGCGGCGCGGTACATTCTATGATTATAGTCCGGAAACAAATGCGCCGCAGCTTTTAACCTCGAGTCCTGTCATCCCGCCTGCCCCGACCCTATTCGGGGACCGAGCGTTAGCGAGTGTAGTCGAGACATCTCTTTGATTTGTGGAGGTGTCTCCACTCCGCACCGGAAAAACACCGGTGCTGCGGTCGACATGACAAGGGGGCTTTTAGCAAGCGGCGGGCAGAAGTATATGGGTTAAACGAATGCTTTCCCGCCCGCCGTGGCGGGTGCCGCTCACGGCACCAACACCCTGCGCCCTGCACCCTGCACCCTGCGCCCTGCACCCTGCGCCCTGCGCCCTGCACCCTGCGCCCTGCTCCCCGCACCTAAACCTCCCACGTATTCCCGGAATAAAACAGGTCATGTACGGTTTTGAACTCGGATAACTCCCGGGCCCGCTTAATGTTCTGGTGGAGCACGTTGGCATAATTCGACTTTTCAGCCTGGCGAATTATTCCCATCGCCACGGGCAGGTCGGGGATCTCCATTTTGGCCAGCGCAAGGTGCATGGCTGAATCCTCATCATACATATCGTGACTGATAAACCCGGTGTCATTCTCATCGTACGGTACTTTCTTCAGCTTCATGCCGTCCAACTTCAATCCGTACAGCCTGTCCTTTCCGAACAGCAGCGGTTCACCGTGCTTGCACACCACCTGGTTGTCATCTTTGGTCTCTTTACCCGTAATCAGCTCGTGTATACCGTCCGTAAAAATCACGCAGTTCTGCAGCACTTCGATCACGGAGATGCCGGTATGCTTGTTGGCTTCAAGCATCACCTCTTCCAGCAGCTTGTGATTGTTGTCGGGAACCCTGGCAAAAAAGGTAGCGCCGGAGCCAATGGCCAGCTCACCGATGTTGAACGTATTTTCGATGCTTCCCTCGGGCGCCGTCTTGGTTTTGATACCCGCCGGCGTTGTGGGTGATGACTGCCCCTTGGTCATTCCATACACCTTGTTGTTGAAAATGACCACGTTCAGGTTGATATTCCTGCGGCAGGAGTGGATGAAATGATTCCCCCCGATAGCCAGGCAGTCGCCGTCGCCGGTAAACACCCACACGTTCAGGTCGGGATTGGCAAGCTTCGCCCCCGTGGCCACCGCAAGTGCACGTCCGTGAATGGAATGAATGCCGTATGTATCCAGGTAGTAGGTAATCCTGGAAGAGCACCCGATCCCCGAAACACAAAGAAAGTCTTCCTTATTTGTACCCATCTGGGTCATGGCCTTTTGCATGTTTGCCAGAATCATGTAATCGCCGCATCCCGGGCACCATCGAACCGCCTGATCGCTGACAAAATCCTGCCGGGTCAGCTCTGCTTGTTTATCTGCTACGCCTTCCATCATAGATCTGTTAACCGGTTAATAATTTCTGCTTTAATTTCGGACGTGAAGAATGGCTGTCCCTGAATTTTGTTGAGCTGCTTGTAGCTGAACTGCGGATAAATTGATCTGAGGTAGTTCACGAACTGCCCGTTGTTTATCTCACATACCAAAATCTGATCATACCTTCCAAAGATCTCTTCCGTATTTGCCGGCAGCGGTTGGATGTAGTTGAAGTGGGCGAACCCTACACTTTTCTCACCATCTTCCAGCAGTTCCGTTACGGCCGTGTTGATGGCACCATGAGTGCTGCCCCATCCCACAACCATGAGTTTGCCCTGCTGAGCGCCAATCGTTTCAAGCTCCGGAAGTTTTTTCGCAATCCGCTCAATCTTTTCGGCCCGGATCTTGGTCATCTTTTGATGATTGGCAGGCTCGTAGGTTAGATTACCGGTGTTCTCTTTCTTTTCGAGTCCGCCGATCCGGTGTTCAAAACCCGCATCGCCGGGACTCTTCCAATAGCGGCTCAAATATTCCGGGTCGCGCTGATAAGGCTCCCACTCTTCCGGGCTTCTATCAAATACGGGAATCTTTATCTCCGGCAGTTCGGCCATATCAGGTATTCGCCATGGACTGGTTCCGCTGGCCAGGTAGGTGTCGGACAGTAATATGACCGGGGTTGAATGCTCCATCGCAATTTTTGCCGCTTCGTAACTGAACCTGAAACAGTCGTCGGGCGAGCTTGCGGCCATCACGACCATGGGTGCGTCACCGTGGCGTCCGTAGAGTGCCTGGTACAGGTCACTTTGCTCGGTTTTTGTCGGCAGGCCGGTGGATGGGCCGGCTCTCTGAACGTTTACAATCACCAGCGGTATTTCCGAAATCAGGGCCAGTCCCATCGCTTCCGATTTGAGGGATGCTCCGGGCCCGGAGGTGGTGGTGACCGATAAGTTGCCGCTGAATGACGCACCAATGGCGGCACAAATAGCTGCAATTTCATCTTCGGCCTGGAATACAATGGCGCCCATATCTTTTCTTGCCGTGAGCTCGTGCAAGATCTCGGATGCGGGGGTAATCGGGTAGGAACAAAGCGATAGCTTTCGTCCGCTATTTTCAGAAGCTGCCAGGAACCCCCATGCCACGGCCGTGTTGCCGTCAATATTGCGATAGGTGCCCTTCGGCAGTTTGGCGGGGGGAATTACAATGGATGCGCCGAACAGCTCGGTGCTTTCCGAAAAGTTAAAACCTGCTTCGAGGGCAAGCTTATTGGCTTCGGCCAGCTCCGGCCTCTTTGCGAACTTATTGTCAATCAGCTTTTTTACCTTCGCAAGCGGACGGCTGAAGATGTAGGCCACAATACCCAGGGCAAACATATTCTTCGACCGCGTAATAGCCTGGTTGGAAAGGCCAAGGTCTTTCAGTGCCGATTTAGTCAGAGACGTTGCGGGAGCCTTTATCACGTGGTATTCATCCAGCGTATTATCCACGAGAGGGTCCGACGCGTACTCGGCTTTCTTGAGATTGCGTCTGTCAAAACTGTCCATGTCGGCGATGATGGTACCGCCCGGTTTCAGTTTATCGAGATTGGCCTTCAGGGCTGCCGGATTCATCACAACCAGCACATCCACCTGGTCGCCCGGGGTGTAGATTTCCGTGCCTCCTATCTGGATCTGGAAACTCGAAACGCCGCCTATGCTTCCCTGTGGCGCCCTGATTTCAGCCGGGAAATCGGGCGTGGTTGTAAGGTCGAGCCCTTCCTGGCCCGATGACTGTGAAAACATGTCGCCGGTAAGCTGCATGCCATCACCGGAATCGCCGGAAAAGCGCACAACCACTTTCCGCATCTCTTTTTCTAATGCAAGTTCAGCCATTGAGGTATTTAGTCAGACAGTTAAGGTATATAGAGACAGTTCCAATAC
Organism: Balneolaceae bacterium; assembly: GCA_003561515.1. Taxonomy (GTDB): domain Bacteria; phylum Bacteroidota; class Rhodothermia; order Balneolales; family Balneolaceae; genus Rhodohalobacter. Next base: position 9,201 of record PWWL01000340.1, read on the forward strand.
TGATATGTGCGCGATTGTCGCCACACATTCTATGAATGCATAAATCTAACTTGTGTGATTTACTACGGCTTTCCTGTAAGCATAGATTTCAAGCCATGGGAATGCACTTGCCAGACTATACATCTACTCACCACCCCATCGGTAATGTGGGGTGATTGTGATCCGCACCCGCATACCATGAACCCTTAAAGAGATTCTGTATGCTGTGCATTAACCGTGTAAAAATTCATGCCGTGCTATAAGCTCTTCCTCTGTATCAGGATGATCCGGGTCGGGAATAATGCAATCAGGCACGGGACAGAAGGCTATACATTGCTCCTCATCATGAAATCCATTGCATTCCGTGCATTTATCCGCGACAATGAAGAAAAATTCATCCGATAGAGGTTCTTGTCTTTCCTCTGCATCCACTTCGCTGCCGTTGAGCATTGTCACGGTGCCCGACAGATTCGTTCCGTCTGCCATCGACCAATCAGCACCCGGTTCATAGATCGCCTGGTTTGGACATTCCGGTTCGCAAGCTGCACAGTTTATACAGGTATCGGTTATTAAAACAGCCATGGTTATTTAGTTAATTCATGTTTAATGGTTCGTGAGAGTACCTTAGCACTTATAAAAGATTTTTAGACCAAAAACTCTTAATTGTAATGTAATGAAAAGCGCTTCCCCTGACAATATCTTCCTCTTAACCCCCGAAATTTAGACTGAGTATAGATTACCGAGAGATTGTGGTGAGGGTGGTTTGACCCCCCTGTGTCCCCACTTTTTAGGGGAGAGTGGGGGATGATCAGTAATGTATTTAAGCCCAAATAAAGAATATCGGAGCCAAATCAACGCTCAGTGGGTCAACCACCCCCGGCCCCTCCTTGAAAAGGAGGAGAGTTTCGGAGCTTGCATTACATTTTTTCACACGTGAATCTACATTGATACGGCACAAACTCACATCATCGAAAATCTTCTGCCCTGAATCCCTGGAGGATCTTGATGTAGTTTGCCCGCTCGAAGGCGCTGGGGTCTGCGACCGATGCCGAGCTCATCGCTCCCTTCATTTCTTCCACCGAGCTGTACTCCTTCTCCTCCATCCACTGCACCATCTCCTTTTCGATGTGCTTTAAGATGCCTGGGCCGCTATACAGCAGCACCGAAGCCATCATGGCTACATCGGCGCCCACCAGCAGCATTTTAAGCACGTCGCTGGCGGTATGAATACCCGTTGTGGCGGCAATGCTTCCTTTCAGATGCGGACGAAGCATGGCGATCCAGCGCAGCGGCAGCCGCCTTTCAAACGGACTGCTCAGTTCAAGACTGGGATTTACCTCAAGATTTTCAAGGTCAATATCGGGCTGGTAAAACCGGTTAAACAGCACGAGTCCGTCGGCACCGGCTTCTTCAAACCGCATGGCCATATTGCCAAAAGAACTAAAATACGGGCCCACCTTCACCGAAACGGGAATGCTCACGGCCTTTTTAACCGCCTTAACATCGTTGATATACATCTGTTCAACCTCTTGCGAAGTAAGCGAGGGATCACCTGCGATGTAGTAGATGTTGAGCTCGATAGCATCGGCTCCGGCTTCTTCCATTTTTTTGGAATAGTCCATCCATCCCCCTTCCGAAACCCCATTGATACTGGCGATGATCGGTATATCGACTGCATTCTTCAGATCAGCTATCTGCTCCAGATACTCTTCGGCATGCAGGTTATGATACTGCTGTGGCTCCGGAAAATAGCTAAGCGCTTCAGCATAACTATCCTGAGGGGTGTTCAGGAAATGATCGAGAGCCTCCATTTCGGCATTTATCTGCTCCTGGAACAGAGAATACATCACCACTGCCGATGCCCCTGCATCTTCCAATTTTTTTACGTTATCAGTTTCACTCGAAAGCGGAGAAGCCGCTGGCACCAAAGGATTTTTTAACCTCAGGCCAAGATATGTTGTTTCTAAGTTCATAATGTTCTGATCGATGGTAAATGGTAATTGATTACTCCTGAAGTTTTAAAGCGGCATTGCACATCAGGTGTGCAACGCCCGCTGTCAGCTATTCTTCCGGTTCATAAACCTTTTCCAGCTGTTCATACACACGCCAGTTCTCATGCACTTCTTTTTGAGCCTGGGTCATAAGCTGTTTGGCTGCTTTCGGGTTTGATTTAGCCAGCATCAGGTAGCGCATTTCGTTATAGGCGTAGTCCTTAAGCCCAATCTTAGGCGCTTTGGAATCGAGCTGGAATGGATTTTCATTGTTATCCACCTTCGAGGGATCGAACCTGAACAGCGGCCAGTAACCCGAGTCAACGGCAAGTTTCTGCTGGTTAAGCCCATATTTCATGTTGTAGCCATGTGCAATACAGTGGCTGTAAGCTATGATGATTGACGGTCCGGGATAGCGCTCTGCTTCGATGATGGCTTTCATCGTCTGCATATCGCTGGCACCCATGGCAATGCGTGCCACGTAAGCTCCGCCGCCCTGAACCGACATAAGCCCCAGGTCTTTCTTGCCAACCTTTTTGCCGCCGGCGGCAAATTTTGCAACGGCTCCCATTGGAGTTGCTTTCGAGCACTGTCCGCCGGTGTTTGAATAAACCTCGGTATCCATCACCAGGATATTCACATCGCGGCCGCTCGCCAGAACGTGATCGAGTCCGCCATAGCCAATATCATAGGCCCATCCGTCGCCGCCGAAGATCCAGACGCTCTTGCGCACAAGATAATCGGCCAGGCTTAGCAGCATTTTTGCATTCGGCGCATCCGAATCCTGAAGCATCTCTTTGAGCCTGGCAACGCGCAGTCGCTGTTCATAGATGCCGGGCTCCGTAGATTGATCCGCTTTCAGGATTTCATCAGCAAGGCCGTTGCCCAATGATCCGTTCATGCCGCTTAGCAGCTCACGGGCCTGCTCGGTGTGCTTGTCGATGGTTACCCTGAATCCAAGCCCGAATTCGGCGTTATCCTCGAACAGCGAGTTCGACCATGCCGGGCCAAGCCCCTCACTGTTGGTGGTGTAAGGCGTTGATGGCAGGTTACCACCGTAAATGCTTGAACAGCCGGTTGCATTGGCGATCACCATACGGTCGCCATAAAGCTGCGTAATGAGCTTGATATAGGGTGTTTCACCACAACCCGCGCAGGCTCCCGAGAACTCAAAGAGCGGCTGCAGGAACTGCGATCCCTTCACCGTTTCCTGTTTAATTTCTGAACGATCGTACTCGGGCAGTGTGAGGAAGAAATCCCAGTTTTCAATCTCCTGATCCAGAAGCGGGTCAATCGGGGCCATATTCAGAGCCTTGCGGCCCACGTTGGTTCTGTCTTTGGCCGGACACACTTCCACGCAGAGCTCACAGCCGGTACAGTCTTCAGGCGACACCTGGATACTCACCTTCGTGTTGTCGGGCCACTCGCGTCCGCGTGCATCCATATACTTGAATGTTTCGGGAGCTGCTTCGAGCAATTCTCCATCGAACGCTTTCATGCGTATCACGGCATGCGGGCAAACAAACATACACTTGCCGCACTGGATACATATATCCGGTTCAAGTACCGGGATCTCCTGCGCAATATTGCGCTTCTCCCACTGGGTTGTTGCCGTCGGGAAGGTTCCGTCTGGCTCAAACGCACTCACAGGCAGATGATCGCCATTGCCTGCAATGATCTCGGCAATTACTTTCTGCACGTACTCGGGTGCTTCTTCGGGTACCGGCGGACGCATTTCGATCGGTGATCCGGCGGTTTTCGGTACGTTTATTTCATGCAGGTTGTCGACCGAGTTATCGACGGCGGCGTAGTTGCTCTGCAGAATTTTCTCCCCTTTGTTGCCGTACGCTTTTTTGATTGCGTCTTTGATTAGCAGAATCGCTTTCTCTTTGGGCAGGATTTCTGAAATTGCAAAGAAGCAGGTCTGCATCACCGTGTTGATACGATTGCCCATGCCGTTTTCGCGGGCAACCTTGTAGGCGTCGATCGCATAAAACTTCAGGTTCTTCTCAATGATCTGCTCCTGAACTTTCCGGGGAATGTTATCCCAAACCTTGTCGTGGCTGTAAGGGGCATTCAGCAGAAATATAGCCCCAGGCCTGGCTTTTTCGAGCATATCGAGCCGGTCAAGAAACTGGAACTGATGGCAGGCCACAAATTTCGCCTTGTTGATCAGGTAGGCTGAACGGATTGGTTTTGGCCCGAACCGGAGATGAGATACGGTAGTGGCGCCCGATTTTTTCGAATCGTATACAAAATAACCCTGGGCAAAGTAGTCGGTGTTATCCCCGATAATTTTGATTGAGTTCTTATTCGCGCTTACGGTGCCATCCGCACCCAGTCCGTAGAAGAGGCCTTCGAAAACGTCTTCATCCGCGTCCCAGCCGTTGGTTGAAACGTCGAGGCTGGTGTGGGTCACATCGTCATTGATGCCGATTGTAAAGTGGTTCTTGGGTTTGTCGGCCTTAAGCTCGTCAAAAATCCTGCTGACCATTGGGGGCGTAAATTCTTTGGAAGAAAGTCCATACCGGCCACCGGTAACTTTTGGTTCGGCGGCAAAAGATTTCCATTCTTCGAGCCTGTTTTCATGAAGTGCTGCAATCACGTCATTGTAAAGAGGCTCGCCTGTGCTGCCGGGCTCTTTGGTTCTGTCGAGCACGGTAATGGCCTTTACGGTATCAGGCAGCGCTTCGATAAACTGCTGCATTGCAAACGGCCTGTAGAGCCTGCACTTGATGAGGCCCGTTTTTTCACCTCTCGCATTCAGCTTTTCAATGGTCTCGTGCGCCGTTTCGGCTCCTGACCCCATCAGCACGATTACGCGTTCTGCATCTTTTGGCCCCACATAGTCGAAGAGGTTGTACTGCCGGCCTGTAAGCTTTGCAAATCTATCCATTGCACGCTGCACAATGCTTGCACATTCATTGTAGTATGTATTGGCGGTTTCTCTTGCCTGGAAGAACACATCTGGATTTTGCGCGGTACCGCGAAGAATCGGTTTATCGGGAGTAAGTGCGCGTTTGCGGTGGGCAATCACCCATTCGTCGTCAATCATTTCACGCATCACAGAATCGGGTATTTGTACAACCTTTTGCACTTCGTGCGATGTTCTGAATCCATCAAAAAAGTGTATGAATGGAATGCGCGATTCCAGCGTGGCCGCATGGGCAATCATCGCCATGTCCATCGCTTCCTGCACGCTGTTGGAACTTAGCATGGCTACACCTGTAGGGCGCATCGCCATCACATCACTGTGGTCACCAAAAATAGAGAGTGCATGTGTTGCCACCGAGCGGGCTGCCACGTGGATAACGGCGGGAGTAAGCTCCCCGGCAATTTTGTAGAGGTTGGGCATTTTGAGCAGTAGTCCCTGCGAAGCGGTAAATGTGGTACTGATGGCACCGGTTTGAAGCGCACCGTGGAGAGTACCTGCCGCGCCGCCCTCGCTTTGAAGTTCAATCACATCGGGTACGGTTCCCCAGATATTCTTTTTGCCGCCCATCGACCATTCATCACTCCACTCCCCCATGGGTGAGGCGGGTGTAATGGGATAAATGGCAATTACCTCACTCAGTTTATGCGCGACATAAGCAGCGGCTTCATTGGCATCAATGGTTACTTTCGCCTGACTATTTTTTAAATCCTTCATGGTAGTGTATTATTGTGATTAAACATCGGGCGAGCACGAACAGGTTATTGGCTCACGGTTCATAAAATGGGGAGAATCGAACCCGACACGGCAGGGTCTTTATTCAATTCTCCGAGAGTTTTCGTCTCAAACAGATTTTTCACTTTCTCCCGGACCACTTTGTAGTCATCGTGAAACGGACACGGATCACTGTCATCACACTTTTTAAATCCAATTCCGCAATCGTAGAAAACGTCTGTGCCATCTATTACTTCAACAATATCTATCAGTGCAATTTTATCCGGATGGCGAATCAACCTGTACCCCCCCGAAGGTCCTTTCGTAGATTTTAGCAGTTTGCCCTTTACAAGCTGCTGTAAAATTTTACTGAGAAAGTGCTTGGGTATATCGTACTCCGCTGCAATTTTGGTCAGCTCAATGTTGTCATTGGCTGAATAATGCCTTGCTATACACATCATAGCCTGGATACCGTAATGGCAGGAAGCTGAAAACATGTTACCTGTGCTGCAGCACGTTTAGATGTTCGGAGGTATCTAAATCCCGATATAAGATATTTAGATAAAAAACTCTAAAATAAATTAATAAAATAATCCCCCCGCTACAAGCTGTTTTCCCAATTTAGAATCAATCTTTTACCCGCCGGTAATGGATATTATACTGGCGCCGCTTTTTACATCCTCAACCGTTTCCTTCAGGTTTTTTGATTTGAACAGGTCTTCGACCTCCGCTCTTACTTTCTTGTAATCGTCATGTATCGGGCAAGGATTTTTATCGTTGCATTGCTTAAAGCCGATGCCACATTTATTGAATACGCCAAGTCCGTCAATTGCCGCGATGATTTCAATCAGGGTGATCTTTTCGGGTGGCCTGGCGAGCCTGAAGCCTCCCGTAGGGCCTTTCATGGAGATAAGCAGATCATTTTTAACCAACTGCTGCAGAATTTTACTAAGAAAGTGACGGGGAATATCCTGCTCTTTGGCCACTACTTTTAACTCCACATTCGATTCATCGGAAGCGTGCATGGCGATATAGAGCATAGCCTGGAGGCCATAGTGGCAAGACGTAGAAAACATAAAGGTTGTATCCGGGATTTAATTCTGTCTTATTTGCAATAAGCTGGCCAATATACTAAACAATGCAGCCTGTTGCACAGGTTGCTGATGATGGTATCGGATAAATTGTATGGGGCGCATTAGCACGTATTTTCCGTGAAGAGCGGGAAAGAAATCCGCAATGTTTTTTCTCTGAAAAAGCGGGTAATCTCATAAAAGTTGCCAGTTTTAGAAAAGAAACATTGCGGATTTTTGTACCTGGATCAGGGAGTCCTGAACCTGTCTTTCTCTTGTTGATCTTTCCCGTCAACCCCTCGATGTGGATATGGGCGTTGTTCAAAATCCGGGCTCGGGGTTTGATGGTTGGCCTCACCGATCCCCGGGTTCCACCCGGGGCTATTGACATTCAACCCCTTCGGGGTTGCCTCTTCGATAGTTCATTTATCATTTTGACAGAAAAAATTTTATAGACTAAACCTGA
>PWWL01000121.1 GCA_003561515.1 Balneolaceae bacterium
AGCGCGCCAAAGGTCCGGAATCCCATGGTTTTGCAGTGCTCTTCTGAAAGGCTGAACCGATTCTCCGGTGCCATAAAAATCAAGAGCTTCGGAACGGCCCAGGTGAGCACGCTGAATCGGGGAGTAAAATGCATAAAGATCCGTACCGTACTCATCAAAAACCCGAATCAGGAAGTCCTCCGACCAGGATGTGAAAATTCTGTTATCGCCAGAAACGGCAACCAGTCCCCTTCCACCAAACGGATCGTAAAATGCACTGCTGGTTCCGCCTGGATCATGTAGATGCTGTATTAAATCAAGTGTTAGCAATTGTTTTGAAATAATCTCTCCATCTGTATTTACCTGATAAAAAAGGAGCTGATCGGTTTCAAACGTAAGTTGATTGAATACAGTAAGGAGTTGTCCAACCCCGAGCGGATAGATTTGATGTGGAAAAACGGCACTGTTATCTCCCGACATTTCGCGTTGAGTTATATTTATGGCTGATACCCTGTTGAGTTCAAATGTTTCAACTGAAAAAATCTGAAATCGTATAAGGTTGAAATCCAATGCATAAAGTTCATTTTCAAGTATGATCAGATCAATAATGCTTCTGAATTCACCGGGCCCGGATCCGCTTCTTCCAATTGCCGTGATATATTCACCGTTCTTATCAAACACATGAATTTTTGTTTGGCCTCTCATCCCCTCGGCGGCGAATAACCTGCCGGATTCATCCACCGCTATGTGATTTACCCGGCTGAACAGGACAGGATTTCCATCACCCACACTATAAATGGATTCGAGATGAAGGTTATACCGGGGCGCAGCATCTGGATCAAAAACAGTGACATTATCTAACTCCGAAGCATATTCCGGTAAGTGAATCTCCTCCTCAGAAGTGCATCCGGCTGAGATAATAAGTAGGAACAGAATCAGAACAATTTGAGAAAATCTGAACAAACGAACCCTTTGGTTTAGTTGATATTTTAAATCGAAGACACTGCTCCGGCTGATAGCCTTTTAAAATTAGTTTATCAATTTGCAAAAAGGTAGAAGTTTTTCGGAACAAATCCGCTCAGCCCCAGCATCGCAGCGGTGTCGCATGACCCTCCCATGTTTTGGCCAGTGAACCGAAAAGTCGCACCTCCTGCTGTTTTACATTTTTATGTTTATGCCGACCCGGCTGATAAATTTGAGGAAGGTACTCCTGTATTGAGAGTATGCAAGTTACTAGGCCCCACACCAATCTAAAACACCTCTAACAGTGTGAATTACTCGAATCATTGTAAATAGATTTTCTTGAATTTTATGGCCAACCGACTTGTAAACTCAAGAAAATATTCAAAATAAGCACGGGATATGCTGAAGATACACAACAGGGGAAAAAATGTTTGCATGTTACAGTGTATTAGTTTACTATTACACTAACCCTTTAACACAACTCAAGAGCCATGATTACAATCTCAAATCTGAATTTCGCTTTCAAGAAGAAGGAGCCTCTTTTCAGGGGCCTGAATATGGAACTGCATCCAGGGCGTACGTATGGACTTTTCGGCCTGAACGGAGCGGGCAAAACCACGCTTCTTAACCACATGAGCGGCATGCTTTTCCCCGAAACGGGAGAATGCCTGCTAAATGGTAAGCCGGCCATGGAACGACAACCATCGGGTCTCAGTCAGCTTTTCGTTGTACCTGAACAGTTTGATCTGCCAACTGTAAAACCTGATCTCTACATAGAGCTGCACGCCCCATTCTATCCAAATTTCGATCTTTCACTGGCGGGCGAATTGATGAAAATGTTTGGAATTGACCGCGAAAAGCTGCTAAACAAACATTCGTATGGACAGCGAAAGAAGTTTCTCATCTCATTTGCCCTCGCAGCCAATACACCGGTTCTGCTAATGGATGAACCCACAAACGGTCTCGATATTCCCTCAAAAAGCCAGTTTAGAAAAGTGATGGCCACTTCCGAAAATTCAGAACGCTGCACCGTTATCTCCACACACCAGGTGCGCGACCTCGACACTCTAATCGACAGATTCACGGTACTTCACAACGGTGTAATCATATTCGACCAAACCGTGCAGGATATTTCTGAACGGTTGGTGTTCAAAAAAACTGCTGACACCACGGATACCGAATCTATTTACAGCGAGGAGATTCTTGGCGGCAAACGGGTGATTGCCCAACGTAATCCCGGTGATAACGACACGCTTGTTGACCTTGAATTTCTTTTTTCGGCAGTCGTTGAATCTCCGGATTCTATCAACCGTGCATTTCAAATGGAGGTGACATCATGAAAGCTCTGTCCGCAATCGACACATTCTCTGCCCCGCGTCTGTTTCAGCTTATTAAAAGAACGATCAATCTGAATGTCCATAATTGGACGATCGGCTTCCTGGCCATTGGCGGGCTTATCGCTGCAATCTGGTTTGTCCCGATAATGCTTCCTTCAGAAGCCTGGCATGGCTACAATACCTACGCTTTAACTCCGGCTTTCATGTTCTTTTATATAGCCGGCGGCCTGTACCTAACCAGTGGCCTTTTCGACGAGCTGCATGAGGCGGGAACGGCACAGCTTGGTCTCACCCTGCCGGCACTGGCATCCGAAAAAATAGCTTCAGCCTGGATCACCGGTTATCTGCTCTATTCCATTGCCGCATTTGTGGCATTCAGTATCCTGGTTCCGGTCATTTACTTCATAACCCTAGTTACGGTTGAAGCAGACCTGACGTTCAGTCTTTACAACATCCTGTTCGACGACTTACTTTCTAACTTGTTCGGCTACTTACTGTATCAGGGATTCTTTCTGTTTGGTGCCGTCTACTTCAGAAAGCTGAATTTCTTGAAAACCATTGTGTTTCTGATTGTCCTTTTCATACTCTTTTCGTTGGGTATGGGTCTTTATGCATTTTTAGCAAGCACAAATTTAGTCATTAATTTCTCTTCTCTGCCTCTGTTCGTGCAGTATGGAATCGGCTTTATGATTGCATTACTAATGATCTGGCTGGCCTGGCTTCAGCTTAAAAACCGGCAGGTGGCGTGATGGAATTCTCAGAAAACAAACCCATATACAAGCAGATCACAGACCACTTCTGTGAACAGGTGCTCTCAGGCAAATGGAAAGCGGGCGACCGCATTCCGTCGGTCAGGGAAATTGCGGTGCTGATGGAGGTGAATCCGAATACCGCCATCCGGGCATTTCATAACCTGCAGGAAGAGGAGGTTCTTCTGAACCAGCGGGGTGTCGGCTACTTTGTTGCCGACAAGGCCCGCGAAAAAGTACTGAAACTGAAACGGGAGGAGTTTATCCGGGAGAAGCTGCCCTCATTCTTCCGTGACATGAAACAGCTCGGCTTTTCGTGCGGCGAGCTTGAAACACTCTACAACGAACATCACGCCGGGGATGACAGTGGAACTGAAAGATGAGAACTTGGCAGTTTTGATAAAATTGTCTACATTTAATAGACAAATTTCCTTGCCAATATAAAGAGTATATCATGTCAGTCAAATACACATCCAATCCTCCGGCGCCGGGTATGGTTCAGGAAATTGCCGCAAAATACAATGTATCCGATAGCAGTGATTTTGCCATGGCAAACCGTGCGCGGGCAGGCATCAGCGTTTCCGCCTTCTTCGATCTGGCAGCCGTATCAGGCCTCACAAACGATGAACTGGCAAGCCTGCTCGATATCTCCTTCAAAACCATCCAGCGATACGAAAAAGACGGCAAAAAGCTGAATGCGCTTAACAGCGAGCAGCTTTTAAAAATGATTGCACTCTACCAGAAAGCCGAAGAGGTTTTCGGAGATCTCGAATCTTTTAACCGCTGGCTCAGAAAACCGTCTGCCGGGCTTGGCAGTCACGAGCCAATCCAGTTCATGAAAACCTCCGGAGGTATCGATCTCATCCATGATGAACTGCTCCGAATCGAGTTCGGAGCCTTAGCGTAACCGGCAGGTGAAGGTTTACAGAATAACAACCGCAAAATGGGCCGGTGTGCTGTCGGGCAGCGGCTATCCTGCTCGCTGGAATTCAAAGGGAGTGTTCGTGATTTACGCGGCATCGTCACGGTCCCTCGCCTGCCTTGAAAACCTGGTGCACCGGTCAGGTGAAGGCCGTCACGGTCTATTCAAAATTACGGAGTATGAGATCCCCGATTCTGCGTCTGCCACCGTAATCAGTGAATCGGATATGCCGGATGGCTGGCATAAGATTGACAATTATCCCCTTTGCCGGAAAAACGGAGACGATTGGATTCAAAAAGGTGAAACCCTACTCCTAAAGGTGCCTTCAGCTATTATCCGGGATGAGTACAATATCCTTATCAACCCGAACCACCCTGAAATCAGGGATGTCAGTGTTTCGGAGATAAAGGATTTCGGGTTTGATGAGAGGCTGTAGTTTCGTTATGATTCCTCACTGCCAAAGCTTCCACAGCTACCGTAACTGAGCATTGCTGTATTTAGTCGAGTAGCCAAGGGGAGTTTCACCCCAAGGCTCTCGCAGAACCGTACGTGACAGTCTCCCGTCATACGGCTCTTGTCGTTGAATCGCTTATGCGATTTTGCTTCATTTCTGCCAAT
>PWWL01000078.1 GCA_003561515.1 Balneolaceae bacterium
GCGGGATAGCTGCCGCCCCCACCGGTGTGATCTTCCAGCCTGAACCTGAAATCGCCCTGACTGTCAGACAATCGAACCGCAGCTCGGGTTCGGAAAGTGAGTTTCTCACTGATATGATAGCTCAACCCGTATCGTGCTCTCAGATTTAAAGTGTGGCTGATATCACTCGAACCATCGCGATTAGTGCTGTTTACGTAAGAATAGACCGGCCTAAGGTCGAATCGTTGCTCAAACAGATCGGATGGAGGATCAGAGCTTTGAAATGCAAACAGTCCCACAGGTTGCAGGATTATGATTAAAATAAAGCCCATTAAAAACCCGATCTGATTATTCATTCTATTCAATATCATTCACTCCCACCTCCTCGCCTGCTGTAAACGCTTCATTTCTCCGGAATCGATCAACTCCTGAAGACGGGCATTTCTTTTTATGGATCTGCTGGTAAAGTGCCACTCACCGCAAAATTCACACTGATAGACATCCTGCGGACCCTGATCGGGAGGGAAGTTGCGGTAGATGCGGATATCAATCAGCGCTGTCTCCGCAAGACTTTTTGTGCTGTAGCTGTTTTTACCGGTTTGGCATTTCATCTTTTCAAGTTCGAAGATTTTTCCACAACTCACAAAAAACGTTACAAAAACCAAAATGGTTTTGTTGATCTAACAGCCTAAGTTCGTACAATTTGTAATCATGCTTAAAAAACTCCTTAACCCCAACATCATACGCATTTTTCTGGCTGCGGGACTTTTGTTAGCCGGCGTTGCCCATTTCCTCTACCCGGAGGAGTTTATAGCCGCAGTACCGTCACCATTCGAAGATGGTGCTTTTTGGGTCTACTTTACCGGCGTTGCTGAAATTCTGGCCGCTATCGGCCTTTTGATCCCGAAGTTCCGCCGGCTCACCGCCTGGACGCTGGTCATCTACTTCATTGCACTTCTTCCCGCACACGTAGAGATGCTGCTTATTGATCATGAGATTTTCGGAATCAGCGACGATCGCTTTATGATAGCCCGGATCTTCTTCCAGCTCGTCCCGATATGGATGGCGTGGGTATCGCGCGAAACGGATGTAGAGGGCATCTGGGCAGGGCTCGACCGCTTTGATCAGCTTCTGAAGGAGCGATGGAATCAGCCTTACAGCTGGCACTCCCGATGGCTGCTGGCCGCCGCTTTCTATAACACTGCCTTCGGGATCTGGGCCGGACTCTTTCCCCAGCAGGCGTTTCAGCTTTTCGGGATGGACACGGGCGCACCACTCTTTCTCTGGCAGACCATCGGCATGATTGTGGGTGTGTACGGCATTGGCTACGGAATTGCCGCCCTGAACGAGCAGAAGCATCTGCCCATCGTACTGGTCGGCCTGCTTGGCAAGATCTTTGGCCCGCTCGGTTTTGTGTATACCTACTTCAGCGGAGATATCACGCTGTCTTTCGGCATCATGATCATCCTGAACGACCTGATCTGGTATCCCGCTTTTTTTGCGATCACCATCCGGTTTTTCAGAAGTGGTCCGGTACTTTCAAGACTATCCTGAAAACTGCTATTTTTAATAAGAATCTAAAGTACAGATGAGCATTGGCTGGAATTTCGATAACACCTATCAAAAGCTGTCGTCCGATTTCTATTCACGGGTTGAACCGATGCCGGCTGAGAAGCCAAAGCTAACCCTGCTGAACACCCGATTAGCCAAAGAGCTGGGGCTCGATTTTTCCGATGCCGATCCTGCTGATCTCGCCTCTCTCTTCACCGGCAACCGGCTTCCGGACGGAGCTCAGCCCATCTCCCAGGCCTATGCAGGGCATCAGTTCGGTCACTTTACCATGCTGGGCGACGGCAGGGCAATCGTCATTGGTGAGCACCTCTCCCCCGATAACAAACGATTCGATATTCAGTTTAAGGGAAGCGGCAGAACACCCTACTCCAGGTCGGGCGACGGACGTGCCACGCTATACTCCATGCTCCGGGAGTATCTGATCAGCGAGGCTCTCTACCATCTTCGCATACCGGCATCGGGCAGCCTCGCCGTGGCAGAGACCGGAATGCCGGTTTACAGAGAAACTGTGCATCCCGGTGCCGTACTAACGCGCGTGGCATCCAGCCACATTCGTTTCGGCACTTTTGAGTTTGCGGCCCGGTTTTTATCACTTGAACAGCGCCTTGAACTTCTCAATTACACCATATCGAGACACTATCCCGATCTTGCTGATCACGACAATCAGGCTCTGGAACTGCTCAAGCGCGTAGCGGAAAAGCACCTGAATCTGGTAACCGAGTGGATGCGGGTCGGCTTCATTCACGGTGTGATGAACACGGACAACATGAGCATCAGCGGTGAGTCGATCGACTTCGGGCCCTGCGCATTCATGAACGGTTTCAACCCTGCCACTGCATTCAGCTCAGTTGACATGAACAAGCGGTACGCATTCAGCAATCAGCCCGGCATTGCGCAGTGGAACCTCGCGATCTTTGCAGGCACGCTTCTGCCATTTATTGACAACGATGAAGAGAAAGCACGGCAAGCAGCACAGGATGTGATTTCGGCCTTCGAGCCCCGGTTCAGAGAGACGTGGTACCGGATGATGGGCAACAAGCTCGGGTTTCAGCATGTGGGACCATCAGAGACAGAACAGATCGACCGGCTCATCTCCTGGATGGAGAAAACTGAAGTCGACTACACCAACACCTTTTTGATCATCGCAAATTGTGACCGGAAACCCGCGCATTTCAAAACGGATGAGGAATTTGATGCCTGCCATAAAGAGTGGACTGAGCTGATCAACAGAGATCATGACGGACTTGAAGAAGCTCGCAAACAGATGGCTGAATCAAACCCGATCGTTATTCCAAGAAACCATCTCGTGGAAGAGGCGCTGACGGAAGCCTCCGCTGATGGTAATTTTTCAAAGTTCCATTCACTTCTGGACACCCTCAGTAAACCTTATCAAAAAGAGTGGAAAACCGAAGATCTGCAACAGGTGCCTGCCGGTTTTGATGAGGAGTACAAAACCTATTGTGGTACGTAGGTTTTCAATCAATCAAACAAATCGCATCTGCCTGAAGTGTAACTCTTTTTTACCAGATTACAAGTATCAGCTTTGATTGTAAAAATCACAAAGTTAAAAGCATAGCAAATTCATGATTGAAGTTGTACATTCCGTGATTAAAACTCAGTTACCTTTTAATGAGTATGATCAGGTATATCACTAATTACTTTCTGAGAACAGAGAGTTATTCTTCAATGCGTTTTGTTTTTGAGATGTATTTAATTGCCATTCTTACCAAAGTAGTTGTGATTCTTCTCTCAATTACCGCTATTGTTGTTTTTGAGCCACTTGAAACTCTATTTTTTGGAGAGTTGGATGATGAAATCACTCAGTTTGCAGGGCTATCATGGATCGAAAGTCTGTTAATTTATATTATGATTCAACCCTTCCTTGAATCTATAATTGGGCAGGGTATTCCAATATGGTTGCTTTCGAAAATTACAAGCAGCAGGTTGATTTATGTTATCTGTAGTTCAATATGGTTTACATTCTTACATCTTAGTGTAAGTAAGGTGATTACTTTTATACTTGTAATCTTTTTTGCCGGTGTGATTTTTGCCTGGTGCTTCACTGTTTACAAAGAAGAAGGGTTTTGGAAAGGGATACTAATAGCAACATATGTACATGTATTATATAATTTCACTTTTTTTATTAGTTACTATGTAGTTCCATGATAAATTATTATTTCCTTAAAATCTCACAGTCTGAAGGCTGCTAATTCAACTTTTTCAGCAGAAGTTTCATGGGTGCTTTTATGCTGTTATGTTCTCGCACAGCAAAAAGTAAACTTCAAAACAAAGGTGTAAAAGAGCTCTTGGCCAACACCAGATTTACATATGGCTCGAAAACTCAACACCCTTTTTGGCACAATAGGTTTTCAGCGCGTTCAGGATCTCATCTGTCCGCCCCCTGATGAGCCACGGAATCTTCATCGAGCCGGTTATCCCAGAGGTTCGGTATATGAACTCAATCTTTGATTCGTGATAGGTCAGGCTCTCAATCTTGTGCCATTTTATCACTCTGCCCATCGCTACTTTCGGTTTTTTAATGCCTTCATCATCAATTAGAAGATAACCAAAACGAGGTTTGGGACTTCTCATGTTTGAAATACCCAAGAAAAGTGCAATAAAAGCGATCAGAACTACATGATATTGGAAGCTGAGATCATTCAGATACTGATAAGCAGAAACGATCAAGAGAATCACAGCCAAAATAGTTGCGCCTCGATTCAAGTATCGATCGACTTTTTCTGCCTTTTCCGGTTTGATCTCGATTGCGTCCATTTATCTCTGTTCAATTAACTCTTTATGAATCATTTTCCATTTACAGCGATGTTTGAAGTCAGCTTAGACAACATTATTAATTGCAGGTTTATGGATCCAATTTCACTGTAATTTTTTCACATTGCAAATACAATCTAATCAGTTGAAACAATGTTTTGCAAAAACCTTCTGTGGACTTTAAAATACCTATTTTAGGTTTGTTTTGCGCCAATTTCACTCCGGGGCCAACTGATGGGTCTTCCTAACCCGTCACAGCCCGCAGATGCAGCGTGCAGACGGGCAAGTTATCCAAACCTTCGAAAAGTAAAGTCTCTAAGTGGCCTAAAGACAAACTCACAATTGACTCGAAAACTCAACACCCTTCTCGGCACAATAGGTTTTCAGCGCGTTTTGGATCTCATCAGTCCGGCCTCTGATAAGCCACGGGATCGATATCGAGTTTTTCATAGCGTGAGGCCTGAATCTGAACGCAATTTCCGATTTGTGATAGGTCAGGCTCTCCAAATTATCCCATTTTAGCTCTGTGGAATCCGCCGGACCGGGTTTTTTAATCCCTTCATCATCAAACATCAAGTACTCAAATCGAGGTTTTGAATTACGTAATCGTGAAATACCAACGAATAATACGAGCAAAGCGGTAAGAACTGTGCTGAACTGGAATCCGAGATCATTCAGATACTGATAAAAGGAAAAGATCAGCAAAGCCACAGCCAAAATAGTTGCGACATGTCCAATGTAGCGCTCCAGGGTTTCAGCGGTTTCCGGCCTGATTTCAATTGAGTCCATTTATCAGTGCGTTTATTTCATATTTACCAATAAATCGGCAGGCTCTTCGGTATCCGAAGTCTGCTCATTCAACATTTTCAGCAGCAGGTTCATGGATGCTTTAATGCTGTAATGTTCACGTATTGCATAAAGTAACATAATAAATGCAATGGAGAAGTAGCTCAGGGCCAACACCAGATTAAAAGATAGAACTTCAGTTCCGTAGGCATGTTGCGCGGTGTACATAACACCAAGAACAAAGAACATTGCAGAACAAAACAGAACACCCCGAAAATTCTTGCGGGATTTTTCGAGCTGGTCCCTGGCAAATCCCGCGTAATCTTTTTGCTTCAGTAACTGTTTGTCTTTGTACAGAAAAAGCCACGAGGTAGTGTTGAAATGCTCTTCAAAAAACTGCTCAATCATTTTCTCAGACGGCATGGAAACCCTCCCTTTCTTTGGTTTGAATAGATGAAAAGTTTACTCCTGAGTAGCTGCAGTGATGAGTAATGGCTTCATGAATCTGCGGTATTTTTCTTCTCAACAAAAATGGTATGCGGATGGTATCTCCGGCCCCGGTTTTTTGAAATGTGACGCTTATTCTATTTTTGTGAAGAGCTACATCACGCAAATCGGCCCACTTAAAGGATTGATCCCAATTACTGTTTTTTGTGAATATCCCATTTTCATTTATTATGATCGACGGAAAACGCAGGGTAAAGAAACCTACGATAAAACCACCCAGTGCAATTCCCCACAGAAGTCCGCTTAAAAAAGCAGGCAAAGTGATATTGAAAAGCCATATTCCGGAATAAAACAAAAGGATCCCTAAAAGGGAGGCAATGTACGCCCTCTTGTATTTAGAATTTTCTACTATTACTGTTTCCATGATTCTATCTTATTTCAATGGAATTGAATTCTTCTGGCCGAATTATCCAAAATTTTGATGAATTCTGCCAAATTAAAAAGAAGGTTTCGCGGGCTATAAGCTTGTTAAACAAATCGTTCATCATCAACAGGACTTTATGAAAGCTTTCAAAATCATCGCACTTTTCTTTGCAGGGCTGATTGCGCTTCTGCTCATACTGCTGCTCAGTATGGTCCGCCCCGACATCCCGGCCGAAAAGCTGATGGACAGCTACACCGACGAAACTTCCCTGTTTCTCGATATCGACGGCATGCAGGTGCACGTACAGGATGAGGGCGACGGCCCTGTCCTTCTGCTTCTGCACGGCATGTTTGCCTCACTGCATACATGGGACCCATGGACCGAAGCTCTGTCGGATCAATTCCGCGTGGTGAGGGTGGACCTGCCGGGGTTCGGATTGACCGGACCACATCCTCAGGGCGACTATTCACTTCGGGCATCCATGTACCTGCTGGAATCGATTCGCGAAGAGCTCGGGATTGAACGGTGGACCCCGATCGGCAACTCCATGGGCGGCGGACTTGCACTGAGCTACGCTCAGCTCTACCCCGGTCATACCGATAAGGTGGTTCTCTTTAACGGCGGTCGGCTTTTAACATCTGCCTCAACTCCTGCTACAGCGGAACAAGAGCCCGAAGAGAGAACGTCTAATACCCAAACCGATACGGCTGAGAACGGCGAATTAGCAGAAGCACGTCAAACCACTGCCGCTACAGATGACCGGCAGTCCCTTGTTCTCCGTGCTCTCGGCTCTCCAACACTGCGAAACGCACTCAGCGTGCTCACGCCGAAATTCATCATTCAGGCATCGCTGAAGGAGGTTTACGGTGATCCTGACCGTCTGCAGCCCGAAACCGTGACCCGCTACTATGAGCTCCTCAGGCGCGAGGGTAACCGTCAGGCCTACCTGAACAGAAGGCAGCCGCAACCCAGACAGAGGGTTGACCTCCCCGAACTCCCGGCATCTACCAGCATCAACGAGTCAGAAATCCCCGTGCTGATTATCTGGGGCCGCCGGGATTCGTGGATACCCGTTCGAACCGGCTACAGACTTAATGAAGCCATCACCCGCTCAGAACTGATCATTTACGACGATCTCGGCCACGTGCCGATGGAGGAAGATCCCGCGCGCACCATTGCAGATGTGAGGGAGTTTTTGAGCCGGCACTCTGAAAAAAACGTCAATTAAATCCCTGTTTTATCCGGCAGCATCCCACAAAGGTTTACCCAAAAACTCAGAAAGCTTTTCAGCATCACGCCGGATCTGCCTCTTTCCGCCATGCCGGATTACATTCACTCGTTTGGTATCAGCAAATACAAAATTCATTTCATAAATGTAGTACGATCTTTTGTCACTTCTCACGTACTGTGAGATCAACTGTATGGCATGAACATCACTAAGCCTTAGCGCATTGTCTGAGGTCTCTGTGCTGTTTCCCTTATCTTTCTTTCCTCCCTTCCAAAATCGGCCGCTAAGCTTATCAAATACTGTTTTTTTTGACATATTCCGGTAGCTGAAAAATCCAACCGCGACAAATACCAACCCAAACGCTATGGCAATCAAGGATAATTTTTCAAAATCCGGATCGCCTGACTGTTGGCCCACGGCAATAATTGTGGCTGGAATGGAGAGGCCCGCTATCACAAAAAGCAATCCGAACATCTTGCTTTTCAAACTGGGTTGAAACTCCATTCGTGAAGGGCCGGCTTCAACCAGCGTGTGCGTTTGAAAGTTACTTCCACCCGACTTGAGGGGTGTCCAACGAATTTGCTCTGCAAGCGGATCATTAAACCGGGATGCGTCAAAAGTAATGGCATTTTTTCCCTGTATAATTTGCTCCTTAATACTTCTGATTTTGTTAAGCATAATGAATAAGTCTGTTAGTTAGCAGATGACCGGTTTTAATACTTTCCGGATGTGACGTCATCTATAGCAAGATGAATGCCTTGTTTTCTATAGCGTACTCCTAAAACAAAATCTGGAGCTCTTTACAAGTTTTAATAAAAAACTGAAGCTATTTGATTCCCCTTTAAAATACCCGAAGAAATTCGCGCCATTTGGTTTGAGCTGACACCCTGCAATCTGAGTTCTGTATGGAAACAATTACCCGCCTGATTGCGATGGCACCAATTCTCTTCTATCCCTAACCTCAACTTCTCTCGTCCACACCTCCGGTGTGAGACACACGCCCCGCACCTCCGGTGCGAAACATTTTGGAATTTGACCACGCGCCTCACCTCGCCAAACCATCAACACACCCCTGCCCGTTGAAAGCCTCGCTTCGCGAACTTTCGCCGGGCTGTCCCCTCTCCCCAACCCCTCTCCCGCTGGAGAGGGGTTGAGTGTTGTTTGCTGTAAAACACTTTTGTTGTTTATAAAACAACAAAAGTGTATTTTACTATCAAACAAATATTCTATGATATTAAGATCAACACTTGAAGAAGTTGCAGAAGCACAAATGAGCAACTTGCTGCAATTGGATGCAGGGTTAAAAAGGCATCAGTTAGAAAAACTGCCCGATTTATCCTCTCACGCGCTTATCATCTCCGGCGTAAGGCGATGCGGTAAGAGTACGCTGCTGCACCAATGGCTGAAAAACAAGCATACTGAAGCTTTTTACCTGAATTTCGAAGATCCGCGCCTGTACGAAATGGAGCTGAATGATTTCACCCGGCTCGATGAAATCATCAGAGACAAAGAGTCTAAAACTCTTTTTTTTGATGAAATCCAGGGTATAGAAGGATGGGAGCGCTATGTCCGCCAGAAACTGGATGATGGGCTGAAACTGGTTATCACCGGTTCAAGTGCCTCACTGTTGAGCCGGGAACTGGGTACAAAGCTGACCGGCAGACATATCATGAAGGAACTCTTTCCTTTTTCCTGGAATGAGTTTTGCGAATTCAGGACACTTGAACGTTCTGAAACCTCTTTGAGAGAGTATATGAAGACCGGGGGTTTTCCTGAGTATGTAAATACAGGAAACGATGATATTCTTCACCAGCTTTTTGAGGATATACTACTGCGGGATATCGCTGTTCGATATGGTGTGAGGGATGTGAAAACACTTCAGCGCCTGGCGCTCTACCTGGTGTCGAACGTTGGAAATCTGGTGACTGGAAACAGGCTTAAGTCGCTGTTTGGAATCGGGGCCACAAGTACGGTAATGGAGTATTTTTCATATCTGGAACAAACCTGGCTGTTGCATTTTATCCCAAAGTTCAGCTATTCGGCACGAAAGCAGTCCATAAACCCAAGAAAAGTGTATGCAATAGATACCGGGTTGGTTAATGTAAACTCAAAATCGTTTTCGGGTGATTCGGGAAGAATTCTGGAAAACCTCGTTTTCCTCCATTTGCGCAGAAGCTTCAGAGAGATCTGCTATTTCTCGGAAAAAGGTGAATGTGATTTTGTGGTTCTTGATAAAAATCAGCCGGTACAAATCATACAGGTTTGTTACGAGCTTTCACCCGACAACCTGGAGCGTGAACTGAACGGATTATTTGAAGCTCTTGAATTTTTCGATTTGGACAAAGGATTTATCGTAACTCAAAACCAGAACGACAGATTCGAGCGAAATGGCAAAACAGCTGAGGTACTTCCCTGCCATCTGTTTTTTGGATAATCATTGGCGCACTTCTCGCCCACACCCCCGGTGTGAGATGCACGCCCCGCACCTCCGGTGCGAAAGAAACGGCAATAACCCTGTTCAATTATCGCCAGACCTCTCTATACTCAACGAAGTAGTCATTTTACTTCTGGCATCCCCGCGGTATGTGCCAATCACCGGCATGGTATTGGCGGGATTATAACTGGCGGCAACCGGCACGTAGAACTCATTCGTGAAAAGGCCCAGGCTTGGATCCAATCCCACCCAGCCGGCCCCGGGCAGGCATGCCTCAACCCAGGCATGAAGCTCATGGCCTTCTTCCAGGTCTTCACTGTAGGCATACCCGCTCACAAAACGGCACGCCACACCCTGCATCCGGAGCATGGAGATCATCATCCAGGCCAAATCTCTGCATGAGCCGCTTTTTTTGTTGAAGCATAGCTGCGGGTCCAGCTCAGACTCTTCCTCGAGCTTTTCATGCGTCCACTTCAGGTAGATCTGATCCAACAACTCAAACAAACCGGCAACCACGTCACCTTTATTCTTTTTGAAAATGGATTTCGTGAAGGAATCCGGTTCAGGATAAAAGGCGGTGTTTAGATACGGAGCAATGAACGGCTTTTTGGTCTCTGAATACGTTAGCCCGCCCGGTTCAAGGATCTGCCAGGGATCCAGGATAAACTTCAGCGGACTATATTCTCCCGCGTTTATCTCAAGAACGATCTCTGCTTTAATTCGAAAACGGTCTGTAAGCTCATTCATCCAAACCTGGAACACCCTGTTGCTTTCAGCGTCCAGCCTTTCTGAATAGCCCGTGGGCTCCGGATCAATGTTCAGATTAAAATCTTCAAGCCGATAGTATGGCCTTGGCAGAGGTTTGAAATTGAGGTAATGAGGCTCAAGAAATACTTCTTCGGAAAAATGATAGCCGGTAGTATGCTTTATTCTCAATTTCATTCATGTTCAGGCTACATCCTGATCAAATAGGCTTGCTTCGGTTTGAAACGTTCTTTGGAGAACCTCTGCCGGCAATTCATTGATCGCTTCCCGGAGTCGATCATGCCAGAAGCGGGAAATCGGCTCAAGTTCTTTCTGCGTAAATCGATTTTCTATAATCGAATATTGATTCCGTTTCAGCACAACCGTATCGATCGGATAATCCACATCGTTCACCGACAGCCGGGTTGCATCGAACGAGAGAAATGCGCATTTCAGGGCATATTCCATGCTTTCGTCATAGGTTAGCGAACGGCGAAGAACAGGAGTGCCAAATCCCGAGTTACCGATAATGGCATAGGGTGTGCCGGATTTTATTTCAATCCAGTTCCCTTGCGGATAAACCAGAAACAGACAGGGTTCATCATCGTCGGCAAGCTGACCGCCCACAATCGCGTAGAGATTGAAGGTTAACCCAGCATCCTCGATGGCTTTCTTGTCTTCTTTTGCAACCTGTTTGATTTGCTCAGCAAACTTATTAACTGCCTTGTAGAGTTTATTGAATTTGAAATCTTCTTCTTCTACAACTTCCTCAAAATAGGTGATAGCTTTATCGCGCACTGACCGAAGCCCTGATGTCATGATAAAGAAACAGTGATCTTTTGACTGAACCGTGAATATCTTTTTTGCTGTAGTTGTTTCAGTGCCGGAAGTGATCCGGGTGTCGGCAAGGCCGATTAAACCGTCTTTGGTTTTTAAACCGAGGCAGTAGGTCATTCCTGAATATTTTTTTGATTCGTAAATTCCTGATTTAACTTGAAGAAGTTATCGTGAATAGCATCTGATATCTGATTGATTTCAATCTGCAAAGCGTCGAGGTACTCATGCAGCCCGTAGCTTATTACATCATCTACATCCTCATACTCCAGCTTCGACTGCAGAGCCCCCAGTTTTTTTTCAGCGGAGTTGCTGTAGCCTTTGCCTGTAGTGCCTGATAAACTTCTCAGACAAAGTTCGGCATTTGTGAGGCAGAAAAAAATGGATCGCGGAAAATATTTATTCAGAACCAGCAGTTCCACGATGCGAACCGGATCTAATTTGCCGTAAAACCTGCGGTACGTGCTAAAACCGGATACCGATTTTAGCAGCGCTGTCCAGTGTAAAAAATCAAGCGGAGAACCGACCTCATCAACAGAGGGCAGCAGGATATGGTATTTCACATCCAGGATTCGGGAGGTTTTATCGGCGCGCTCAAGATATTGCCCGAGGTGGCTAATGTACCACCCCTCGGTTCTTGCCACGCTGTTGTCTGCAATTCCGTACAGCAGCTGTATGCCATATTTTACCTCCCTGAAAAATTCGGCTGAGTCATCTCTCTTCCAGATCTCGTTATCCAACCCGTCTTTTACGTAGAGATATATTTCATTCAATTTTTCCCAGCTCTCTTTGGTAAGATGTTCACGTGCGATACGGGCATTTTCTCTCGCCTTGGTTATAGACGTGCACAGAGAGTTTGGGTTATTTTCATCAAATGCCAGAAAATAGATGGCCGTTTCCCTGTCAAAATTATCATACTGATCGGTGTAGAGCTGATAGTCGCCGGTGGCCCGTATCAGGGGTTCCCACTGTTCTTTGAGGTTGGGAGGCAGATCCAGCATCAGGTTAAAATTCACGTCGATAAACCTTGAATAATTTTCTGACCGCTCCAGGTACCGTCCAAGCCAGTACACGCAATTGGCAACTCTGCTTAGCATCTCATCATGTTTAGTGTTCCTGTTGAAGCACCCAGGTGTCTTTGCTCCCTCCACCCTGCGATGAGTTTACAACCAACGAGCCTCTTTTAAGTGCAACCCGGGTAAATGCACCCGGAATCACCTCGATCTCCTGCCCGTACAAGATGTAGGGCCTCAGATCCACATGCCGTGGTTCAACCTGAGAATCAGCAAGCGTTGGAACGGTTGAAAGCGAGAGTGTTGGCTGGGCAATATAGTTCCTCGGGTTCTGCTTTATTCGGTTCGCAAACAGTTCGATTTCCTCCTCCGGTGCCCTCGGGCCAATCATCATTCCTACTCCGCCTGCCGCATTGGTTTCTTTCACCACCAGCTCATGAAGATGATCAAGCACATAATCACGATCCTTTTTCTCGCTGCAGAGATAGGTGGGTACGTTTGCCAGAATGGGTTCCTCATCAAGGTAGTATTTGATGATTCTCGGCACATAGGCATATACAGCCTTATCATCAGCCACTCCCGTTCCGGGTGCATTGGCAATGGCTATGTGTCCGTTTTTATAGGCCTCGAACAATCCCGGTACGCCCAGCAGGGATTCAGGATTAAATGCAAGCGGATCCAAAAAAGTGTCGTCAATTCTTCTGTACAGCACGTCAATCTGCTCAAGGCCGGATGTGGTTTGCATGTAAACCTTGTTGTTTTTCACGACCAAATCCTGCCCGATCACCAACTCCACACCCATGGCGTGCGCAAGGTAGGAGTGCTCAAAATATGCGGAGTTGTAAACCCCGGGTGTGAGCAAACCGACGACAGGATTATTTTTTTTAGACAAAAATTCGAGCATGTTCAACAGACGGATCGGATAATCCGAAATCGGTGAAACTCCAAGATTGCTGAACAGATTCGGAAATACACGCTTGATCAGTTCCCTGCTTTCGAGCTGGTACGACACCCCTGACGGGCATCTCAGATTATCTTCCAGCACATAGAACTCGCCGTCACGATCGCGGATCAAATCGGTACCGGTGATATGGCACCAGATTCCCTTTGGCGGTTTCAGGCCAATGCACTGCTTCAAATAGCCCGGGCACGATTCAATCAGATCCGCCGGGATCACCTTGTCTTTCAGAATTTGCTGATCATTGTAAATATCATCGATGAAGAGGTTCAATGCGTAAATTCGCTGCTTCAGGCCCTCATCAATCCTCTTCCATTCTGTAGCATTAATGATTCTGGGAATGATGTCGAGATGCAGAATTTTTTCTATCCCCTGCTTATCGTGATATACGTTGAACGTCATGCCCATCGCCATCTGCGCCTTATCAGTGGTGAACTGAAGCTGTTTCAGCTTCTCAACAGGGATATCCTTCAGCGTTTCAAAAAAAGGCTTGTAATGCAGACGGCAGGTTCCATCGGGAGCAAACATTTCGTCATAGTGTGTATTGGAATCGTATTCAGCCGCAAACATTTATTCAAAAGTTTATTTATTCACAACGGTCTGATATATGATTTAATTAATAAACAGTCAACCTATTTTTAAATTTTTTAGGGTTTGGGTTAACAGTAATAAAGATATTTATCGAATATGCTTTAGATTATATTTAAGTAGCAAACAGATATTTTACAATTGCTGATAAACAGCAACACATATAAAAAAAGCTGCCTTAAATTGAGGCAGCTTTTTAAATATCAACAGATCTTCATTTAGTTTCTGATTGGGAACGGCGGCCGATCCGGCAACTCGAAGCCTTCAGTTTCGAGCAGGCGCAAAATCTCTTCGATTCCGCGATTCAGCTGATCATCTATACCGTCAAATTCCCTGGCTGGATCATTATCAATTTCGATATCGGGATCAACACCGTATCCCTCAATAATCCATTCGTCCCCTTCGATATTAAAAAGTCCATATTCCGGGCGGTTAAGTATTCCCCCATCAACAAACGGAAGTGACCCTCTTATGCCGATAACACCACCCCATGAGCGCATCCCGATCAGCGGCCCTAAGCCATGCTGTCGAAACCTGAACGGGAAAATATCTCCATCAGAAGCGGAGTGCTCATCGAGTAGCGTAACCATTGGGCCGAGCATCATATGCTCGGGGTTTGGCCTTGGCACTACGTTTCGCGGCGCGCTTACCATTGCGATTTCACGGCGCAGGCGCTCAATAATCATTGGTGAGACATTTCCGCCTCCGTTACCACGTACGTCAATAATGAGCGCTTCTTTTCGCAGCTGCGGATAGAAGTGCTGTACGAATTCATTTAGCCCGCCCGGCCCCATATCGGGAATGTGAATGTAGCCTACACGGCCGTCAGTGGCCTCGTTTACGATATCAATATTTCGTTGCACCCAGTTAAAGTAGTATAGGTTAGCTTCATCACCAACCAGCCGCACAATAACCTTTCTTGCACCCTGCTCTTGAGGTCGATCATTGACCCTCAGTACTACCGCTTCCCCTGCAAGCCCGATCATGGACTCACGGATGTTGCTCATTTCGCTGGTTAGCTTTCCGTTCACGGAAATGATATAGTGCCCCTCCGGTACACTCGCGCCCACTTCAGAGAGTGGTGAACGGCGACCTGTGACCCAGTTTTGTCCTCGAAGTACTCTATCGATGCGGTAGAATCCATTGCCGGCACGGCTCAGTTCAGCGCCCAGAAGCCCTACCTGTACACGATCCGGCTCCGGAACATCACCACCGCCTACATAGGCATGGCCCACATTCAGCTCACCAATCATCTCGCCGATCACGTAGGTAAGATCGAGTCGATGACGCGCGGCCTCTGCCATTGGGCGATATAATTCATGAATGTGCTCCCAATCTACACCATGTAGATTATCCGCATAGAGAAAATCACGCATCTGTCGCCAGCTTTCTTCAAAAATTTGCAGCCATTCAGCCCGGCGGTCAAGGTTAACCCGCATGTTTTCCAGATTGAGATGGTCGCTGATATCAACAGGGCGGGTCGGCAGTTCGATAATGGCATAACGGTTCTGATGAAAAGCGATCATTTTCTCACGTTTAGCCGATATGATGTAATTGCTGATGGCTCCCAGCTCGGTTTCGGTCTCCCCTTCAATATCATACATCAACATCAGCGGGCGCTGGTCGCGGCTGCCATTGCGCATGTAGTAGATACGCCCCGATGCCGCTGTGAGGTTGTAATAGTTTGAAGGCTGTACCGGCAACTGTATAATGCGGTCGATGATACCGTCGCGGTCAACAACCACATTCTCACCCGATATTTCAGTTTCGTTTTCTTTATCCTCAGCATTTACCTCATCATTTACCGGGAGGAAGGGGGATGGCGTCTCTTTAGCCAGCGTAATCATATAAATCCGCGCCATATCCTGATAGGCGTGGTTCCACTCTGTCCAGCTGTAAATTGGGTTGAAATCCCTGCTGGAAACAAAAAATAGGTATCGGCCACAGGCACTAAAAGCAGGCCCTGATGAAGCATACCACTTATCGGTAACCGGGAAGGAATCGCCGGAATCGACCGAATATATCCATATCCGCTGCATGCCCTCTACCTCCGGGCGGGTATAGGCAATCCATTTACTATCGGGCGACCAGGTGTAATTGGTAATTTCCCAATATTCGGCCGTGTCAACCGTAGTCACGCGCTTATTATCTGTATTTACAAAGCGGAGACGGTTTTTCTTATCAGTCCAGGCAATCCTTTCGCTATCTGGCGACCACTGAATTGTGTAGTAGTAGGTGTCCGCATCTTCAGTGAGCTGAACAG
The DNA here is from genome assembly GCA_003561515.1 of Balneolaceae bacterium. Classification (GTDB taxonomy): domain Bacteria; phylum Bacteroidota; class Rhodothermia; order Balneolales; family Balneolaceae; genus Rhodohalobacter. The sequence goes on from PWWL01000078.1 coordinate 16,043, forward strand.
CATCGCCGGAACCATCCTGGGGACGCATCCAGATTTCGTTCTCACCAGTTTTATCAGAAATGTACGCTATATGATCTCCATCAGGCGACCAATGCGGGTTACGATCATGTACCCCGGTTGACTGCGTGATGTTACGGGTGATGCCGCTTGATGCAGGCACAGTAAAAATATCGCCACGGGCACCAAAAAGAGCACGGTTACCATCGGGTGAAATGCCCCAATTCTGTACCATGTCATGAACCTGAGTGAGTCCGCC
>PWWL01000248.1 GCA_003561515.1 Balneolaceae bacterium
AAACCCCGAGGCGGGATTCATATCAACGCCGCAATCCAAACCGAGGGGTTCACAGCAAAGACCATCACAGGTATTGCCTCCACGGCTCACATTCCGGACGGAAATCGCGGACAAACCTCCGGATTAATATCCCGTGGTTAAACGATGGAACATGCCTGTGACATTCTTTTATTTACGCAAGAAGACTGCATCCCGCACTTCAGGATTTTCAAGAAGGAACCAGTTTTTATATAAAAAAAGGCCCGCAATGCAGGCCTTTTTTTGATATTTGAAATGATGGCAAAAATCTGCTCTTAATTCAGGAATTGATCGAAGGTAAACGACACGTAATAGATTGCTCCGAGATTCGGGCCGCCATAATTCAGGAAGTGGCGATTGTTGAAAACGTTAGACCCACCTACTTTCACAACCGAGCGCAGATTTGGTACGCGATAACTTACCTGAGCGTCGAAGGTTGAAACCGAGGGTACTGTACCATCTGCGAATGAGGACGTCCAGTCAAACTCATCCTGCCATCTCCAGGTCAGGTTGAAACCGAGATTGTCAAGCAGCCTTCGGTTACCTAACGACACATTCACCTTATGCTCAGGAGTATTGAAGTCGAAGATAAAGGTATCTTGCTGATCTGTGATGAGCTGGTTCCAATTGTAATTTCCCGACAACAGGAAATTGTTTGGAAGACTCAAATCAAAACCGAAAACAGCTCCCTGCGAACGAACCGTCTCATCCAGGTTTGTATAAAGCTGAAAGGTGTTACTGGCATCGCCAGAGAGCAGAGTTGACGCTACCATAGCATTCTGCCCGATTTCAGCAGGATCGGTTGCGGCAAAGTTAATAGGCCCGGCAGCACGCCTTACTCTAAATTGCGCGATGAAGTCATCATAGATATTGTAGTAGTATGCTGCATCTATGAGCAGACGTCCGCCTAGCAAGCCTTTGTAACCAATCTCGAACGATTGAATCTGCTCAGGTTTAACTGCGTTAAATTCTGTGTACTGACCTGATTCCAGTACCGTATATGCAAGCTGATTCCCGGCGAGAAATTCCTGCGTAAACCGATCTACAGATTCCAACGTGAATGCGTTGGTGGTAACATCGTACGGAGCCACTATTTCAGGCAAGCCACCAAGCAGTCGGGCTGTGAGCACGTTAAGATCGATGTACTGACCCTGGGTGGTTGGGTTCCGGAAACCTGTTTGAAAGGAAGCCCTCAAATTCTGACTGTCTGCAAGGCGGATTACCGAAGAAATACGCGGATTAAATTGTCCGTCAAAATTTTCATTCTTGTCATATCGAATAGAGCCGGTAAGACGCAAACGATCATCAAACAGTGAGCGGGCCGCCTGAATATAGCCGCCAAACTCATTAATATTTACACCTCCGTCGGCATCCGCAAAAATGGTGCCATTGGATCTGAGCTGATATTGCCGGAAGCTGAGGCCTGCCTGAACGTCCAAAAAGTCGATTTCATTCTTGAAATCGTACTGGCCCTCAGCATGCAGAAATCTTGACTGATCGTCAAATAGGGCTCCGTTTGGAACCACGTTTTCCAGTGCACTCCGACGCGCATTTTCAAAATCAGGTGTTCCTGGCATAAAGCGGTTTTGATCGGCCGCTGCTCGGGCTGCAAGATGAAGTTGGTTAACAACATTCGGGTTGCCAAGTAGAGCATCAACCGTTGCCTGGTTGAATGCGGGGCTTCCCTGAACCTGGTTTGCAGCCTGAATCAATCCGCCTGCAAACGTTGCGCTGTAGAGCCCGTACCAGTCCGATGTACCCAGATATTGGTCATTGATAGAAAACCCAACGAAATCTGCAATGTAGGAGTCTCCGGAATCCTCGAATGTACCATACGCCTTAATCATAAAATTATCGCCCTCGAGCTGAAGTTTATGCTGCGCGATACTAAAGTTGTTGAGGCTATAGCGCTGAGCACCTGAATAAATGGATGTTCCATAGCCATAATTTAGGGTATAGCTCGCTTCCAGATTATCCGTGACCCTGTAATGAAGCGATGTATTAAATTTTAGATTTTCAGCACCGAAATCTACAAGGTACTGCTCACGGTAACCGGTTCGAGCAACCGGCTGAGAAGGCAGGTTGGCTACATATTGAGCTGCAGTTGCCTGATCAAGGCCTTGTATCTGAGCAGCAATTCCCGCAGCAATCTGGTTACGCGTAGCGGGATTAGCACCGATCAGGCCAATGTTGAACGTTCCGTCGTCACCATAAAGGTGAACACCGTCGAAAGCCGGATTTTGTGCAAGATTACCCTGGAACCGGGAGTTTTTGTCATTGTAGTTAATGCCTCTCCAGTCATCGGCCTGCGAGTAGGAAAAATTGAGCTTGTAAGCAAAGCGGTCACCGATCACATCCGCGTACCGGGCGGAAAACTCATACATGGGCCGGGGATTGTTGGGTTCACCCAAATTGGCCGCACTGTCGATGTGGTTAACTCCCTGCCGGTACATGAAGCTGAGGCCCGGATAGCGGAACGGGCTCTTGCTGTTCACCAACAAAATACCATTAAATGCATTGGGGCCGTAGAGTGCAGAAGACGCACCCGGAAGAAACTCGACGCTCTCTACATCCAGCTCCGAAGGGCCGTTGAGATTACCGATCGGGAAGTTCAGGGCCGGAGCCTGTGTATCCATGCCATCCGTAAGCTGAACCATTCGGGTGTTGCCTGTTGAGTTGAAGCCGCGGGCGTTTATAATCTGGAAGTTGATACTGCTTGTGGTCATATCCACCCCTTTCAGATTGGCAATTCCCTGATAGTAGCTCGGAGCTGCGGTCTGGTTGATAGCAATCACGTCCATCTTTTCGATAGATACGGGAGCATCCAGTATGCTCTCTTCCACCCGGGAGGCTGAAACTACGATGTCTGCCCCGAGTATAGTTTCCTCGACAAGATCAATTCTGAGATCAGAAACAGACATTTCATTTATCTGAATTTCCTGGGTTCTGAAACCAACCATCGAGATCACGAGAGTAATGGGCGGAGTAACACTTGCACGAAGGGTAAATTCACCCCGAGCATTGGTGGCCACACCTACTACGGTTCCGCGAACCGATACATTCGCCCCGGCAAGGGTTTCGCCAGAAGCTGCATCATACACGGTTCCCGACACCGTGAGACGCTCACCAGCTTGTTGTGCATTGATTTCCGTTGCCATCACCATCCCGATAAAAGCAAACAGAAATGTAGACATAACAAGTGTACACACATAATTCCGTATCCTGTTATTCATATTATTGTAGATTGATTTTTAGTTAATTTAGACTTGATGAAAAAGAGCAAAGAATGTAAATCACCAGTCAGCTCCAAAACATACTTAAATAAGCTTCATTTTTTGGTATTTGCAAGCGCTTTCATAACAATTTTTTTCGCTTTTTTTTTGTCAGAGTAAATCTGCAACTTTTGATTCCAAGAAACGTTCGTCCAATACAACATTAAACCGAAAAAACCTGATGGCTGACCTCCATGTTTAAGTACATAATTTATCTAGGCCTTATTCTTACAATAGGATGTTCTACAATGGTTTCTGCCACTGAAAATATATCGAACACAGAGCGTTCTATCGTCATTGATGCAACGGGAGAATACCTGGCTCCGGCCGATCGAATTATTTTTCTTGTGAATCTGAGCCGATTCCATGAGAATGCAGAAACTGCTTTCGAAGAGCACAAACAGCTGGAGCATTTTCTAACAGATTTACTGCTCGAAGAGGGATTTGAAAGAGAGAAAATCACTGCAAATCCAATTAGCATTTCTCCCAGACGTTACTCAAACGAAAGAGGGTACGAAACAAGACAAAGCGTGACTATTGAACTTGAGGATATCACAGAGTTCGAACAAATGCAGGTCACTTTGATCCGGAATGGATTTGATAATTTTACAGGCCGCTTTAGTACGTCGAACGAAAAATATGCCCGCGATCAGGCGCTTAAGAATGCCGTAGAGCAGGCTCGAAGAAGTGCGGAGATTCTTGCTGAGGCTTCAGGTTTGCAGGTGGGTAATGTTCACAGCATTGAGTACACCACTACACGCGGTCCGGTCTACAGAGAAGCAGCAGCTATGGCAAGATCTGAGGTTATGGATGGCGGGATGCTGCAGTTCCATACAACGATTCCCGTGCAGGAAAACATCCGCGTGCGGTACTCTTTAGTCAATTAAGCACCGGTTTAAGAACATCCCATACATTGCGGGCAAGAATTTTATGGCCCTCTTCGGTTGGATGTATACCATCGGGCAGATTTAATTCTGGCTCGCCCGCTACGCCTTCCAGTATAAAAGGAAGAAAAATTACATCGTTCGAGTCTGCCAGCTCAGAAAATATTGACCGAAACCGGTCTGTGTAGTTTTGCCCCATGTTTGGCGGAGCTTCCATCCCGGTTAGAATAATTTCGGCATCGGGATACGTTTCGCTCACCTTGTCGATAATTCCCTGTAAATTTTCTTTTGTTGATGAAGGATCGATCCCGCGAAGGCCGTCATTTCCGCCAAGTTCTAAAACAAAAATATCAACCGGCTGTTGCAGAACCCAGTCTATGCGGCGAAGTCCGCCGGCCGAGGTTTCACCGCTAACTCCGGAGTTAACTATGCGGTACGCCAAGCCTAGTGAGTCTACTTTCTTTTGAATGAGTGCTGGAAACGCATCATCCGTATCGAGACCGTAACCGGCCGTAATGCTATCTCCAAAAAAGAGAATGGTTTTATTTTGAGCATGTACTTGGTTGAAAGATAAAGACAGAAGAACCGTTGCAACCAGTGCAAACTTTATCCGTAGCAGTTTTATAATCTGTATTTTGAATTCCGACTGTTTCATTCTTCAATTTTCTTTGAGCAGAACCTGCAAAACTTTTTATGCGCAAATAATAAACCATTATCGCGGAATGGTTTGTTTGTACCTTTGTGTTAACATCTTTGTTTCAAACTAACTTACATCTAATGTCAAACAGTTCCATCTTAACGGTCTCAGGTCTTACAAAAACTTTCAGGAGCGGCGATTCAAAACTGACCGTGCTCAACAACGTTTCTTTTGCAATAACCAAGGGAACATCCAATGCCATCGTTGGTCCGTCAGGCAGCGGTAAAACCACGCTTCTGGGACTATGCGCCGGACTCGACAAACCTACATCGGGTCATGTTATACTGAACGGGAATCGCATTTCCGGGCTGAGTGAAGATCAGCTTTCAAAAGTGAGAAACGAACAAATTGGGTTTGTATTTCAATCATTTCAGCTCATTCCCACACTCACAGCACTTGAGAATGTAATGGTCCCGATTGAGCTTCGGGGCGTCCCCTATAGGGATGTGGAGAAACTTGCGGTTGATTTACTTGAACAGGTCGGTTTGGGAAATCGTATTCATCACTATCCGACGCAGCTTTCAGGAGGTGAACAGCAGCGCGTTGGGCTTGCGCGTGCCTTCATACATCAGCCCGACATTCTATTTGCTGATGAACCCACGGGAAATCTGGATGGTGAAACAGGCACACAAATTGAAAAACTTCTCTTTGACCTGAATCAAAAACAGGGTACCACTCTGGTAATAGTGACGCACGACAGAGAATTGGCCAGACGTTGTGATAGAATGATCGAGCTGAAAAACGGTGAAGTTATTCACGACTCAGATGTAAGCAAAAAGCACGTGGAAATTCAAAGTGAAGCCGGACTTGTAGAATGAAACTGATCCGTGAATTATTCAATCCTTTCAGCTGGAAACTGGCTTTACGCGATGCCAGGCCCCAGTGGAAGAGCCTGTTGTTGTATACTTCAGCAGTGATTGCCGGTGTTGCAGCGCTGGTTGCCATTCTCTCATTCCGAAATGATGTACTGCTCACAGTTGATGATCAGGCCCGGGAACTTCTGGGAGCCGATCTAGAAATCCGCGCAACCCAGCCCTTTAACGAAGAGGTTAAGGCCTTCATAGACTCCATTGGAGGGAGCGAATCCAGAGCGGTAGAATTTAATTCTATGGTGATATATGGAAAAGACGGGCAATCCAGGCTCTCGCAAATTCGGGCAATAGAAGGTCCCTTTCCGCTCTACGGCTCAATTAAAACAAATCCGGAATCGGCATCCGCTGATTACATGCACAATGAAGCTGCCCTCGTTGAGCAGTCTGCAATGAGCCAGTTTGGACTCCAGCAAGGAGACAGCATTCAGGTTGGCACGATCACTATTCCAATTGCAGGAGAACTTGAAAATGTTCCCGGCGAAGCAGCCGCTTTTTCATTGATCGGTCCCAGAGTGTACCTGCCGCTTCACTTGCTCGAGGGGTCTGGACTGCTCGACAGAGGCAGCCGTGTGGTATATAAAGAATATTTTCGGTTCGATACCTCTGAAGAAATTTCCGAAGTAGTAGGTGCGCTTCGGCCGCTTGCCCGTGAGCATCAGCTCCGATTCGACACGGTAGAAAGCCGTAAGCAGGACTTTGATGCCGTCGTTGACAATTTGAGTAAATTTCTTGGACTTATCGCGTTTATTGCGCTCCTCCTTGGCGGCCTTGGCGTTGCCCGCGCCATATATGTCTACATTAAACGCAAGACGGGAATGGTAGCTACGCTTCGATGTATTGGAATGAGCTCAGAAAAAATTCTGGCTTCTGTAGCAATACAAATTGCAGCTATGGGTCTTGCCGGAGCAGCCCTGGGTACAGGCATAGGGCTCGTTATTCAATCGTACCTGCCTGCTTTGTTTTCAGACTTTCTGCCCTTCGAAATTGTTCAGGCCATTTCATGGCAAGCTATCTCACTGGGTTTGTTTACAGGCGTACTTATCAGCGTTGTTTTTTCACTCCTGCCGCTAGCCGGCATTAGTACAGTATCACCGATGCTCACCTTACGGAATACAGATTTTTCGCCGGTAAAGGCCATAAAGAAGCGCGTAAAAATCATAACTGTCGCAGCTACACTCTTTATTCTCATTTTAATTATTGGTCTTCTAACAGAAAGTTTTCTGGCTGCAGCCATATTCACCTTTGCTCTTGTTGTTTGTGTAGCGTTGTTGTGGATAACCGCCGGATTTTTAATGGCCGGTATTAAAGGCATGCGCCTAAAGTCTCTATCCTATATTTGGAGACAGGGAACTGCGAATCTCTTCAGGCCAAATAATCAGACAGGGATGCTCATGACCACTCTCGGTATGGGTATGCTTTTGATCGGTACTCTTTACTTATCGCAAGATATGCTCCTTCAGCGAATTGATCTTCAATTTGGAGAAGATGTGCCCGATTTGGTCTTTTACGACATTCAGAGCGATCAAAACGAAGGACTGAACCGCATCATAGAGGAAAATGATGGCCGGGTACTGCAAAATGTTCCGATAGTTACCATGCGACTGGAGCGATGGAATGACAAATCCTTATCGGAGGTACGACAGGACAGCACAATTCAAATTCGCAGATGGGCCTTGAACCGTGAGTACAGAGTTACATATCGCGACCATCTAACCGAAGCAGAGACCATTCTATCCGGCGAATGGATAGGTGTAGGTGAAGGCATCAATTCAGTGGTTCCTATATCTATTTCAACGCAAATAGAGGACGAACTACAGCTTAGTCTCGGAGATTCTCTCACGTTCAACGTTCAGGGTGTACCAGTACAAACGCGCATAGCCAGTATCAGAGATGTAGACTTTCAGCGTCCTGAACCCAATTTTTTCGTGGTGTTCCCGACGAATGTTCTTGAACCCGCCCCTCAGTTTTTTGCAAGCATCGTTCAAACCCGGGACGAACAGCAATCGGCTGAAATCCAGGATGCCGTGGTTCGTCAATATCCAAACATCTCCGCAATAGACATCGGTGTTGCCCTCGTCAGTCTTCAGGAATTTTTAGACAAGGTAGCCATGGCAGTGCAGTTTATGGCAATCTTCAGCATTATTACCGGACTTATCGTACTGGCAAGTTCAATCGCGATTAGCCGTCGCCAACGAAGTAAAGAGGCTGTGTTGTTGCGCACTCTCGGAGCAGATAAAACCCAGGTCGGCAGTATACAAACTGTGGAGTACGCACTTCTTGGCCTGCTAGCATGCCTTACAGGATTAATTCTCGCACTCGCTGCCAGCTGGAGCCTTGCATATTTCTGGTTCGATCTTACATTTATACCAAATCTGATTGCACTGTCTTTAATATCTCTGGTTATCGTGTCTGCAGCAATAATTATCGGGTGGAGCGGGAGCCGGCACATTTTCAGGCACTCACCAATTGAGGTTTTGAGAATGGAAACCACTTAATAACCACGACTATTTTTACTTTCCATACCTGAACAGGCCATGACAACCAACCAAACCGTATGGCTCATAACATGGATCATTGTATTCATATGTCTTCTTGCAGGGGTACTGATCTACATCTACACCGGGGCAGTGGTAGTGGCACTCGTGGCAGCTCCTCCGATTGTTCACTGGATTTTGAAAAGGCGAAATAAAGAATAATCGCCTAAGGGAAAACCTGATTCACACGTCTCTGCTTTGTCTTCTCATCTTTTTTCGTGAATTTACAGTACTCAAAACAAATCTCTCAAGACGACTGCCATGAACATTCTTGTACCTGTAGATTTCTCTGAACTTAGTGAAAAAGCCCTTGAAGTTGCTAACTCTTTTGCCAAACTGATGGATGGCAAAGTAACTCCATTCTATTCGCATATTCCTATCTCGGAACTGGATGAGCCTTACGCTCTCGGGATGAGTTCACAGGTATACCAGGATTTTGAACAGGTCGAAAATAACCTATCGGAACGACTCGAGTCTATCTCTTCCGAAAAAGTAGATGCCAAACGGTTGAATAAACCGATTATATCGATGGGTAACCCAGCTCAAAGTATTGTAGACGCTTCCCCCGACTACGATTACATTATCATGAGCACTCATGGGCGCACTGGATTCACGCGTTTTCTGCTTGGTTCTGTAGCCGAGAAAGTCCTGAGACTTTCACACACTCCGGTTCTTGTGGTAGAAGACAAATCTGATGTCGGGAATTTCAAAAAGATCCTTGTAACCACCGACTTTTCCGACAATGCAACCGTGGCATTTCCTCATGCCATTCGAATTGCCGAAAAAACGGGTGCCGAAATTAATCTGATTCACATTCTGAGTTTCGATCAGTTCGAAAAAGGCGAACAGGATAGATCACTAAAGCTCATTAGGGATGATCGACTCAGACTTGTAGAGAAAGAACACTTTCACAAGTTCAAGGGAAACATTACGTCGGAAGTCATTATATCACAGGGATCGCCGCACGAGGCCATCTTTAAGTATGTAAAAGAAAATCCCGTAAATCTCATTGTGATGTCAACGGTTGGACGAACCGGCTTAAATTATCTAATGCTTGGTTCAACCACTGCTAATGTGGTGCGCCATGTAGAAACAGCCGTTCTAAGCGTAAACCCGCGAATGGAAAAGGAAAAGTAATAAACCCAATCCTTTTGTGGCAGCGAAACCGGATTGGTATCCGGGCAATTAACCAGCTTTTCTCACCAAGCTCTTTTTTTATCCCTCGAAAAGAAATTTGGTCACAGGCAAGGCGTCGTGAAAATGATGGCGGAAGCGTACTTGAGTACGCTGAGCAAACGATTTTTAGGACAACGCTGCAGGTGTGCAAATTTCGCTGTCGCGTTCAAAAAATGGGCACTACGTGGGAATCGCATTCGCTCTGAGCACAGGATTTACACCCTGTAATTTTTTTAAAGCTGAAAAATTTGTTCCATGGCACTGATTTAGAATAATTTAGCAACTCCACATAGTATTATTTGTGAGAAATGCAGTTAAGCATCCCGACTAGCCTGTGCTTCAGGATGCTTAAAGAATCCGGGTTAGTTCAAGTAATGGAGTGGATTAGTAGAGGTTAAATCGCAAGGTTGCCAAAACATTCCATCTATCTACACTGTGAGTGGCATTTTGTGATTGGAACTCAAATGTAGGAGGAGCATCGGGCAGCGGGGTATAGTCGTACTGGGCATAGTCGTACACGCTTGATTCTTCATCCCACATCGCGTACTGAGCCGCTAATTCGAGCCTGATGTCCGGTGATAAATTGAAGCCGGCTCCGAATGCATAAATCGTTCGATCGTCAATGCCATCAACAAAACGACTCGGCAGAAAACTGTACCCTGCCCTGAGCGTAAAATCTTCGTTTACATCAAATGCTACGCCGCCCCGTAGATTCCAAACGTCTCTGAAGTTTCCGGAAATAAATTCGTTTTCGATCTGCTCGTCCTCGAATAAGTCGCCTTCCCTGAAATCGATTCGTGTTCTGGAAAAGTCCACGTATTCTGCAGATCCTGAAATCGACAAGCCGTTTAGGTTATTGAGTGAAAACCCTACGGATGAGCGAGAAGGAAATTCAACTCTGTATGAGAATTCCGAGTTCAGGTTATCGCTAAACTGGACACCGTTATTGAAGGTAGTACGGATCTCGGCATCGAACTCCTCATCCACATTTATCCTTGAACCCAGTGTGTAGCTGGCGCCGATATTGAGATACTCGTTTAACCTGTATATCAGGCCGGCTCTTGCCCTGAACCCGGAGTAGCGCGAGCTTATTCGGTCTTCGAGCAGTATGGTATCGATATCCGTATCTCCAAATCCATCATCGTTGCTGTCAATGATATCGGAATTGTAGTCGTTGAATTCATCAATCTCCTGGAATAACCTGTTGTAGCTGAATCGGCCGCTAAGCAATCCTACACTCACGCCAAACATAAGGTTCTCCTGAAATTCAGTGGCAAGGAAAAACGAGTACTCACCACCATATCCCCTTCTGAATATTTCACCCTGCTGCCGCATTCCCAGAAAGTCGCCCGGCTGATCGAAACCAACCCGGAGGATGGATTCATCCCAATCTTCGAATTCATCCCCAAAATCGGTTGCAAACGTATTGAATGCGATATCGGCGTACGATGATCCGGGAGCCTTAAATAGATCTGTGATGGAATTACTGTTGTTCCGCCCTCTAAAACCAAATGCGCGATTAAACACGCTGTGCTGAGTATACCCTGCACCCGCAACCAAACTACCCTGCGTAGTTGGGAATGCATATACAATCCCAAAATTGGAGAGATTTGTTTGGCTGTCATCAAGTGATCGTTCATTTCCGAGATAGATGGCGTCTTCCTCAACCAATCTGTAAGAAAGCCCAATTTCACCAAAACTGCGTTTAAATAACGCCAAACTTGCGGGATTGTCCAGAAATGAGCCAAAACCGGCAGCATAAGCTGTTCCTGGCATTACAATAGAAATAGGATCGTTAGCGCTTCCCTGCTCGCCGAAAAGATTTGCCTGGTTGCTGTACAGTTGAATATTGTTTGGATTTTGCGCCTGTACATGTACTGCTCCTAAACCTAAAAGTATAAGCAGCGATATATTGAAAGTGATGATTCTGGACATAGTTTTCTTCCTACCGTGGGTTAATATGGGTAGCACAGATGTGTAAAAGTCGAGTACAGGGTATATTGTATTTTTCTTAATTACCCCTTGACGTCCTGCTTCGGCTATTGGCAGAACTCTGTCTGTTGTTGCTGCTTGTAGAGCGTGATACGTTTGCAGAGGATCCGCGGTTGGTCGAAGAACTCCGAACTGTAGAAGAACCTGAGTTTCGGTTGTTGCTCGATCGATTTACTGCAGGCGCTCTTGATGAAGAAGAAGATGTACTTCTTGTAACCCTCTGGTTACTGCTTGAGGGGGCAACAGCATTTCTTACAGTTCGTCTTATTGTTTGTACTGCTGAAGATGATCTACTGTCGGTCGTACTTCTTGTGACGTTGCTTCCCGATGCCGCGCTGTTTCTGATTCTGTCGGGAACAGAAACAGTTGCTCGTGATGCAGGAGAGTTTACCTGGCTTCTTCTCTGCACAGTAACAGTTGAGCGCTGCTCAGTATTACCCGTATTTCTGGTAATTATCGCGCTTCTACTCTCACGTTGAATAATGGACCGTGAATTTGATGCAGACGTTCTCGCAGATTCTCTGGTCACAGGCGCTGTAGCAGCAGAAGCTTGCTCATTTCCTGACCTGCTACGGTTTGCAGATGATCCGGATGAGCGGTTGCTGCTTCGATTCACAGAACCGCTGGATCGGTTGCTGCTTGAGCTGCTTCTATTCACGCTTCCGGAAGAACGATTGTTAGAACTACTTCTATTTACAGATCCTGATGACCTGTTGGTTGAGCTACCTCGGTTTACTGTACCTCTGGTTCTGTTCGTATTAGAAGATCGGTTTCGAACATTGCTCGTTCCTCGTGTTCGGTTAACACTGGTATTACCTCTGTTTACAGTTCCCCTGTTGGTGCTCGTAACTGCAGATCTGCTGTTTACCCGGGTTGATCTCGCTGTTGAACGTACCGCCGTTCGATTATTTTGAGCAGTACTTCTGTTCCGGTTGATATTAGCCCTGTTGTTTGAGGCCAATCCGGAGCTGCGGGGTCCATATGTTCGCGTGGTAACCACTCGGTTGGAGTATATTACGACCGGCCGGTAAGCAAATGATGATCCATACCAACCTCCCCAGTACCCACCATAAAACACAGGGTACCTGTAGTATCCATAGAAGCTGTAGAAAGGTCTATGCCATCCGAAGTGAAATGACCAGTGGCTTCTCCAGCGCGGGTAACCGTAGAAGTGGCTGTAAACCCAAGGTGAGTAGTGCCAGTAGCCTGAGTGACTCCACGGGCTGTGATAGTGATGGACGTGATGATGGTGAGATGTTCTGACACTACGCGCATGAGTGGTGCCGGCAAGAGTTGCACCGTGCTCAAGGTACCACTGCTTGGTTTCGTAGTCTTTGAAATAGAAGGCTTCGGCATCTTCCCAGCCATCCTCATAGCCCAATACATAATCTTCTTCGTTAACTATTTGATCTGCACGTTCCTCAACAGGTGGAGCCGGGCGCTCTGAAGCAACCCTTTCAGCAGAAGCCGGTGCGTGTCCGGCGGGGGCCGTGGTTTTCAGTTGTGTGTAGCATCCGGTCGTTAGCATTCCGGAAATCACGATTAGGGCGGTAAATGTAGTCAGTGTTCTCATAATTGCCTCCTGTTGAGGTCTTCTTTAAGGTTACACTTAAAAATAAACGATTTTCCAATAGCAAGATATCACATAACCATGTGATGCATGTGGCATGATATATATGCGTTTGTTTTTTGATAACGGACGGAAATACAAATTTGTTCCGTAAAAATTATTTTTGAAATCATCCATCAATTAAGGCTACAAAGGTCACAAAATTAATATAATCAATTATCTGAAAAACCTTTTTCAGACTTTCATATCCTTCCCGGATAGCATGAACATGCGGTATTCATTCAGCTAGCGAATCTCTGTCCATTGAGCAGTAACAGGTTGATGATTCATCCATCAAAAAAGTACCACCAGTGAACCAATCATGGTGATGCGATTAACTTTTCGGTTTGCGTTCTCAGAACGAATCCCGAAATCAGGTGCGGAATCAGGAAGCGGTGAATAATCGTACAGAATAAAATCGTACACGGATGAAACCTCTTCCCATGTTTCACTCCGAAATGCCATATCAAATAGGATGCGGGATGTTACTATAAACCCGGCACCTAACGAAAACACTCTCCTGTTACCATCGTCAGCTTCGAATCTGCCTGGCTGACCTTCGTAGCCTCCCCTCAGTGTAAAGAACGGGTTAACGTCGTACGTTATACCGGCCCTGAAATTCCAGACATCCTTCAGGAATTCACTGATTTCTTCATTATCGCGTACCTGTTCATCCAGAAGGTCGCCATCCTGATAGTCGAGTCGAATACTGGAGAAGTTTACGTAGTCGGCAGCCAGCGACAGTGAAAAACCATAGAAGCGATCGAGTGCCAGGCCGATGGATGTTTTGGAAGGGGTTCTGAATTGATAACTGAAACTCAGGTCAGTCGATTCTTCAAACCTAAACCGGTTGTTCATTCTGGTAGTAATTACCGCATCGAGGTCCTCATTTACCCTGAATGTTGATGAAGGGGTGTAACTGAGTCCAAGATTGATAAATGGAGTAATCCTGTAAAGGATTCCGGCTCTGAGCCTGATCCCTCCAAAGGTTGTTGAAAGACGATCTTCCAGCTGTACCCGGTCAATATCCGTATCCGGCTCCCCATCTCCGGTTGTGTCAATGAACTCACTGTCAAAATTATTTTGCACATCAATCTCCAGGAATTCCCTTTCGTATCGATAGTTGCCTCGAACCCAGCCCACGCTTATACCGGCCATCAGGTTTCGCCTGAACTCGGTAGCCGCGAAAACCGAATACTCTCCACTGTAGCCGCGTTCCGTAATAGTAAAATTCTGGCTGATACCCGGGAATTCACCGAAATTATCGAATCCTATTCTGAAAATGGATTCATCCCAGTCCTGGAACTCATCACCAAAATCGGTCGCAAATGTGTTGAATGCAATTGCAGAATAGATACTGCCCGGCCGCTTGAAATAATCGGTTATTGAGCTGAAAATGTTGTTTGATCTTGCGGTAACAACGCGGTTAAATCCATCAAACTGCGTGTATCCGGCCCCTGCCACAAAACGGCCCACATCTACCGGAAAAGCATACACAAACCCTGCGTTTGTGATGCTGTTTTGAAAATCAGATTCCTCATGCTCTCTGATCACACTCCGGTAGGCAGCTTCTTCTGTCACAACCCTCGAGTTGAAACCGAACTCTGCGAATGATATCCCGAACAGGGCCGCGGAGGCTGGGTTATCGAGATAGCTTCCCAGGCCTGCCGCATAGGCGGTGGCGGGCATGATGAGTGAAACCGGATCGTGTGGCGTTCCAAAGCTGCCGAAAGTGGCGGCTTGATTGGTGTACAACCAGGGGTTTACCGGATTGGGACTGGGCGGTATAATTTGTGCCTGCAGCTGTGAGCACGAAAACTGGACAAAGATAGCAAGCAGTACCAAACACAATAAGTGCCGGATGGATCGGCCATCCGGCTTATTGATTGCTGAATCTTTTTCCTGAAAAAAGTTATTCAGACTTTCTTTCAACGGCTTTTAGTTGCTTCCGCGTGACGAGGATGAGCTGCTCCCTGAAGACCTGTTGCTGCTTCCTGAAGATCGCGTGACACTGCCGGAAGAACTGCCGCGGTTTGATGATCCCCTAACGGCAGAACTGCCGGATGTTCGAGAAGTATTCGATCTGTTTACAGTTGCAGTAGAACGAGAGTTACTTCGCGCACCAACCGATATGCCGGAACGATTATTATTTCTCTGTTCCCAGCTGCTCCAACTGCTTAGGGGTGATCTGACTGCACGATTGCGTTCCAGCCGGGTCCGATATTCAGAATCTCTTCTATCGCGAAGGTTTCTTTGCCTGTCGTTGAGGGTAATGGGCTCAACCGATCTGACGTTTACCCTTTCTCTTGAAGTTACCGCGAAGAGATCATCTCTGTCGGCTGCAAGCCGGCTGCTATGAACTCGATCTGTCTCACTTCTGCGATGAATATCAGAACCTCCGCTTCTGAGCCCGGTGCTCCTGGCACCTATTCTGCTGGCCGGGCTGCCTGAAGTTGAATGAGTGAATGAGCTCCCCCAGTAGTTGGTGTGTGCCGATTGCCAGTGCAGCCAATGCTGCCACCGGTTGTAATAAAAGCTGTACATGTACGGGTTTGAATAATATGGCGGGTGAAAAGCGAAAAACCCGTGCCTTGGATTCCATAAGCCCGTTCGGAAGAAAGATGTACTTGCATACCCGGGGAAATTGTAAAAGAAGGAATTTCTGAAAGGAGAGTAGAAATAGGTGCTCGATGGATGGCGATAACTGAATTGGGCCGCTCTGAGAAACCTTTTATACGTGGTCAGGTCTATTCCCCAGTAGCTGTACCACTCCCGGGTTGCGTAATCGATATAAAAATAGATTCCATCAACTTCATACCAGCCATCTTCAACATGAACTGCCTGCATCTTCTGCATATGATCATCCTGAGAGGTTGCGTTGAACTTGGTGTAGCAGCCTGTGAACAGCAAGCCTGCCATTAGTAGAAACAGTATGTGGGTTGTTAAAGATCTCATGGCATAAGCGTTCTAAAGTTACTCTTAAACTCTTACAATGATTTTAATTAATCAAGACTTAAAAGAAATCACATCTTCATGTGATATCAGATTTCACCTCTCAGCGACTTCGCTATAACTTCCGCCTTCGAATTCACATGCAGCTTCTTGTAGATGTTGCGGATGTGTGCCCTCACCGTATCAATGGAAATGTCGTA
>PWWL01000009.1 GCA_003561515.1 Balneolaceae bacterium
ATCGGCTGACAACTCTGAGTGAATTGGATTTAGGATCAGAAGTGTTCAGTCGTCTGACGAGTTGCTAGTGCCAGCGATATCACTCATAGGAATTCGACAGACGAGTATTCTGTGGCAGGGCTTAGGAGTTGTTCCACTCGTCAGTCGAAGGGGGCCTCCGTCTGATGACTGTGCGAGAATTAGGTTTAAGATGAGGAGTGTTCAGTCGTCTGACGAGTTGCTAGTGCCAGCGATATCACTCATAGAAATTCGACAGACGAGTATTCTGTGGCAGGGCAGGGTTTAGGAATAGTTCCACTCGTCAGTCGAAGGGGCTCTCGTCTGACGACTGTGCGAGAATTAGGTTTAAGATGAGGAGTAGTGTTCAGTCGTCTGACGAGTTGCTAAAGCCTGATATCTTGCCTGAAAGAATTCAACAGTCGAGTATTTCGAGGCATGACTTATTGTTTGATCAGATCCACTCGACAGTCGAACAGTCGAGGGGGTTCTATTAGAATCCAATTAATAAAAAACCTTAACAGACAAGTTTAACACGCCCATAACAATGCGTTAATATGCCTCCTTTATACTTCTTCCATAGTAACTCCAAGACTACTATCGACAATCAAATAACGGCAAAAAGGGTACTTATGATCAGGTACCCTTTTTCTTTAGTCAGATCTTTTCTATTATAATGTGTAACATTTACCGGGTTCATTTCTCCTTAGGTATAGGTTCACACCAACGTTCAATTTATTAATCAGGTAATGAGAATAATTGCATTTACCAATCAAAAGGGCGGGGTTGGCAAAACCACGACCACGATAAATACAGGCGCGGGGCTGTCTAATCTCGGTTATAAGGTGCTATTAGTCGACATGGATCCACAGGCTAATCTTACCTACTCGCTTAAGCTCCATTCAAATAGAATTGAAAAAAATATTTATCATTTGCTGAAAAGTGAAGCTTCAGTAGAAAGCATCATTATGAAGCATAAGTCATTTGATATACTTCCATCGTCAATTGAATTGTCGGGTGCAGAAATGGAGCTTGTGAATATTCCCGCTCGTGAAATGTTGCTTCGTGATTCACTTAAAGAGATTCAGGGCAAATACGACTATGTACTGATTGATTGCCCGCCAAACCTCGGTGTGCTAACACTCAATGCTTTTACCGCCGCCGATGAATTAATAATCGTGCTTCAATCAGAATACCTTGCGCTTCACGGTCTGTCGAAGCTGATGGATGTGATACAGGTGGTTCAAAGGCGCCTAAATAAAAATTTGAAAGTGGAAGGTATTCTTTGCACACTTTACGATAATCGCAAGAACCTTAACCGCGAAGTTGTAGGACACATCAGAGACTATTTTGGCGCAAAAGTCTTTAATACGGTGATACGTGATAATGTTGCCCTGGCAGAGGCACCAAGCCATCACAAAACAATTTTTGAGTACGATGGAGAGAGCAATGGAGCAGTTGACTATCAAATGTTTGCCAAAGAAATCAGAAACGGCCATTAAACCGATTATGAATACAAAAAAAAGCCTGGGTCATTTTCCCTTTGGCTCCGACTATTTAGAGAAATCAGATCTTTCATTTATACCAAACATTAACGGGAGTCACGAATCGGACTATTCCGATAACGACATCTCTCCGTTCGATGTAACCAAGAGTGACATTGAGCGAAATAAGCGCATGTCTGGTTCAGATGAAATGCTTAGCAGTGAACTCGTGGAGAGAGAACTTCCAAGCCAGGAACAGGAATTGCCTGTTAAAAAGAAAGTGGTAAGCTATTACCTGGAAGAATCTCTTGTAGACAGGCTCAAAGAATTCGCAGAAGCGATTGATAGCTCGTACTCAGCGGTTGCTTCCGATGCAATCGACATTTTTGTTACTGAAAGAGGTCACTGATTCCAGGTACCATTAGCGGGATAAGACCTGCCTGGATTATGTTTTTTATGAGCCTGTCTTTTCTATGAACTCTTCATTTGTGCGATAGGAGAGTTTTTTCTCTCTTTGTGCTTCAAACTGTTCACGCATTTCTTTTCGAAACTGCCATGTTGCTACAGCAACCATAGCAGTTACCAGCACTCCTGTACCAAAGATGACGGATATAATTATTTCTTCAAACATGTGTTTTCGATTAGTTTGGGGTTGATACGATTACAAACTAACCATCGAATTCGTTCATCAGCCAAGCTTCGATATAATTGAATCGTTTACCGGGTTTATCTCTCCAAAAAAGACAACAATGCGACAGGTGAAGAGTGTACACCTGTTAGTCTTTGTAAGCCTTAACTTTATTTAGGTAACGATTCATAAACATCACCCGAAAATCTATACCGTGAGATGGTAGCTTCAAAAAAATCTCTGATCGATGCCATATATTCAGGAAATGTAGGGAGATCGTTGTGAGTGCCCCCATCCATTTCCACGAGGGTCTTATTTTCGGAGGCTGACTTTTTATAAAGTGTTTCAGCCATTTCAAAAGGTGTGATTTCATCAGAGTTTCCGCCCATCAGCAGTAATGGCAGCTCGATATTTTGAACTCGTCTCAAATTACTCTCCGCGCGTACAGCAGGGTCAATATCAAAACGAATAAACCTGCGTACAAGCCATGGAACTAATGTTCGGGTCCAGTCATCTACGTCTGTAACAGGGCTCTCTAGTATGTACCCGTCTATTCTACGAGTATCGGCAAGGTATGCTGACAGAAATGAGCCCATGGAATGGCCATGAACAAACAGAGGGCCACCATTGAGTTCAGAATTACTCTTAACAAAATCCATGGCTGTGTTTGCATCCATCCGTATACCCTCCACTGTTGGTGAACCGCTGCTCATTCCGTATCCGCGATAGTCGAACATCACCAAATTGACAGGAATTGTTGAGTAAGCTTCGATTACAGGCCTTGATTTAACCATCAGAAAGCCATTGCCCCCGAGGTAAAGCACCGTAGCCTTCGCATCGGAATGGAGCATCACCCATCCATTAAGATGTTCACCATCGCCGGTTTCAAGACGGATTTCCTGAAAAGAATACACATCGAAGTTGAAGCTTTCAGGGGTAATCGTCCGATGTGCATCAAATACATCGGCTTCTTTAATCTCAATGGTGCTGCATGAAGCCAGAAACAACAGTGAGATCAGCAGGAGATGTAGTACAGGGAGTCTGTTCATATCAATTCAAGTCAGTAAATTTACCCGGAAAACTGCATTACAGGCAAAACCATTCACCGAAGAATGGATTCAAAAAAATAAATGAATCAGGGGTGACTGAAGGTGTCACATCTGCAGAGTATCTTCAGTCACGGTTTTTAGAGGTATTTAAAGGCATTTATAAAGCCGGGTACAATTTACTATATATCACCGGCTTTCCCGCAAGCGGAAACAATTCTAAATCGGCAAGGAAAAAAATTTTTCCACCAATTATATTGGGCACATGATTAACATCTGCAGAAGCAACCGGCTGATACATCTTGGGAATGAGATTGCAGAACGACTCAGATCGGAGAGGGAGGGTGATCCCTTTATTTCGGACAATATCATTGTTCCCAATCTCGATACCTCGAACTGGCTGAAGCTGCATATCGCCGAGCAAAATGGATTTTCCGGCAACACCCGCTTCATGCTGCCGGCCGAATGGATGTGGCATTCCATTCGAGAACTGAAGCCAGAGCTCCCTAAAGAACTTCCATCCGACCCGGAACCGATGAAGTGGACACTTTTCAGCCTATTGAGTGATCCAGGTGTCCGGAACCATTTCCCGCTACTCCACAAATTTGTAAACCGCCAGCCAAATGAAAACAGGGAGGAAGCTATGTTACAGCTTGCCGGCCGGCTTGCCTCCCTTTATGATAAATACCTGGTGTACCGCCCGGCAATGATTCTGCGCTGGCAAAATGGCCATACCGGCAAAGGTGATGAACGATGGCAGGCGGAGCTTTGGAACATGATGAATGCCCGCTGGAAAGGAATTCATTCCGATGAAAAATCACTTAACAGAGCCGAGCTTTATGAATTGCTCCGCAAGCAGAGTTCAGGCGGTGCTACAAGGAATCAATCTCCGATCTTTATATTCAATCCCGGTCTGATGCCGCTTCCGGTAGCGCAGGTTCTCCGAGAGCAGGGCACGCATAGAAACATAACACTCTTTTTGATTTCACCATCACCCACAAGTGATGCTCATCCGCTGCTGGAGATGTTCGGGGATGAATCCGCTGCCGCTGGAAAACTTTACCGCATCGATAAAGCTGAAACGAAAGATCTGTTTAAACCTGATTTTTCTCAGGACTCATCCAATGCTGCCCGGATCCGAAATTCATTGCTGACTGCTGAATCTGGCATCTCACTCCATACAAATGATGGCTCCATACCCGGCATTGAAATTCACTCCTGCCATTCGCCGCTGCGCGAAATCGAGGTTTTACACGATGCACTGCTCAGGCTTCTTGAATCTGACGAACATCTGCAGCCCGACGAAATTCTGGTGGTTACACCCGACCTTGAAAAGTATCTGCCGCATATCCACGCAGTGTTTGGCAATCCCGAACCGGGTTTGCCCGCCATTCCCTATCACGCCGGCAGTTCGGGAGGCAGCTCGCTGATGGACCGTGCCCTGCTTCACCTGCTTTCTATGCCGGGGTCACGCTTCGGTTTTAACGATGTGATGGATTTTTTCCTGATGGACCCGGTGCTCGACAAGTTCGGTCTAACGGAGTCATCTGCATCGCTTGTACGGGAGTGGATGAAAGAGAACCACGTGTACTGGGGATTTAACGCAGAGCACAGGATGGAGTGGAATCAGCCGGGGAGCGACGTTCAGACCTGGAAGGCCGCACTGAGAAGAGGCTGGCTTGGACAGATGATGGCAACGGCTCCTGGCGAGTTTGCCCGCAACACCCTGTTGTTCCCGGCAATCACAACTTCGGAAGAGCGTGAGTCGTGGGCGGCATTTTCCGCATTTATGGAGAAGCTGCATCAAACCGCACAGGAAGCAAAGGGACAAAAAAGCGCCGCTGAATGGTGCGATCTGGTTGATTTGTGGTGTGACCGGTTCTTCTCACCCAGAAGCCTGATGGACTACAAACGTGCCGGCGGCTCAGGCACCGACCGTATTCGTGAATCCGCAAAACTTTCGGGACTGGATCACAACATTCCCTTTCAGCTTATCAGGAGTGATATTGAGGAGCAGATGAACCGGAAAACCTCAGGCAGGGCCAGGCTGCACCGGGGGGTAACATTCTCGAACATGGTTCCGGTCAGAAGCCTTCCGTTCAAGGCCATCGCACTCATTGGATTGAATGAAGGGGCATTCCCCAGAAAAGAGAACACGCCGGAATATGACCTGATGGGTCAGCAGCCCGAGCCCACCGATCGAAATCACAGAAACGAGGACAAGAACCTTTTTCTGGAATCATTGCTGGCGGCGGAGACCTATCACTACTGCAGCTATATAGGGCAAAGCGCCGTGGACAATGAACCGATACCGCCGTCTCCGATTCTATCGGGCTGGGTGAGCTTCCTGTCGGAGCTGACTGGCCTTGATGAAGATCAGATCATACAAAAGGAATCGCTATCGCTGTTTTCTCTGAACAACTACAAAAACAGAAAAAGCTATTCAAAGCTCGGTTTCCTGAGTGCGACTGCGGTGAACGCAGCGTGGGAACGATTTGCCTTTGATGGATTGGAGCCGGATGATGAACCGGTTCTCCCGCTATTGGTGACAGCGCAGGAGTTCTGCTCGTTCTTTGCCAATCCCGTAAAAGCCTTTGCAAGAAACCGCCTGGAAGCGAGGCTGACGGGTGAAGAAGAGGAGAGGGATGAGTTTACAATCAGCGGACTTGAAAAGCACCTGCTCTACCAGCGGGTGTTTGCCTGGTTTACGGAGGAACAGCGGCGGGAGCAGGACATTCGCGGACTGCTTCTTAATTCGGGGATTTTGCCCGCA
Organism: Balneolaceae bacterium; assembly: GCA_003561515.1. Classification (GTDB taxonomy): domain Bacteria; phylum Bacteroidota; class Rhodothermia; order Balneolales; family Balneolaceae; genus Rhodohalobacter. Next base: position 5,929 of record PWWL01000009.1, read on the forward strand.
GGCTGGCCGGGCGAACGTTTGGCTCATGAAATCGTATCATCGGTGCAGGAATCGATCGCACTCATAAGGTCACTAGGGTTTACCCCCGGGCTGCACAGGTACAACACGGATCTGAACATCGATGGGCTGCAGCTTACCGGGGAGATCACAAGCTACTCGAATGAACGATACCTGGATCTCAGTTTTTCAACCGGGTCAGGTTCGCTTTATCTGCAGAGCTGGATACGCCACCTGCTTATGAACGCATCTTTAACCGGCATTCATCAGGAATCGTACCTGATCAGCGAACTAAAGAAGGAGAAGCCGAAGGTGCACCGGTTCACCATGCCGGATGAGGCTTCTGAACATCTTCAGAAGCTGGCAGCACTCTACCTCGAGGGCCAAAAAGCACCGCTGCCGTTCTTTCCGAAAACGTTGTTCGAGTATAAAAAGAACCTTGAGAAAGGGCATAATGTGGCTCTTGCCAGTGCCAAAAAAGAATTTGAAGGAGATGGATGGAATAAATATCCCGAGCGGGATGATCTGAACATCTCGTTTCTCTTTGGTCCGGAGATCGAATTTGATGAAATGATGGTGAACGAGGAATATCTGGACCTTTTCAGGTTAATGACGGAACATATAAAGGAGGTTGAATGAAGCCCCTGACATCTGTTTTCGGCCTGGAATGGAACCCGCGGATTCTCGTTGAGGCAAGTGCGGGTACAGGCAAAACCTACACCATTGTCGGAATTTTCATCCGCTTGCTTGTTGAGAAGGAGCTTCCCGTAAACCGGATTCTCGTGATGACCTTCACCAACAAGGCAACGTCGGAACTAAGAGGCCGCATCCTGGACAGGCTCAGGGAGTGCCTGCTGATGCTGGATAAAGGCTCAACCTCCGGGGATGCGTTTCTCGCCGATTTTGCAGAATGGTGCAGCGGGCGCGACCGGAACAAGGTTATATCAATCCTGAAAGAGGCAATCCGCAATTTTGACGACAACCGGATTTTCACCATCCACGGCTTCTGCCAGAAGGTGTTGAGCGATGAGGCCCTGGTGGCGGGTGTGCCGCTGAGCATGGATGTAATTCAAAACGATGACCTTCTGCTGGAAGCGGCCGGAGATTACTGGCGCACATTCATGAACCGGCATGGCGGAAGTGAAGGCGGACGGTATTACATCTCGAAGCTGCTGAAGATTGCAGGCTCACCCTCCAAACTGATCGGAAAACGCGGAATCGGGGAGATGTTCAACCGTAAAGAGGCTGTGGTGGAAAGCAGCCCGCATCCCGAACCCGTGCAGTTTCTTGAAAAAGCTGCCGCACTTCGCCGTGAAGTCCGGAAAGAGTGGAATATCAGCAGGGAGGAGGTTGAGGCGGAGTTCGAAGCATGCGATTTGAGCGGGTACACCGAGCGGAACATACAGAGCCGGATGTCTGCCATGGACCGGTTTGCGAATGACCTGAACTTTACAACGGACACGTTTAAGCAGCTCAAATACTTCACCGCCGGCTATGTGCATGATGAAAACAGCTATAAGAAAAACGCAACGCGGTTTGTTAAAAAGCTTCGGTTTTTTGATCTGTGTGATGAGTTTGAGCACCACATCAGCGGCATGGGAAGCGTTGAAACCGCACTGATCCGTGAAGTTCATGATGAAATTGCGGAGCTCAGGTCATCCCTTTCGGAGATGAGCGGCAGCCTGACGTACGACGATCTGCTGATCCGACTGCGGGAGGCCCTTCGTCACCCGGAAACCGGGGAGGGTTTATCGAAGCGATTGCTGAAGAACTACCCCTGGGCGCTGGTTGATGAGTTCCAGGATACTGATGCCATTCAGTACGAAATTTTCGACACCATCTACCCGAAGGAGCGGAAAGGGAATGACGGCGGACTCATGATGATCGGCGATCCAAAACAGGCGATTTATGCCTTCCGGGGGGCGGATGTATATACCTACTTCAGGGCCGGCAACGACGGCAATCCCGACAAATGGTCGTTGAACAAAAATTTCAGAAGCTCGCCGAAATTGATCGAAGCCGTGAACAGGCTGTTCGGTGATGAAGAGATCCGCCCGTTTGTGGAGGATCAGATCCGGTTTTTCGAATCGGAGTGCGGCAACCCGGAAGCGGAGCAGCATTACCTGGTTCAGAATGAGCCGCCAAAACCATTCTCGTTTATTCTGAATCCCGGGCTCCTGTCGAACAAAAACGATGCCCGCGATTTCGCCTATGCAAGAACCGTACTCGAAGTGCTGGACCTGCTGAACGGCAGAACAACCATCCGTGACGACCAAACCGGGCAGATGCGCCCGCTGACGCCGGGAGACATAGCCATCCTGGTTCAGGGGCATCATGATGCGTCTTCCATCAAAAACCGTCTGAAGGATGCGGGAATTGATTCGGTGACCTATTCGCAGGAAAAAGTGTTCGATACCTTCGAGGCCAAAAGGCTGGAGGTGGTGATGAACGCGGTGCTCAATCAGGCTGACAGGATTGCCGTGAACAATGCACTGCTCAGCGGGCTGTTCGGGAGAGATCTTGAAAAGCTGAACCACATCCGTGAAGATGAACAGCAGCGAACCGAGCTGATCAGTGAACTCACGGAACTGTCAGAGACCTGGAAACGGCATGGGTTTTTTGCCATGTTCAGAAAGCTGCTTTTCAGTGAAGGCAGGGTGGACCAGCTTTCACGGCTGCGGAATTCCGAGCGTATTCTCACCAACCTCCACCAGCTGGCTGAACTTTGCGCTGTTGAGGAAATCAATTCTAATCGTGATCCGCATGAGCTCTATTCGTGGTATGTGCGGCAGATGGTGAACCCGGCCAAGAGCGATGATCAGCAGCTTTTGCTGGAAAGCGATCAGAACCTGGTGAAGATCAGTACCATTCACGGAAGCAAGGGGCTGGAGTTCCCGGTTGTGATTTGTCCCGTACTCTGGAGCACCACTCAAAACAGGTCGAAATTTGTGGTGTACCATAAAGAGAGAAGCGACCGGCCGGTTATCAATATAGATCAGCACGAAACCGATGAACGTGTGGCTGCCGAAAATGAGCGTGAGATCGAGTCGATCGCCGAGGAGGTGAGAAAAGCCTATGTGGCGGTGACCCGCGCCCGGTACGACTGCCGGGTGATCTGGTGCACGCACGATAACAGCCACCGGTCGGGCCTGGCGGCGGCACTCACCGGAAGGGAACGGGTGATTGAAGGCTCCGGCCGGAAACTGAAGAAAGGTGACGACGTTTTCAGCAATGAGCTGATTGAGGAGCCGATCAGGACACTGTGTGAAGATCATCCCGGGCTGTTCCGGCTGAAAGAGGCGGATGCCGCCGGCGAAACATCCGAAATGATACAGCTCTCACTGCCGGTTCCGGACGCAGCCCCGCCGGAACCCTACAACGGCAGGATGATTCTGCAGCCCGGCAAAAGAACCGAGAGCTTTTCATCGCTTGCCGGCCATCAGCAGGAAGCCGGTGAACCGGACCACGATCAGATTACGGAGCAGTATCTCTCATCGATGAATCGCACTGAGGAGTCGGAGGGTGAAATCAGCATTTTTGGATTTCCGCGCGGAGCTACTCCAGGTACGGCCATTCACAAGCTGTTTGAGCATCCGGATTTCAGGTTCGATACCGCCGCGGATGAATCCCATCCGGCCCTGATTGAGGAAGTGCTGGATCAGTACGCCATTTCACTGAAATGGGGATCGGTAGTTCAGCGTATGATGCATGATGTGATACAGGCCGATTATGGCGATTTAAGGTTGGACAGAGTGAGCGGGCCGGAGATGCTCCGGGAGATGGAGTTCATATTTCCGGTGGAGGAGAGTGACTACCGGGGACTTATGGACATTATCAGAAACAGGCCGGCCGGAACCACCAACCCAACCGATGTGAAGCGGTTTCTCACCGGCTTCATCGACTTGATTGTGAGGCAGAACGGGAAATACTACATCCTCGATTACAAGTCGAACCATCTTGGCAATTCGCCGGAGGAGTACAGCCGCGATCATCTTGAAAGGGAGGTGATAGAGGCCGGGTATGATCTGCAGTACCATCTCTACCTGGCTGCGCTGGCTGCATTTTTGAAAGAGCGAACCGGGTCGTTTGAGTACGACCGCGACTTTGGCGGGGTTCACTACCTCTTTGTTCGCGGAATGAAGCGGGGTTCGCAAAACGGAATCTGGTCTGTGAAACCGCCGAAATCAACCTTCGATAAACTGTGCAGCTACCTGGGGATTACGCTATGACGGAACAGAACAAACCTGACTGGTTCAGGAAAGGCATCGAATCGGGCCGGATCGGGACTGCCGACCGGGAGCTGATCCGATTCCTGGAAAACGAGTATGGCGCGCTGACTGAAGATGAAATGGTGCTGACGCTTTTCTGTTCGCTGTTTTTGAATGCGGGGCATGTCTGTTTGCCGCTTGACAGGGCGCCCCGGGAGTGGCTCAGGATCCTCGATATCCCGGACAGCGAGTTGAGTGCGGGAGATCTGCCCGAAGACCCGGTGCCGGGGATTTCAGATTCTGCCCTGTTCGGTACTCCTGAACAGGATACTCCCTTTGTGATGGGCGATAATTCCCTCGCCTTCCGCAGACAGTACCGCCTGGAGCAGGAGCTGATGAACCGGCTAAGAGAGAGAACATCCGATGTACCGCTCTTTTCTGAAGAATCTGCATCAGCGGAGGAGGCGGCACAGCATCTCCGGGAGTTGTTCGATGGCCGCGGCAATCAAAACCGGATGCAGAAAGCCGCTGCGGCGCTGTCGCTGGTAAAGCCGCTGCTCATCATCTCCGGCGGGCCGGGAACGGGTAAAACCACTACGGTGGCCGCAATAACGGAGCTTCACAGGAGAATCAGGGGCGGAACGCTCCGGCTGGCGCTGGCAGCACCCACGGGCAAGGCAGCCGGACGAATGGGTGAGGCCCTGAAACATGAATACAAAAAGATGGGGCATGAGGAGGATGCGCTCCCCGCCGAAGCGGTTACCATTCACAGGCTGCTGCGGGGAACCGGAGAGCGGGGCCTGCTGCCGCCGGCCGGGCGTCGCACCCTGGATTACGACCTCGTAATTGTGGACGAAGCCTCCATGATAGACCTGAACCTGATGAGCCGCCTGGTAAATCATCTGGGAGAACACACCCGGCTGATACTGCTCGGGGACAGGGATCAGCTTGCATCGGTGGAGGCCGGTTCTGTGTTTGCGGATCTCTGCTCAAAACCGGAAAACACGTTCAGCACTGAGATTGCCGGAATGCTGAAAAATCTCGGTGTTGACCTTGACGTGGCGGCAGGTGATACGGAACCGCTGCACGATTCCATACTCTACCTTACCAAAAGCTACCGGTTCGGCAGCGATAGCGGCATTGGCCAACTGGCAGCCCTGGTGAAGGAGGGAGAGGTCGATCCGGGAGTACTTGCAGGCACATTTCAGAAGTTCGGGGATATCTCGCACCACGGTTTTAGTTTTGATACGGCAGGGATGCAGGCTCTTGCGGCGGGTGTGAGTGAGACGTTGAAACGGTTTTCGGGAATTGATGATCCTGAAACGCTGCTTGAAGAGTGGAAGAGGGAGGTGTGGTTAACGGTGCACCGCAGGGGGGCTGACGGTTCGGAACAGCTGAACCGGTACGCGGAGCAGTTGGTGCAGGGCCGTGGAGTTGCCCCAGGCGGCTGGTACCACGGGCGGGTAATCATGATCACCCGGAACGACTATGGGCTCTCCGTCTTCAATGGTGATATCGGGGTTTGCGTGAAGGAACCGGGATCGGAGGGACGAATGCTGGTATATATAGAGTCGGGCAGCGGAATGAAGGTGCTGCCGGCGTCGAGACTGGTGCATTACACCCCCGCATGGTTTATGACGGTGCACAAAAGCCAGGGGTCGGAATTCGGCCGGGTAAACCTGTTGCTGCCGTCGAGAGAGAGTCCTGTGCAAACCCGCGAGCTCATCTATACGGCAATTACCCAGGCCAGGGATACTTTTCATTTATATGGAAGAATAGAGAAACTCGCATCGGGCATTGCCCGGCCCACGGAACGATTTTCGGGGCTGGGAGGAATGACCTAAAAAGAACCTGCCAGAGTTCAGTGCTTTTCTGAACCTGCCAGAGTTCTTTTTGCCAATTGGCTCTACATAGTATGGTATTGCTGATAACCGGTTCAAATTGACCGTTGACAGCAGGCCCCGATGGGTCGGGACTGCGAACAGCACCCAGCAGTTTACAACTTAGGTTAAACAAGTAGAGGCTTGAATGGGATTTTTTTTACCAGGATGGGGCGGGTTTACCATGGCAAAACACTTCTCCACGCGCAAACTTTTTGAAAAACTACCCGAAACTACATGGTTATGCAGTGATAAACCATAAAAAACACAGTAAGATATAGATGCAGTATTTGTTCATTGCATTAATGACCACATAATAAATGCCAATAAATCGTTAGAGCTGTTCAACGATACAGGTGTATCGGCCTCAATACGGGCTAAAATGATTAATAAGCTCTTAACAAAAGCGGCATCTATTACACTTTTTTAAGAGTTCTTGCGAATGGAGTCAAAGGTGCAGAACTTGGCAATGGTTTGAGAGATCGGCTGATTCAAAAAGATTGTAACAATTTGAATTCATACATCTCTTTATATCTGTGATCCGTCAATACACGGTCTATTACTTTATAACAAAAAAACACAACAACAACACGTTTTACATAAACAATCACAAAACAAACAAGGTAAACAACAATGGGTCAACAACAATTATTACTCGTAATTCTCGTAACAATCATCGTGGGTATCGCGACGGTTGTGGCTATTAACACATTTGGCGCGGCTGCCGATCAGGCAAACATCGATGCTGTAAACAACGACATCGCTGCCCTGGCTTCTGCTGCACAAGGATACTATATGCGACCGGGTATGCTCGGTGGTGGTGGTAGAACATTTGATGATCTTTCATTTGAAGGACTCGCTTTCCCATCAACAGGGATCTCAGCGAATGGCCTCATCGCCCAAAATGAAAACGGCAGATATGTAATGACTGACGTTGGTGGTCAATCTTTCACAATTACCGCACATCCGGCAAGCTGTGATGGCTATGTGCCTGGTATAATTGACGATGATTCTGGTGCTCTAACCGGCGGATCAGACTGTGATGGAGCAGATCAGATAACTGCAGGAGTTGGTGCAAATCAATTTGAGCTGGGTGGAAACGCCGCTTCGGTACTCTAAGATTCTTTTGAATCTGTTAAAAAAAAGCTCCCTCAATAAGGGAGCTTTTTTTATTTCAAAAAAAAATTTCTACCGTGATTATCTAAGTAAAAAAAATTGTAGAGATAAGAATAGGAAAGAGAACCGAATTTATCACACACAGCAAGCCTATTGTTCATTAGCTCAATTAAGCTCTAACATTTCTTTGATGAATAATTTGCGTTTATTTGTGCTTAGAAAAGCTTTAAGTAAAGTTTAAGTCGTATCCAAACCTTCACTGAATACATATCCAAGATATAAGCCTACCAAGTAACTAAGAGAAAATGATGTGATCGAGTTCTCGATTGCTACAAAGAGAGCAAAAAGACTTAATTATGAAATTTAAAATTTGAAAAAGTATTCTCTCTCAGAAAGGCTAATAGAGTATTTGTCTTTTTAAAGCTGAATGGTTGTAGTTGATGTCAATTACGTACTTGTGATAAACTAAGTTAATGGTATCAATTGTTTTATCATCAAAATTATTATTACGGAGGTATTCAATATAATTTTTGTGCAAATTTGTATTTTCCCGATGCCTCAGTCTATTTGAAAAAAATATTCTCCACCTGTAGTTGGTATATCCAATATGAGGCAGATGCTTAAATTGACCGTGCTCAACTTTTTTATCAGACATAAGATCAACAACTGTTCCATCTTCAAGAGTTGCTTCTGCGCTTAAAAATCCTGCTGATTTTGCAGTCGTTACAAACATATTCCACCTTTGATCGAGTTTTAAGAAATATCCGGGTTGATGAGGCGGATAGAAATTGATGAAAAGATAAGTTACCTGCGACAGGTTCCATATAATTATATATACGATGACTAAACCCGCAAAAAAATTCTTTGTTTTGTAAAATCCAGTTTCTGAATAGCTTGTTTTTTTCTGCGAAAACCAGCCTACAATGTAATTTTGGACATTTGCCAAAAAGCTATTTAGGTTGGAATGAAACCACGGCATTTTATTGGCTATAAAATCACTAAGATAATTCCAGAACGCAGCCGGAATAAAAACAAGCAGTGCCGTACTGCTCACTAGCGGAAACAACCCGACATCCATTGTGAGCCCTATAGAAATTTGAAGCCCCAAAAAGAGTAAAATTCCAACTAACCGAAAAAAGACAAAAAAGAAGGGAATAACTAACAGCAGTGGTCCAAAAAGCTCAAGATATAATGTAAAGTGAGTTAAGAAATTTAACAGCTCATAATATGGATAAATGAGCATGGCAAAAGGTTCAGCATAATCAAATCTGCTAAGAGTTAAATACAAATGGGTTCCATCCAGCCATGTTTCAGTTTTTCCTTTAAAAATTCCGGTCATCACGTAAACCAGGGAAACCTGTATATACAATGCAATAGCTGCTACCGAAAAATGTAGTTTATTAACCGAAATTTTACCAGAAGATTTATTCAATAATGAATCAATAGAAAAATATTTTCCAATTGGTAAGAAAAGTGCCCAAAACAAGAGTAAAATATAGAGGGTATCGGCAGCATGAGTTGTAAAAGGGTCTCTTACAATAATTGAACAGTAAAAAAGCCATGCAATAAAAGTAAATATTTTAGTGTAGTAGCCGAGCAATAGAAATAAACCAGCGAGCATTGTAACAGTGAAAAAAAAGTAAGAAAACCATTCACTTCCGCTTAGAAACATGAGCTGGAAGTGGTAAGCATTTTCCAGCATCCCCAAATTCACAATTTCTCTTGATATAATACCCTCATCAGAATAAAAATAGGGTACGAATTGAAAGCGATTTATCATATCAAGAATAAGAATAGATCCCAATAGTACTCTGAAAAGTGCAAGTGATCTGATGTCTAAAGAGAAAATTGTTTTGGCATCTGTTGTCATACTGATTTTACCTCAATTAATATTTTAATTGCAATGGTTAGTATAAGCTAATTTTATTTAATCATGTATAACAAATAAGCATTGCTTACACAATTTTATTTTCTTTCGACATAACTTAAAAAATGACTTCATCATGGGACAACAACAGACACTCATTTTAATCTTGATAACTTTGATTGTAGGGATTGCGATTGTAGTCGCAATAAATACATTTCATGAAGCGTCGAGCGAGTCAAACATAGATGCCATTCGTCAGGATATATTCTCTGCGCAGGCATATGCCAATGGATATGCACTTAAGCCTGTTAGTTTGGGCGGTGGCGGCGGAAGCTACTATGGAATCTCTCTTGCGCATCTGTTACTTGACGATGAAAACGAAAACGCAAATTATTCACTTGGTGATGTGATGTATGATTCGTTTCAAATCATCGCAGAATCGTCAAGAGGTTTTACGGTGGTAGCCACCATATCGGGCGATGATGTTGAGTGGGAGAGGGAGTAGGGGTTTGTTAATCGTGTATTCGTTAATGGTATAATGGTCATTGGTGTAATCGTGGATTGCGTGTTAGTCACTCTGCCACAGAGAGATAAGTATTTTGTTTTCAAGCGATCACATCTTAACTAAACAGCGTTCGCTGCGACTTCACCGCGCTCGCCGCGGTTAAACCGGGGGATTATTCATGTGCGCAGAGCAAATACCGGCGACGCAGAATGAGGTCGAATCACAGGCTTGATTGTGCTCCGGTTTCATAATTCGATTTTCCTGCATCGGCACTATGTGAAACACAGCACGATTCTATTCTTTCTTTTGCCCATCAAAACCTTATACACGTTTAACAATGTGCCCTCTATTAAACAATAAACCACCCACAAAAACTGTAACAAATACCGCATGAACCGGTCTTGTTGATTAGGAAAAAGTTTCTTATTAATAGGCATCATCTAATAAACAGCGAATTATGCCCCAGTTTCGATTAAAAGCCATTTCTCCGGCCGGTAAAACCATTCAAACCGAGTTTGAAGCGGTCAGTAAAAAAGAAGCCCAGAAAAAAGTTCAGAAGCTGGAGAGCAAGAACGGTATCAAGGTAAAGGCGCTCGAGAA
>PWWL01000029.1 GCA_003561515.1 Balneolaceae bacterium
CACCTGTATCTCTAATGTTCGGAACCCAACGCTTGATATGCGTAGCTGAACCATTTGCTCAGAACTATCCACGTTTAAAAAGAAATAGCCCAATTCATCCGTGCTTGTCATGATATTCTGGTCGATAACCAGTATATGTGCGTCCGGTAATTCGAATCCAGTGTGTGAATTGATCACCTTACCTTCTATCTGTTTTTGTGCTAAACCGTTTTGCGGTAAAGCTCCAAAAATAAGAAGTATAATTCCTATTAAAAGATATACATATCTATAATTTTCTACTTTCATAATCTTATACTTTAATATGTAAATACTACAGGTTTATTTTTGATGCGATTCATCATGGATGTTGCCTCTCCACGTTCGAAGTTTGCCGGGAGATCACCGGTATCCATTCCATAAGCCTGCATACACATGGGGCAAACGATCACTCTACCACCCATCTCTACAAAAGAGTTGAGTTTATCCACAAGGCTTTCACCAAGAAAAGAGAGGGAAGCTGCCTCTTCTTCAAGTAGACGTACACCATGAACATTTAAGAAAATGATCACTTCCAAATCATTCGAAAGACCCATTTCTGCGAAATTGATGGCCATATATGTACTGTGAGCATCCTCAAAGGCATCACTTTTCAAATTTATAATCATTTCAGCCGATTCTGTCTGAACGTTCTTCTTTGCCTCTGATGAAATATTGGCCAGAGATAAAATCAAAAGTGTGGTTAATACGATTTTTAATGTTTTCATAATTTTAAAATTAGTTTGAAATTAATTTCTTTAGTTTTTTTTGTTAATTGTGTTATAGCTCTTCAACCGGTATCGTAATTTTCAGCTCCTCCCACATCAATTCTATCACGCCCTTTCCTTCAATATTACCCAGTACATCATAGGTAAGCTGCTTAGTGAATTCGTGCTGTTCCGGTTCAACTTCGATACGAACAACATCTAATTCCTGGTCGTAATCATCTGCCAGGTGTTGATCCCAATTTTCATTCAGGATTACTGTCCATTTCTCTCTGCCGGGTATCGTGAAAAAGGCATATTTACCCGCAGGCACAACCTGATCTTTAATTCGAAGGTCATTATCGAACTCAAGGGTTGTTGCCATGTGAGCACCCGTTACCCAGACGGTATCATAGGCTACAAGCCCGCCCCATATAATCCGTTCTCTGACAGAAGGAGCGTTGTATTCTATGTGAACATGAGTTTGTCCAACATCGGCCATAGCCATTCTTGACGGGCTCAGTGATTCATTTCCACCATCCCTTCTATGGGATGCATGATGGTCATGACCATCATGATGATGCGAATGTGCTTCATTCATCTCTTCAGACATGGTGTCTGAATGAGATTGGTGTTGTTCATGATTGTCGCCTGATGTACAGGATAAAATCAGAGCAACAATTAAAGTGCATAAAAGAGTCTTTAAAAATAGTTTATCCATTACCGAATAGTTTAAGTGATGGTTTGATGTTGAATCCTAAACACCCATCCGGTATGTACAACTACTATTTCAGGAAATAGAGAAGATTATGACAAAGACCTATCAAGCCCTGCTAAATGGAGAGCTTAATGTATGTTTTTTACAAGAATGGCCTGTGATACCGGATGGTCAGGAATGCAGATCCGGTGGATGAAAGTGCGATCTAGAGAAAAGAGATGAGTTTGTTATCAGATAGTCAGAGCAGATAGGCCAACTATTTCTGATAATGAGCTTTTCAGTTGATGCGAAGGAGAGATATATCAGCTGTTTATCCAACTGAAGCATAGTCTCAGGCTGGTTCTGTTTAGCATCGTTGGCTTCAATCTGTTGGATTAGATAACAGAAACCCTCGCAATCATTTTCAGGCTCGTCACGCTTTTCGCACAGAAATTCTATAATACTCTCTTTGAACACAAAATACTCGATCATAGGAAGGGCGGGCTGAATTAAACCAACCAAGAAAACAGCCAAACACGTGATGGAGACTATTCTGCTTCTGAGCATTTTATGTCATTTTAAACGTGTAACTAAGTTACAATTTCTTCTAAATATATGTAACTGAACTTATATTTTTTTTATCCTTTTTTCATGAAACTTACCCGAATGATCGATGTAAAGAAGAAGTTTTGTCACCCTCAAAATAACGGGGCACAAAACTTCCTATGGCTTACGTACTAAAAGTAATAGCGTTAGTTAAAACTCCCATCTCAGCATCGCATTGATATTTCGTGCCGGCATCGGGTTGTTTCTGTCTTCAACCCGGCTCAGGTGATCGCGGTAGCTCTCGTTGAGCAGGTTATCTACCCGAAGGGATAAGGAAACCCCGTGGCCAAAGCGGTATCCGGCATCCATGCCCACCAGCAGGTACCCGTCGGTCGGGTCTTCATTGGGTGCAACCCGCTCCTGGGAGTTTGCAATTCTAAGCCTCGGTCCGGCCCACCAGCTACCTGTGTCGTATATCATAGATAGGTGGGTACGGAATGGCGGAATAAAGGGCAGATCGTTCTGTTCACCCACTCTTTCCTGTCCCCGAACGTAATCGAAACCGATTCCTGCTCTAAGCTGATCAGTAAACGCTATATCGGTCTGAAATTCAAACCCGTAGAGCAGGGCATCGGTTGATCCATACTCAAATATTGGAAGTCCCGACGGCTGGTGAGTTTCTCCGGTGGGCGAAAAGTTAACGAAGTTGTTTATCCGGTTTGCAAATAGCGAGAGTTCAGTTCTTACGCTTCTATTACCGTAGCGGATAAAAAAATCGGTACCCAGGCTAATCTCATTGCCCAGAGTTGGGTCACCCACATCAAACGAGCCGGCAGCCAGGTGAGGTGCGTTGGAATAGAGCTCTTCAACACCAGGAGTGCGGAATGCCCTGGCAAGCTGTATCCCTGACTCCCAGTTTCTATTCGGACTAAAATTCAGACCAACCGCACCGGATAAGATCAGATCAGAGCGATCTTCGAATTGATCCGCATCTGGAAACAGCTCATTCGTCTTTACAAACATCTCCTTGAACTCAACCCGTGCTCCTGTTTTCATTGAGAGTAATCGGTTCAGACGGATCTCCTCATAAATGTACCCGGCTATGAAATAGCTATTAGCATTCGGAGTGAGCGCCTCATCACCACCCACATCAAGTTGTGAATAGTTAAAGCTGAGGCCAATTGCTCCTTCAAAAGCACCGGCCGGCCTATGGCGCAGCAAAAGTGAACTGCTGATCGTCTGCTGGTCGAAAGAGATTTCGAGATCCTCATCTACAGTTCCGTCCTGTTCGAATTCTATTTCGAACTCATCGTGCTGATAGTCACTATACTGAATACGGAGCTCTGCCAGTTCAAAGAAACGATCCATCTGTAATGTAGACACACTTTGAAGGTTAAGCCGGTTCATCCTAATTTCCACTTTTTCGTTGGGATCGTCAATTTCCTCCGGCAATCCGTATGTGTAATCCATTCCCGAGAATGAAAGCCCCGTTTCGAAACGCCCCGAGCGATAGCCAATACCCGCACCATAACTCAAATTATTGATAGCGGTGTCCGGAAGGCGCCCTTCCGGGGTTCGTAAATCACCCCCTTCACGATAGATAAAGCGCCCTGTTGCAGCAAATTGATCACCTCCATATTGGTAGCGTGCCAGTCCTGCACCCATATCATTAACGGTCGCTACATGCGTGGCCAGGCTTCCTGATGAACCGGTTTCCCACTCCCTTGGCATATCGTTACTGAACAGGTTCACCACGCCACCAATGGCACTGGACCCGTACAGAAGGCTTGCAGGCCCCCGAATCACCTCCACACGGTCCATCGAGAGCGGATCGAGCGATACAGCGTGATCCACTGCCGTTCCGGAAAGATCGCCCATCCGTTCACCGTTCTGCAGAACCAGCACACGGTCGCCATCCATACCGCGAATAACCGGGCGCGAAGGGGCCGAACCAAACGATCTTGTCGATACTCCAGGGCTGCCATCCATAATTTCACCCAAACTTGGCGCTGCTTTTTGCTGCAGCGTTTCACGGTTCATCGCCTGGGCAGGCTGGTACTGGATATTTCGGCCCAGTGGACTTGCCGTAACGATCACATCATCGGCACGGATAATATCATACTGCAGCTCAATCAGCAGATCTTTATCAGCCGGAATGGATACCTGAACCGATAGTTCTGCGTAACCAACAGCACGAACTACCAGTGTGTAGTCTCCCGGCTCAAGATTCCGGATTGAAAATATTCCATCGGTATCGGCTGCCGTTACGCGGTCAAGTTCGCGAAACAGGATTGTTGCACCGGGTATGGGTTCACCCGTAGACGAACTAAGCACTTCACCCCTTAGGGTTTCATCTATGTTAATTGCACCGGCTTCAGAAATACCGGCAGTAAATAACAGCAACATCACTGTTATTAAAGTTGTATTGAAATTCATAATTAATAACCTTTTGATTTTTAATTGTTTGGTTAAATAAGCTAAATCAAGAGGCCAGCAGGCGGTGCCCGTGCATCGGAGAGATTGAGTG
>PWWL01000111.1 GCA_003561515.1 Balneolaceae bacterium
AGGGGACTGGGGCCCGGAGCCGGCACCATTGCGGGGCTGGGCACCTGGCTGATGCTGATGTTTAAAGGTGCACTTGCACTGGTCGGCGGCATGTTTTACCTGTCGGCCGTAATGACGCTCGAGAGCATTGAAACCGTTGCGGTTATTATCGGTACCCTTCTTATTATCGTGAACATTATCGGGGTAAAACAGACAGGCGGCTTGCAGGTTATCATGGTGGTGGTGATGGTCCTGATTTTGGGGCTTTTTGTTTCATTCAGTGTGCTGAATGTTGAAAACACCTTTTACCAGCCCTTTTTCGATGGAGGGATGTCGGGGCTGATGGCGGCCACGGTTATGGTACTGATTTCCTACGGCGGGGTTACCAAAGTTGCGGCCGTTGCCGAAGAAATTGAGAACCCGGGACGCAATCTCCCGCTTGGCCTGCTCCTGTCACTCATCGTTACCACGATTCTCTACGGCCTTATTGTGTATGTACTGGTGGGGCTTGTGGACGGCGAAACGCTCTCGGGCTCCAACATCCCGATGGTGGATGCGGTTGAACCCTACTTCGGCTTTTTCGGGATTCTATTGATTGTGTTAGCGGCAATACTCGCTCTCGTAAGCACGGCAAATGCAGGCATCCTTACGGCATCCCGCTATCCCTTTGCCCTGAGCCGCGACAAGCTGATTCCCCGCTTTTTTGCACATGTGAGCAACCGATTTCACACTCCTGTTACGGCCATCGTTATTACGGGAGGCGCCATGCTGCTTATTATCCTGCTGCTGCCGGTGGAGGAGATCGCCAAAACCGCGGGTGCGTTTCAGATCGTGGTCTATATTCTTGTAAATATCGCCCTGATTGCGTTCAGGGTTCGAAAACCGGCATGGTACAAGCCCAAATACAAATCACCGGCTTATCCCTGGATCCAGATTTTCGGAGTGCTGTCGGGTGTCGTTGTATTAAGCCAGATGGATACCCTGCCCATTATCGGCGGCGTTGGAATTCTGATTTTCGGTACAATTTGGTTTTTTCTCTATGGCCGGAAAAGAGTGGAACGAAGAAGCATCATTGCAGATGCCATTGCTGAACGGATTGAGGCAGAACCGGCTGATAAACCCTATAGAATCATTGTTCCGATTGCCAATCCGGCAACGCAGCAGCACCTGCTCCGTATTGCCGCTGCGGCAGCTGAATCCCGTGAAAAATCGGAAATCATCGCCGTGAATGTGATAACGATGCCCGACCAGACCTCCCTCGCCCAGGCTGTGGAGTTTGAAGATGAACGCATTAAACGCCATGAACAGCTTATGGAAAAAGCGGAAGCTGCGATCGGCAACTACAACACGGAGCTTCGGACCCGGGTTGTTATTGGAAGAAGCGTTGAAAAAATCATCATTAACCTGCTTAAAAAAGAACAGGCCGATGAGGTGATTCTGGGATGGAAAGGTGAGAGAAAGCGAAGGGAGTTCATCCTTGGATCCATTATCGATCCCATTGTAAAGGAAGCGCCCAGCAAGGTAACGCTTGTGAAACAGCGCTACGAAAAGATTGGCTCAACCGCGGTATTTATCGGAACCGGGCCGCACACGCACGCTGCGGTGAGCAGAGCCATTGAGCTGACCGACAGTGAAAAAGACACGTCTCTTACGCTGATCAATATCCAGGATTTAGACCAGTACGAAAACCGGGAGGATGCCATACGGGCAGGTGAAATGCTGATTGCCAAGGCCGTGGATGAAGCCGGCATATCTGACAGAAACTTTGAGCAAAAGGTGATGGTAACGCAAAAAGTGAATGACGACCTGATTATTGAAGCCAACAACTACGATACAACGTGTATTGGTGCCACCCGCTCTTCGCGCCTCGAAAGCGCTCTTTTCGGGTCATTCCCCGAGCTGGTTGGTGAAAAAGTGAGAGGCAATGTGCTGATTGTGAGAGGAAAAGAGAAAACCTTCTATTCTGCCTGGCACATTGTTCAGAGGCTGTTCAAGCGAGGGTAAACGGCCCGGATCTCTTTGCATTAGATGCTGACCAACATTTTGTTTTGTCCTTTTGTCTTGATATCCCACAGGGATCCCGGTGGGGCAAAAGAACGATCCCGAAGCGTCGGGACAAGACGGTGAATTGGTTGGCGGCGGGTGCTGGTGAAGAACGGAAAAATTTTGCCCGGGCATCCCGTTGGGGCAAGGCCGATTAGTTACAGAAACTTTTGAAATTTCACAGGCGGCTGATAAAATTTTTCAATTCGTCCTCCACCAGTCACCCTGTTCCCGCCAAACAATACAAGGCCAAGGTTTTCCGAATTATAAGGTATTCTTGCTCACCGTTTTTAAGGATACAGCCTACACTAGGTGTAAAGTATTCTTGGGCCTTATATAACCAGCGAAGCGATTACCTGAAACGCTCATTTTTGGATCACGTGAGTGAAAAACAGGTTAACTTTTACCCCGGTTCATTTTCCCGGTACGGATCAGAAGCTGCATAATTTCTTTTGTCGATTTCGATTGCTTAAGGGCATCAACCGTTTCTGATGATCCGATCAGTTTGGTTACCCTGTTCAGCGTGGTGAGATGTTCGTTCACCGGCATTTCTTTGGGGCTCAGCAGCAGCAAAAACAGATGAGCCTGATTTGCCGTCTGCTCTATGTTAATCCCTTTCCGGGAAATACCTACGAACAATATCTGCCGGTCAACCTTGGATGTATGGGCATCATAGAGCACAACACCTGGCATCACCTCTGGCGAATAGCCGGATGAATTTTCCAGAAGCCTTCTGGTGATCCTTTCCGAGGCGATATCTTCAAATGCCTCATCTTTTGAAATGATTTCGTTCAGTACGGATTCGATGTCATCACCCTGAAGATCCGGGAAAACACGGTCTTCAATCAGGATATCAACTTTCTGTCCATACCCGGCCCCTTGGTCGGCTTCCATTTCCACCTCTGACGAATAAACCGTAATAAAGCTCAATGCCGGGTATTTCTGCGATATCACCCGCGGCAGCCTGTCGAGCCCCGGCCTCCAGGAGATGGTACCCTCACGCGAACTAACGAGCATAAACAGGTCATTTTCGTCCTTATTATTTTCCAGCCATTGCAGTACTTCCGACCACTGCCCGATGGTTTCGAATGTGATATCGATATCGGGCTTCACTTTCTCAATAGCTTTTCTTACGTAGGGGTCCCTCTCGTCGGTGGATACCACAACCAGTTCCACACCCATCTGTTCAGCCATCAGCTTCAGTGACCGGATGGTGCCGGTAAATCCGATTTCGAGAGAAGCAAACGGAGGTACTGCAACTACGAGCCGTTCGAAGGTATTCACCGGCTTTTCAATTTTGCACACCATGATCATCTCATCCACTTCGGTTAAGAGCTGATCGAGCACGCTGCCAAAAATTCTTCTGCGGGTGGATACTTCACCATTCCAGCCGATGATGATATTGCTGATTCTCCTCTCTTCCACAGCCCTGGCGATTCCCTTTGCAATATTCAGATCAATCCGGGTTAAGGGATTAACGGGCACTTCGGCTGCGGCAGCATAAATTACGGCATGGCTCAGCATTTTCTCACCGCGGGCCACATTGGCTTCAACATCGGTGCCATCACGGGCCACGGTAAGCGGATAGACCGATTGTCCCGATTTCTCATCCCTAACCATAAAAGCGATATCCATAAGAGCGTCGGATGTTTCGGGATTGGCCAGGGGAACCAGGATTCGCTGAGGAGCGTCGGCCGGGCTGTACGGTTTTTCTTCTTCCTGTGCGGCCACGGCCCGTCCGTACTTCTCCACCAGCCAGGGGCCAAGCAGGCAGGAGAACAGGATCAGGATCACGACGGCATTCACGGCCACCTGATCGAAAAATCCAAGCTCATAGCCCAGCAGCGTAACGGCGAGAGTAGCGGCCGACTGTGGAGTTGTAAGCCCGTAAATCACATATCCCTCTTCCTTCGAATACCTGAAGAGATGCCGGATAACATACGCCGCAAGCCCTTTACCGGCAAATACGATCAGCGTAAACGCAATAGCCTTTTCCCACACATCATAGCTCACAAGTACTTCCACATCCACAAGCATTCCCACAGAGATGAGGAAGAAGGGAATAAAAAGAGCGTTGCCCACAAACTGAATGCGGCTCATCAGGGTGCTGCTCTCCGGAACCAGACGATTCAGCAGAATACCGGCAATGAACGCACCGATAATGGAGGCAAGGCCGGCAAGTTCCGCGAGAAACGCAGTGGTAAACAGTACGGCCACCATAAAAACAAAGTCGGTGTTATTTTCATACTTGACATTTCTGAAATACCAGCGTCCCAGCCGCGGCAGGATGATTATAGCCGAAATCAGGAAAACAATCACCGAAGTGGCAAAACCTACCCAGTAACCCGTGCCGCCCGCATCCCCCACCGTACCCGCAACAATGGCCAGAATACCGAGTGACAAGGTATCGGTAACCAGTGTACCCCCCATCGACATGGTTACCGCTGTATTTTTTGTGATACCCA
>PWWL01000206.1 GCA_003561515.1 Balneolaceae bacterium
ATCATCTCCCGCCAAACGAACGGAAGTTATAACTCAGAGAGAAAAGCATATACCGGCTCAGCACATTCGACCTGTAATCTTCGATATAGTCTTCGAGGATGGTGCGGTTTACATTGTCGTTCTGCCCGAGAATGTCGAAGAGGGTGATTCTAACCTCGAGCACTTCGTTTTCAAGGAACCGATAGCCAATGGAACCGTTCCAGAAAAGATTAATGGTATTAAAATCATCGCCCAGTCCGGAGTAGTGGCGAAGGTTAAAGTCGCTTGCGATCACAAGACCACTTATGGGTACAAGCTGGAAGGCACCTGTTGCCCGGCCGGCGTAGTAATTGTTGTTCAGTTCAGGTCGCACTGAATTCTCAACAATGTTGTAGTTGGCATTGTAGCCAAACCTGAAATCAACGCGTTCGCTGATGTTGCTGCCCAGCTGTATTCCCGATGTGAGTCGGTAGGTGTCGGTCAGGTTTCTGGCTTCATCGATAAACGACGGCCTGCGGTTAAAGCCGGCACCGCCCGACAGGTTCAGGTTGCTTCTGATCAGGTCTACCGGCATGCTCCGGTTAATCCTTGAAAAAAGGTTGAACGAGGTGCCGATATTGTCGGGGGAAACAAAGCGCGAACCCGGACCGAGTACGATCCCTCCGCCGAGATTGGTCTCCTGCTGAGCCACAACCGTTCTGTTTCCGATGTGGTTCTCGGTAATGGTAAACGATACAAAACCTGATGTTGAACTGCCACGCTCAGGATTGGCGTGCCTGAGGCGTATCGAGAATCGGTGATCATATTGCTGATCAAGGTTCGGGTTGCCTGAAGTGAGCCTGAGAGGATCGCTGTTGTCGATCACGTCCTGCAGCTGGCGTACGGAGGGCGTGCGCGTACCGGTGTTGTAGTTCAGCCTGATGTTAGACCGCCGTGTGAAATTGTACTGAAATGAAGCCCCGGGTAGCAGGTTCTGCCATCCGCGGCTTATTTCGGCAGTGAGTGGAAACGTCTGTTCACCGGTCAGGGATGTGTACTGCCAGCCAAGGCTCACGTTTGCGTTGATTCGTTCGGTGCGAACCCTGTAACTGCCCCGAACCCTGTTGGTGAACACGATATTGTCGTAACGGCTGGTGAGTGAGGTATCAATCACCGAGTAACTGTTCGTGATTTCATCGAAGCGAAGAACATCCTGTACCGATTCATTGCTGTTGAGAGACGGCTGATAACTGATGAGAAGCTGGGTTCTCTCTGTCAGCGGTTCGGTGTATGAGAAGTTGCCGTTCAGTGAATAACCGCCGTTAAAAATCTCGGTCTGCTGGTCGTTCACAATGCGGTTTTCACCATCCTCAAAAAACCGGCTGTCATCAAACTGGAAACGCTGGCCTGTGCGGTCACTGAAGCCGGTTCTGAAATTGGCCGAGAATGTTCGGCCGCGCGTCTCAAACCTGTGGCGGTACAGCAGATTACTGTTGATGTTGTACCCTGACTGATCTGAGCGGTTTTCGCGAAGCACGCTGTTTACCATGGCATTCTGCTGGTCGAGCGTAAATCCGTCAACGCTCCGGAGTGAGCTGTTGCTTTGCAGGCTTACGCGCGGCGTAAAGATCAATGACCTGCGGTCGTCGAAATTGTGCTCCAGACGCATGTCGAAACGGTGATTGAAATTGTCGCTGGAATTAAACGCATCTTCATCGTATCGCTGGTTCGCAGAAAATCCGGTCAGGTAGAATCTTTCCCGGTTTAGGTCGTGAACGTTGTCGGTAAGATTGAAAAAGTAGCTGGCGTTGATCCGCCAGTTGTCGTTCCACCGGTCGTTATAATTGATGCCGGTTGAATGAACCGAGCTAATGCCGTTCTGGCCCCCGGTCTGGAAATTTCTTACGGCATTGCCACCCCTGCCTCTGCCCCTGCCGCCGCCAGATCCCGCGGCTTCGGAAATACCAAGCAGGTCCTCACTCGAAAAATTCTGCTGATTTACATTGTTCGACATCCCGATCACCGAGATCCTTTGATTGCCCCTGAAATAATTGTAATTGCCGCCGGCCATATAGCGCTCCTGCGATCCGTAGCCGGAACTCATACGGCCGAATTGACCGCGGTTCATACCATCACGGGTAACAATGTTGATGGTTCGGTCGGTATTGCCGTCCCTGAAACCGGTAAACCTGGCCTGCTCACTGTCACGGTCAAAAACTTCGATCTGTGCAACGATTTCGGAGGGGAGATTTTGCAGCACCAGCAAGGCATCATCGCCGAAAAACTCTTCGCCGTCGAGCAGAACGCTGGCCACTTCTTCACCCTGTGCCATTATGCGCCCGTCTTCCATCATAAAGCCCGGCATGCGGGTCACGAGGTCCTGAACGCTTGAGTTTGGCGGAGTGCGGTATCCATCGGCGTGATAGGCGATTGTATCACCCCTTACATCCACACGCGGCCTGCGGGCGGTTACACGGAATTCTTCGAGGGAAATGCTTTCGGCCCGGAGCACAATTTCAAGACCGCTCACAGAGGTGTCGGTAAGATGCAGCGTGTCTGTATGAGTGCGGAAGCCAAGAAAAGAGGTTCTCAACAGGTAGGTACCTGGTTCCGTGTTTCGAATCGAAAAGCGCCCGCTTGCTGCAGTTGCCGTACCGGTTACAAGCGTACTGTCGGCCGCCAGTAAAAGCTGAATGTTGGCCCCGCCCAGGGGCTGGGTTTCACCGTCTTCTTCTGCATACACGATTCCTTCAACCGAAAGTGATTGCGCTGAACTCTTCTGCGTTTCTATGCCAGTAAAACAGACAAGGCAGAAGATCAGTATAAGATGGTAGCGGTTCATGAAAGCAGGTTAGCAGTTTCGTGTTCCAGTCCAGTATGAGCTGGCGAAGTATGAACGCTAAAAATACCGGTTCCGACTCATCCTGATTTGTAAAAAGTTATTCATAGCGAAGTGACTCAACAGGATCTACCAATGTCGCCACCACCGGCGACGATGAGAATTAAAATTAAATCCGGATTCACGTTCAAGTCTGTTTTACTATGGTACTTGAAAAAATCGAGAGGATACTTAGTTTGCTCTTGGAAGCTAAACCGATTGAAGTTTCTTTTCGGAAAAACTTTTTGTGAATGAGTGATGCCTAACATTCTATCGCCCAATAAAATAGCCTGTCACGAAAAAGGGCGGGTTCAGGCAGTTCCCTCGATTCGGCTTCGGTTCTCGCTGTTCATCTGCGCCTCACTCGTGATGACAATGGCACCTTATATCATTTGGCGGCGTATCAGGTTCGGTGGTTTGCAAGATTTTGATTAACGCCGCCAAATAGTGAATTATTCAAATAAGGCGGGCGGGTAAGACCTGGTTCTGAGGAAAGGTCTGATGCCCGCCACTCTCTCCTTAGTCTGAACCTGTCACCCCGAGAGAGTAACGAAGTGGAGCCGAGGTGTCTCCTAGTGCAGGGCAGGTGTTCGAAAAGGGAGTTTCCTCGATTCAGCACCGATTAAAATTGCTCACTTTCGCCTCACTGGGGAAGAAAATGGAGCCTTCCTCACTCATTACGCCCTGAAAAGAGACCAGATCATGGTAAAACAGAGAACCAGGAGAAGGAGCGCGAACAGTTTTTTCAGGGTTTGAACCGGCAGTTTGTGCGCGAGCCGAGCACCCATGGGTGCAAGCAATACACTTGCAATGGTGATTGAGAGAAATGCAGGGATATAGATAAAACCGATGGTGTAGGGGATATCTGCGGTGATGTTGATGCCGCCTGCGATGTAGCCAAGCGAGCCGGCCACGGAGATGGGAAAACCGACGGCTGCGGATGTGCCTATGGCCTGCCTGATGTTTACATTACACCAGTTCAGAAAAGGAACGGTGAGTGAACCACCCCCGATCGCAACCAGTGCAGAGATGCCACCTATTCCCGCTCCCGCCGCCGACAGACCCAGAGTGCCGGGGAGCGTTCTGGACGGATTGGGCCGGATATCCAGAAACATCCTGGATGAGACGTAGAGCATGAACAGTGCAAAAAATCCGGCCAGCCAGACCGACGGTATCCAGGCTGCGATATATGCCACGCTGAATGTACCAATCAGAATACCCGGAGTTATACGCAAAACCACAGGCCAAAGCACGCCCTGCCGGCGGTGATGCGCTCTCAGGCTGGATGCGGATGTTAGAACGATTGCGGCCATGGATGTGGCAAGTGCCATGTGAACGGTATGCTCCGGCGCTAACCTTTGGAATACAAAAAAAGTGGTTAGTACAGGCACCATGATTCCGCCGCCACCGATACCAAAGAGTCCGGCGCTGAAACCAACAACTATTCCGAGAAAAATATACGCGAGCAGCCAGACGGGTTCAATCAAGGGGCAAAGGGTTTGTGATTGCCATAAATATGAGTATTCGGTAACGCGTTTAGTGGTTAAAAGACCTTAAAGCGTCCGTAGGTCCTTTAAGCGTCTATTTGCCAACGAACTCGTAACGATTGAAGGACTTTCGCTTCGCTACAGACGCTTCAATGTTACTTA
>PWWL01000237.1 GCA_003561515.1 Balneolaceae bacterium
AGTATGATTTTAATGATAGCCTGATTAAGCCCGGCATAGACTTATTTTCGAAGATTCTGAATCTTTGTGATGTTAACCTTAACGCATTTAGTGGTTAAAAGACCTTAAAGCGTCCGTAGGTCCTTTAAGTGTCTATTTGCCAACGAACTCGTAACGATTGAAGGACTTTCGCTTCGCTACAGACGCTTCAATGTTACTTATTAATTCAACCGCTCAACGCGTTAACCTTAATAAAAGCCTAAATACCTAAATTCCGGATTTTAATGTCAAACAGCAGTAAACGATCGCTTGATTCATCAAGAATTGTGCTTCATGAAGAGGCGCTTAAACAGAATATTGCTTTTCTAAAAAGCCATCTCAGAAAAGGCGTTAGTATGTCTTCCGTGATCAAAGGCAACGCGTACGGTCATGGTATATCCACGTTTATACCGATGGCAGAGCGGGCTGGGATCAATCATTTTTCCGTATTTAGTGCCAGGGAAGCCGAAGGGGTGTTAAAGTTCAGGCAGAATCCGGATACCGGAGTGATGATTATGGGGATGATCCGCAATGAAGAGCTTGAGTGGGCTATCTCGGAGGGAGTTGAGATCTATATTTTCGAAACTGACAGGCTCGAGGCTGCATGTTCAGCCGCTCAGACGATTGGGCGAAAAGCCCGGATTCATGTCCAGATTGAGACAGGTATGAACCGAACAGGGTTTGAAGAGCAGCACTGGGATGAGGTGTTTCAATATATCAAAGAGCAAGATTCAGATCTGGAGCTAATGGGCGTGTGCACTCACTTTGCCGGGGCGGAAAGCGTAGCCAACTATTTCAGGATCCAGAACCAGAACCGGCAGTTCGAAAAAGCATTGGCCGCGGCCGAACAGCGGTTGGGGTACAGGCCAATGGCTCACGCATCAAGTTCGGCGGCATGTCTTACATATCCGGAGTTTCAGTACGATATGGTTCGGATCGGCATTGCCCAGTATGGTTTCTGGCCCAGCAGGGAAACTTATATGCACCTTGCAAAATCGAGCGGGTTCATGCGCGATAACGACCCGTTAAAGCGGGTACTTACCTGGAAAAGCGAGGTTATGAGCACCAAATGGGTTGAAGAGGGAGAATTTATCGGCTACGGTAACGTGTACCTTGCCGGCCGGAAAATGAGAATTGCCACCGTGCCGATCGGCTACACGCACGGATTTGCGCGCAATCTCACCAATACGGGCTATGTGCTGATTAACGGAGAACGCGCCGGTGTGGTGGGGCTTGTAAACATGAACATGATTACTGTGGACGTCACCGATATATCCGGGGCTGAAAAAGGTTCGGAAGTGGTGCTGATTGGCCGCCAGGGCGACGATGAAATCACGGTTGCTTCATTTGGAGAGATGACAAACAACCTGAACTATGAGATTTTGGTGAGGCTGCCTGCATCCATCCCCAGAGAAAAAGAATGAAATGTTCTGCGGCGTCCGGTTTATCTGATGATATGGCAAGGACTTTAATAATCCTGTTAATGAGCCGTGTTGTGAAACAGAACGAATCAGAATCATTTACGCTTCAAAAAGATGTACTAACATCTTACACTGTACAGAACGGCGAATACCCGCTGTTGAATTGTTTGGGACACGTATATGATTGGCCATAAAAGTACGTTAACGGGTTGTAGACCGGCAAAGTCAGCTTGTACATGTTCAAAAAAAATGGTAGTTAGACTAATTGTAATTCCCTTTTCAAGCGCACGGGTTTAAGCAATGATAAATAACCTGTTTACAGATTTTCTTCTCTCGATTGCTATGATGGCCGCAGTCGGCCTTCAGGCAGCTCAGCCATCCGGCGCAGAATCCGATTCACTTTTTCATAGAGCACTTGAGTTGCAAGAAGCCGGACTTCACGATAACGCGGCAATGGCGTGGATTGAGTATGCAGATTCCGGAGCGGATCCTGATTTCAGGGCATCATACATGTTTATCAGTCTGGTAACGGAACATAGTCTCATATCCTATTATGAGGATGCAAGCCGTGTGTACTTTTGGGGACTTGCCATGGAAGCAATAACGGATGAAGTAAAAGAATTGCTTCACAACGAATTGGTACACATCGAAGCGATGCTCGGCTCCAGGCAAACGAGGCAGCTAAGGAGGATGATTGACAATGGCGACACGGATTTCCTGGCCTTTCTCAGGAATTTTTGGGATGAACGCACCCTTACTCCTTCCGATATCTACAATGAAAGACTATTGGAGCATTGGGAAAGGGTTAACTTTGCTAAACAAAACTTCAAAACTTCTCCAAACAGACAGTTTGATGACAGGGGAAAGATATATGTAAGGTTTGGCGAGCCTGCCAGGAAACGCTCGGGAATATTTATGTACAACCCCGGGTTTGCCAACTACATCATTACAACCCGGATGGAGGAGGGAGCCGGTTCCGGAAGAGGCGTGGAAGAAGCCATTAATACGACTACGTACATGAATACGCTGTATCGGGTAATAGACTATCATACATACCCATCGTTCGAAGTATGGATTTACACCGACTTAAATACAGGGACAGATAATACCGTATACATGTTCGGGAACAATTTTGGCGGCAATGAAATGAGGCTGAAACAGTCGGTGGATGATTTTGTGCCCTCTGCTGCGTACAGTATGGCAGGCAGAAACAACCCGGTAACGTTCAGCATGATGCCCTCCGAGGGTGCTTCGGGCTCAACAGGCGGTGGAACGGGCGGCGAACGAGAATCAGAATTCGACCTGCTTTTCGAGGAATCACAGGGCAGTGGTGGCAGGTCAGAAATTATATCACCGGCGTTGGTACTGCAACTGATGTACTACAGACAGCTTTCAAGCCTTGACGACTTCTTTGGTGCCAGATACGACGAAATGCTAGACAGATATATGAATACGTCTATGCGGCTTTCACAATCTATGGCGCGGGAATTTCAGCATATAAATGCATCCCGTACGGTAATAAATCAGCGGGATGTGCCGGCTGAGCGAACTTCCAATACGTCACGAATTCATACGATAGATACCGAGGTTAGCGCTTACAGGTTTCTGGACGAAGATATGAATCCATACTTGAAAATATTTCAGAGTGAGGATGTTGAGTATGTAGTTACCTTTGAGGAACTAAGGAAGAGAAACGACCTGGACGATGTTCGCTTCGGTGATTACGAAATTATCCGAACCATTCGGGTTTTAGACGAACTGGGCAATCAAGAGAGCCGTATTCAGCAGCAATTATCCCCAATGCAGGAGTTCATCGATCCGCTAATCGATCAGGTAACAAAAGTTGCATTTAGCGGCGGGCAGGTCACTCTCGAAACTTTTGCGGAACTTTATGACACAACGGTCGAAAATGGAAGGGAGATTTCTGAAAACTCAACACTGCCCAGGGCTTTTAGGGGCACAGGCCAGGCAAAAGCGGAAGTTGAAGCGTTTGAAAAACATGACGGCCTATTCTCTTCAGATGTTATTCTTGGATACACGGAGGATTCCTCAAACCGGTTTATTATTTCGCACAATAATGAAATTCCGGAAAACAGCACGATTCAATTCTATTACGAGGCATACAACCTGCAGCAGAATGAAGATGGTTTGTACTCATTTAACCTAAGGTATAACCTGGTTAGGGAAAGAAGCACGCTGGGCCGTATTATCCGCCTGGGACGGGAGAGCTCAACATCAATGGAAATCGAGAATACAACAGACAGGCCGCGTTTCTCACAATCCCTCGAAATTGTAACTGAAAATTTGCAGCCCGGTAACTACAGACTTGAATTGATCATGACCTCTGGTGCTGATGAGACGCAGGAATTTGTCAAGGTGCTGCCGATTACGGCTTATGAGAGATAACGTGAGTTTCCCAAACGGATGCCATGCGGGGAGTTATAAGCATTTGTTAAGGGCGATGGCGGATGAAAAGTCGTTGATTCAAAGCTTAACAAAGAGTATCTGAGCTAAAACCTGGCACATTGGTATTGCACTCAAAAGCATCATCCATATAAATCACAACATTTGTTTTGGGCAATCTCTCTGACATCATGCATAAGGCCAAAAGCGGCACAGTGGCAGTATAAATGGTGCACGAGGTGATATCCGTGCCGGAGGAGATACTCAATTTGCTTACCGGAAAATAAATGGCGACCGCATATTGACATTCACAAATTGTAAAGAAGGAAAAAATATCATCTAATCTGAACCTGCTAGCGAAGATGCTCGTAACCAACTACCGTCGTTATTGATTAATTCAATGGATTCGTTTGTTGTAAAACCAATTTAACCGGGATGTACGCTTTTATTGAAAGTTAAGCGAATAACTAAGGGAATCTCTCTTGACTAAACATGTTTAAATTGATGCTTAACATGGCCTTTCAAGTAGGCAGCATTTGTCATCAAAAGGGGGTAATATCTTAAGTCATTGATAAATATGACTATAGTTAAAATCCTGCGTGCTTTGTCAATCCATTTTTTGTTCAAA
>PWWL01000345.1 GCA_003561515.1 Balneolaceae bacterium
AAGTAAAATCACCTCATGGTTTGGCTTTAGCCTCACCCACCATTATTAATTTTTCATGATTTCATCAGAAACAAACTCTATTTCTTTGCATTGGCCGATTCCTTCCTTTTTGTGTAAGATGGACTACCCCAAAAAAATCTTTGAATGGTCGGGGGAGGGGAGGGACTTTTGCCACATTTTTAACTCGAACTCAGGTTTTTAGCTGCAGCATTTTATAAACAGGGTGCGCATGGCCGGGTGTGCTGCTGTGTTTGAATTGGTTTTATAGAAAGATTTCAACGAGAGAGCGTTAAACGAAATTTGTTTCAGGTTTTTCGCATATTTGCACTCCAAACCAACACAGAGACTCTCCACAAAGACAGTCCATTTAATCAAAAAAGCCCGATCCGGCGCGAGGCCGGAACGGGCTTAAAATCAATCAATAAGCTCGATAGCCCTTACCCGGCCACCTTCAGTTTGTTCTTGGCAATGGCCAGGTCTTTCTCTGCCCTGGCTCGATCGCTTTTCACATCCCGAAGCCTGTTTTTAGCGTCATCAAGCAGTTAAAGCGCGGCATCCACGTCTATCTCGGACGCCTCTTCCGCTTTCTCGGCCAGAAGGGTCATGACGTTATCGTTCATCTCAACAAAACCACCGCTAACCGCATACACGATTTCGGTTTCATCGGGCTTTGTGATTACCACCTCACCAACGCTCAGTGTGGATACGATTGGCGCGTGGTTAAACAGCATCAGGAAGTTGCCCTGAACACCGGGTACCTGTACGCTGTAAACAGCGCCTTCGAACAAGGCTCCATCGGGGGTCAGTATTTGTGCGTAAAATGTGTTAGGCACGATTCAGCTCCGTTACGATTTTATGCTTCAGCTTCTGCCATCAGGCGCTCACCCTTCTCCCGGGCCTGTTCAATGGTACCCACAAGGTGGAACGCATTTTCGGGCAGGTGATCGAGCTCGCCTTCAAGAATCATATTGAAGCCTTTGATCGTATCGTCAATCTTCACGTACTCACCGCTCTGGCCCGTAAACTGCTCGGCCACGAAGAACGGCTGACTGAGGAATCGCTGAACACGGCGTGCGCGCGATACCACCAGTTTGTCCTCATCCGAAAGCTCATCCATACCCAGAATCGCAATAATATCCTGCAGATCCTTGTACTTCTGCAGAATCTCCTTCACACGCTGCGCACAGTTGTAGTGAGCGTTGCCCAGTACTTTCGGGTCGAGGATACGCGAGGTTGAATCGAGCGGATCCACAGCCGGATAGATACCGATCTGCGTGAGCGCACGGCTCAATACCGTGGTTGCATCAAGGTGAGAGAACGTGGTTGCCGGAGCCGGATCGGTAAGGTCATCGGCAGGTACGTAAATCGCCTGTACTGAGGTAATGGATCCGTTCTTGGTAGAGGTAATCCGCTCCTGGAGGTCACCCATCTCGGTGGCCAGAGTTGGCTGGTACCCTACCGCCGACGGCATCCGGCCAAGAAGCGCCGAAACCTCGGAGCCCGCCTGGGTAAACCGGAAAATGTTATCGATAAAGAGAAGAATGTCGCGAGAAACTTCATCACGGAAATACTCGGCAACGGTAAGGCCTGAAAGCGCCACACGCATACGGGCTCCCGGGGGTTCGTTCATCTGGCCGAACACCAGGGTTGCCTGCGATTCCTTCAGAACATCCTTGTCTACCTTGGACAGGTCCCACTCGCCCTGCTCCATGCTGTGCTTGAAGTCGTCGCCGTAGTTGATTACGCCCGATTCGATAAACTCACGGAGAAGGTCATTTCCTTCACGGGTACGTTCACCAACGCCTGCAAATACCGAAAGGCCGCCGTGCTGCTTGGCGATGTTGTTAATCAGCTCCTGGATCAGTACGGTTTTACCAACACCCGCACCCCCGAAGAGTCCGATTTTACCGCCCTTGGCATACGGACAGAGAAGGTCAATAACCTTGATGCCGGTCTCCAGCATCTCGGTACTGGCTGCAAGATCTTCAAATTTTGGCGCCTCACGGTGAATCGGGTAGCGGCGCTCTCCCCTGGGCTGATCGATACCGTCGATCGTCTCGCCCACAACATTGAAGAGGCGTCCGCGGATGTCTTCTCCAACCGGCATGGAAATGGGGCCTTCCGTATCTATAACCTCAGCTTGCCTTACGAGGCCATCTGTTGAGTCCATCGCGATGGTTCGAACTCTGTTCTCCCCCAAATGCTGGGCTACCTCAAGATAGAGTCTTGTTTTGTCTTCGCGCTCGATGTAGAGCGCACTCATTGCTTTTGGCAGTTTGCCCTGGTCGAAATCAACGTCTACAACCGGGCCGATAACCTGTGCTACAGTTCCTTTATTCATTCGAATCGTTTCTATTCGTTTTTTGGATGTCTTTTTACGCGTAAAATGGGGTGACGTTACCCTCCTATTGCCGGCACACAGCCGGATTCACCGGGGTCAGATCAGTGAAATTTACGACCCGCATTTGCCCCATTCGGGACAGCTTGAAAAGGTACCCACTTCTGCTTCAAAAATCAAAGCGGGATTGCTGCCAAAAGGCAGATCATCGAAAAATAAAAGAGGTGCTTGGATTTGTGGTTCGAGGTTCGAGGTTCAAGGTTCAAGGTTCGAGGTTCAAGGTTCAAGGTTCAAGGTTTAAGGTTTAAGGTTTAAGGTTTAAGGTTTAAGGTTTAAGGTTTAAGGTTTAAGGTTTAAGGTTTAAGGTTTAAGGTTTAAGGTTTGTTGCCTAAATACGGTTGACGTTTTTAGTTAACATGTATCATTTTGGTCGAAGTTAACTTCGACCAAATGTTGACGCGATAATCAGGGTGACTACCCTGATTAAGCTCATTGACAATTTAATCAGGCGACAACCTCGAAGGCAGCCCACTGAGGGGTTTGCTGAAGTTGTAAGATCCTTACATTCATCAATCAATTATCAACTAATTACCTTTTCTTTAGAAGCGTTTTTGAACCAATTATCTAAACCGGATACAGTGAGAGCGGACCTCCCACCCTGATCTTTAAATACCACAACATAATGTTTGGGAATCAACTCTCCCTTTTATCCAAATAGCAGTTTTTGATCGATTTGATTATTTAGGGGGGGGGGTGTTATACTGATAACACGTTGCTTGATCACACCCTGACAATTTTAATTAAAGACTCTGCCGGTTATGAGTTACCTAAAAACATGGAGTATTTTTCTGTTATCTATTTTGATAATAAGTTGTGATGCTGATCCTATATCCATCGAAGAGGATCCGCCACAAAACGAAAACGATAATCAGGGGCAAAATGATGAGGATCATACCGCTGAGATCATAACCTGGGAGAATGAAGGGCTTGATGATGTTTATGTACATACCGTTGCTCACTATGGAAACTACCTTTTTACAGCTACAGACGATGGGGTTTATAAAGCTCTTGTAGAAGACCCGCTTGACTGGCAAAACATTGGGCTTGGTTCAGACACTACAAAAGTTTCAGACCTGATCGCATTGAACGACCAGGAGATTTTAGCCAGCGTTCAATATGATACAATTCGCCAAAACGACAAGGTGCTCTTTAAAACGGAAGATAGAGGGAATTCATGGACAGGGTGGGCACTGGATGTTCCCGATCATGAAGACCATGAAAACAGGGTATCCCATCTCGCTGTAAACAGACAGAATCCTGATATTATTTATGCAATTTCATTATTTATGATACGCTCTGAAAACGGTGGCCAAACTTGGGAACGGGTATTCTCAGGTGCAGCTAATAGATTTCTTTATGTAAGTAAAGAATTTCCCAATCAAATCTGGACTGGTGGTTCCTTACCAATATTACAGCCGTTCCTGGCTAAATCAGCAGACGGTGGTGATGAATGGGAACACTTAAGCAGCAATATTAGACGCACTGGTGGCCAAATATTCAATGCCATAATATCACCTGAAAACGAAGATATAGTTCTTATTAGCAGTGGTGAAAAATCTACGGATGGCGGTAATACGTGGGAAGACAATCTTGATCTACATGTGCAAGCATTCCAGGTGAGCAATTCCAATCCTGAGAGGGTATATGCGTCAACTACAACAATCGATAACACCTTATTTATTACTGTTTCAGACGATTTTGGAGATACCTGGGAGATTAAAAAAAGTGAGGATGGTGATTTGCCTGAGGGCATGCGTGTTCAGGATATGGCTTTAGTCACTGTAAATGGGCATGACGTACTTTACATTGCCACAAACCAGGGTATGATCTCTTATACCCATGATGAGGATGATGAAGGTTCAAATTAAGTCTGATCTCCGGAGCTTTCTCATGGTATTTTAAACTTTATTGATTACATGTTTTAGTTCTCTCTACATTTCTTTCAATTCATTGCTCTCCACATCGGCACTTTGCTTTAAAAGCGTCCTCATCCCGTACACCAGCATCCTGCATGACTGGGTAACCAGCCTGTTCAGCATCAGCAGGAATGTAATTTCAACTTTGCGGAAC
>PWWL01000104.1 GCA_003561515.1 Balneolaceae bacterium
AAACCAGTTTCACGTTCACTCTCATGCCCGGCTTCACCTGTTTCAATTCGTAAATCAGCTGTTTGAGATCTTCAATGCTGTAAATATCGTGCAGCGGGGGAGGTGAGATGAGGTCGAAGCCAGGTTCACTGTTGCGGGCAAATGCAATATCTTCCGTAACCTTCACGCCCATAAGCTGACCACCTTCGCCGGGCTTCGCGCCCTGGGCAATTTTGATCTGTATTTCATCGCCCGCGATAAGATATTCGGCCGTAACGCCAAAGCGGCCACTTGCAACCTGCTTCACCGATCCGGTGATGCCCAGTGTATAGTAGTAAGGATTTTCACCACCCTCACCGCTATTACTTCGGCCGCCGATCTCTTTCATAGCCAGGAAAATATCGCGCTGCGATTCAGCACTTATGGCTCCAAAGCTCATGGCACCGGATCCAAAACGTTTCAGGATATTGCTGCGAGGCTCCACCTCATCAGAATCCAGCTTTTCACCTGCCGGCCTGAATTCAAAAAGATGGCGAAAATTAACCGGAGAAATATCCTCACCCAGCTTCAGATATTCGTTGTAAAGATCCGGATTGTCGAGGGCAATGCCGCTGTTCATCACCAGTTCGTGAATAAGTTTTGAGCGGGTGTTGGTCATGGAGTGCTTCTCGCCGTCGGTATCACGGTTGTGTTCTTTTAACTGGTATGTGTGCATCAGCTTGTCGTCATCGGCTCTTGGTTCCGCCTCAGAGATGTATCCAAGAATCTGATCCACAACCTCCTTTACGCCTACGCCTCCTACCGGACTAAATAACCCGGGGAAGAAGAGTTTTTTCAGCTCATCACCAATTCCCAGAGCGGTGAACAGCTTGGAACTCTGGTAGCTGCGTGCCACTGAGATTCCCGATTTCGACATGATTTTGAGCAGTCCGGTATTGAATGCTTTGATCAGGTTCTGCTCCTTCTGGTCGGCAGTGAGATCTTTTAATTTTCGGTGCTCATCAAACCGGGCAAATTCGAGAGCCCTGTAAGGACACACGGCGGTAGCACCAAAACCTATCAAAGCTGCAAAATGGTGGGTGTTTTTTACTTCGGCTGTATCCACCACAATGGAGGCATTGAGCCGCAGGCCGGAGTCGTTCAGGGCATTTACCAGCGCGCGAAGCACCAAAAGGCTTGGGATTGGCGGCCTGTGCCAGGTCGCGTTTCTGTCGGAGATGATCAGAATAGTGGCACCCGCTTTCACCGCTTCAATCGCGGCCTCGGTGGTATTCCGGATGGCGGAGCGAAAGCCAACTTCACCATGATCCCGGTTAAAGAGCATCTCAAACTCTGCCGTCTTGATGCGTGACGGCGATTCATTGATCGACCGCAGCGTTTTCATCTGGCCGAGTGAAAGCATCGGGCTTTCAATTTCAAGGCCCGGAAACTGCGGAACCAGCTCTTTAGGCGCAAAAATATTTGGCCGCTTGCCGAGGTACATGCTCAGGTCGGTCACATTTTTCTCGCGTATGTAGTCGAGCGGGGGATTTGTGACCTGAGCAAAGTTTTGATAGAAATAATCGAAAAATGAACGCGGCTGATCGGAAAATACCGCCGGCCGTGCGGTATCGCCCATAGAGCCGATCGGTTCTTTGCCATCAGCAATCATTGGTATCAACAAGTTGTCGATCTCTTCACGGGTGTATTTGAAAAGATGAAGATTGGCAAAGCTTTGATCGGTCTCATTGATGTGGGAATTAATAAGCTTTTCGAGCCTGTGCTCAAATTCGGCATCGTAATTTTCGCGCGAGTAACTTGGATCGCGGAACCGTACTTTGCCGTTTTCAAGGTCCATTTTGATACCGTTGCCCGCCTGGAGTGAACCTTTAGCGGTTACAGCATCTTCATCAACCTCAAATGAACCGGCTTCGGAGCTCACGTAGAGATGATATTCGGTAATCATCCATCTGCAGGGCCGAAAGCCGTTTCTGTCCAGCCGTCCGCCAATGGAAGAACCATCTGAGTATGAGATAAATGCAGGGCCGTCCCACGGCTCCATGGCACGGCTCCAGAATTTGTAGTAATCATTGTCCTGCGATGCCGGCGGGATCATAATCGCTAAAATATCCTCCACAAACGGTATGGAGCTTCGGTAGGTAAGCGATTCAACCATCTCATTGAGGCTGCCGGAGTCGCTGATTTGCTCGCGCGTAAGAAGTTCGTCTTTCGGCACACCAAGGTATTTCTCACGGGAAACGGCCCACGATCGATTGCCGGTGATGGTGTTAATTTCTCCGTTGTGAGCGATGATGCGGAACGGTTGTGTTTTATCCCACGATGTGCGGGTATTTGTTGAAAATCGTCGGTGAAACAGCGCAAAGCGGGTTTTAAAATCCGGGTTTTTGAGATCGGGATAAAACTCTTTCAGTGCATTCGCCTTGGTCAGGGCTTTGTACACAATGGTGCGTGCAGAGAGTGACGCAAAGAAAAACTCACGCACAATGCCTTCGGCTTTTTCCTTGGTGCGGGTCATCTGCTTGGCGGTGTAAAGCAGTTTGTCGAACGAACTGTCGGTTCGGCAGTGATCGGGCCGCTCAATAAACGCATGCAGAATGTAAGGCATGGTGCTGCGGGCAATTTCACCTAAAACGGTTGGATCTACAGGTACCTGACGGTATTCCAGAACTTTGAGCCCGTAAAACTCAAACGTGTTCTCGAACACTCGGAGTGCTTTTCTGCGGCGCTGGGGATCGTGAGGTGCGAAAATAGTAGCAACGGCCACTTCGCCTCGTTCGTAGCCAAAAAGCTCAAAGGGGATGTCGGCCATGATGCCGGCGCCATCGCTTGAAATCCGATCGGCATTGCACGCCCCGCGATGCTCAACGCAGCTGAGAGCGTGAAGGGCCTTTTTCAGATTTTCGTGAGAGTAGGAATTGGTGCGACTGGCGATAAAGCCAACACCACAGGCTGATTTTTCCTGGATTTGTGAGAAAGCGTTTGTCATGACGGGAACCGGTTGGTGAGCAGGGTACTGAACTGCACAGAGTTAATTGAACGCTTGTAATAATGTCATAAATCCAAAATCAAGCAAAATATTTTTTCTTGGAAGCGCTTTTTACTAAAATCATTAGGCCCCGTCATGGATATGACTGAAATATTAAATCAAAAATTCAGGGTTCAAGCGGCAAGCTGCAAGCGACAGGCTACAAGCTGCAAGCTGCAAGCCGCAAGAAGTAGACCTGACAGCATGCCGCGCCTTTCGGCTTATGTCAGCGTCGATAGGCGAAAGGAACAGGCAGCAGGGTGCAAGGTGAAGACCTGCCAGAGTGCCGTGCCTTTCGGCTCCTGGTAGAGTCGAGAGGAGCAGGGAGGAGGTTGCAGGGAGCAGGGTGGTAGGGTTGTTGACCTGACAGCATGCTGCTCCTTTCGGCTTATGTCAGCGTCGATAGGCGAAAGGAACAGGCAACAGGCAACAGGGATCAAGGATCAGGGAACAGGGAACAGAACCTAATATCAAAGTTGCCTACTGCCTACTGCCAACTGCCCACTTGTCTAATGTCAACTTAGCCACGACAACCGGCCAACCGGCAACCGGCGCCTGGCAACCGGCCAACCCACATCTTGTAACTTTTGGATTTAGAACATTTGAGTTTAGAACTTTTATCTGCTCACCAATTTCATCGGTTCAAACTTCTTCCTTTTCATCACACCCTCACCCTTACCTGCACACCAACGTCACTTCGGCGGTTTCCGTGGATCTGGTTGTTACCGCTGCCAATTATGTTACGGTTTTCGTACAGCGTTGTACCCGCTTTCATCCAGATGTCGAACCAGTCGGCTGCCCGGTAATGTATGGCAGCATACATCCGCTGGCCGCGATCGAAGAGCATCGTATTAGTCATAACGTAGAGTAAATCATTTTCAAACTGGAAAAGCCTCGCTTCATAACCTGCCGTATCGAATAGAGTGATTCGCGCATCAACGCGCAAGCGGCTGACAGGGTTGAAGCGAACATCCTGGAAAACCAACATTCCCACGGCCGGCTCATCAGGCGTGGTTCTCGATCGCACAAACTCAACGCGGGTTCTGAGTCGAATGTCCCGTGTCGGCTGAAATTCGCCCTGAAGCCTCACCGAAGTGCGCTTATGATAACCAAGCAGTCGAAGCTCCCTTCCAAATGGATCGGCAGAGATGTATTCCTGATCCCGTTCCCTGTAACGGATTTGAGCCATTAGGGTAAGGGTGCGAACAGGGCGGTATTCGGTGAGTATCAACCAGTCGTATCCAGAGGTGGGCTGACGGGTTTGAAAACGCGGAGCATGAAAACGGAATCTGTCAGCGTAAATATTCAGCAGTATTTTAGATGAGAGCCGATGCCTGATGCCGATGTAGAATCCTTCTTCATTTCGCGGCGTACCCGACTGCTCTCCGAATCCGGCCCCAAAAAGCGACTGCAGGCGCGCATCGTACCGGCGAAAGGCCA
>PWWL01000042.1 GCA_003561515.1 Balneolaceae bacterium
AATCGGAGACTCGCCTGCGTACCATTCTCGGCTGTTTCCTATTTGTGGGTGATGATGTGTTCAAAAAGGTAAAGGTGCTATCGGGTGGGGAGAAAAGCCGGCTGGCGCTGGCCAAGATGCTATTGAACCCCGGCAACTTCCTGATTTTTGACGAGCCCACCAACCATCTCGACATGCAGTCGAAAAACATCCTCCAGCAGGCTTTACAGCAGTTTGAGGGAACCCTTATGATTGTTTCGCACGACAGGGACTTTCTCGATCCAATCGTGAACAAAACGCTCGAGGTGCAGCCGGGCTACATCAAAACATGGCTTGGTAACGTGAGCTACTACCTCGACAAAAAGCG
This sequence comes from Balneolaceae bacterium, assembly GCA_003561515.1. Lineage (GTDB taxonomy): Bacteria > Bacteroidota > Rhodothermia > Balneolales > Balneolaceae > Rhodohalobacter. The sequence continues at coordinate 347 of PWWL01000042.1, forward strand.
GGAGGAGCAGGAAGCGGCAGACTCCTATGCATCGCGTAACAAGTCCGCTTCAACCGGTGATAACAGCAACCTAAGCCGAAAAGAGCAGCGTCGCCTTGAAGCCGAAAAGCGGAACGCCCTGTCCAAAAAAGTAAAGCCGCTGAAACGTCGCCTTGAATCCATTGAGAAGGAAATTGAGGAGATGGAAAACCGAAAAGGCGAAATTGAGGCCTCCATGGCCGATCCCGGGTTTTATGACGATCAGGAAAAAGTAAAAGAGGTATCGCTCGAATATGAGTCCATAAAAACCGGGTTGGCCGAAAACCTGAGTAAGTGGGAAGAGATTGCGGGCCGCATTGAGTACATCGAAGAAGAGTGGGCGGCGGAAAACCAGGTTGGTAATCCGTAAGCATACTGCGATAAACATATAATCACATACACCTGATGATTCTTCAATGAAACTCGCCATTCTTCAGCCTGTTCTGATTCCCGACCTTCATGATCTGGCCATGATGCTAGGGGCCGATACAATCGTTTACCAGGATTCGGAGAGATGGTCGCGCAAGGGCCGCACCCACCGGGCACAGATCCGCACGCCAGACGGTACCGACTACCTGAACGTGCCTGTGGTGACTTCCGACCGCAAAAAGCCCATAAACCGGGTCAGGATCGATCACAATGAAAAGTGGATCGAACCCATTCTGCGATCACTTGAGTTCAACTACCGCAACAGCGTCTGGTATGATTTCTATGAACCTGAAATCCGCGCCGATGTTGAAACCGGCAGCCAGTTTGAGCTATTGCTTGATTTTTCGCTGTTTTTGCGCCGGCGGATCTTCCAGTTTTTGGAGGTTGAGATCTCTGCAAAAACTCTCTTTTCAGGTCACATGGAGAATTACAACCAGGATCCCGACCGGCTGGCACACAGCCTCGGAGCTGACTCCTACTGGCAGGAGCATGATGCCCGCCATTACCAGCGCCGGGGGAAAAACCGAAGTGAATTTCCATTCAAGCACCCGGTATACAGGCAGCACTTTGAAGGGTTCGAGCCGAATTGCTGCCTGCTTGATCTGCTCTTTCAATACGGACCGGAGAGTTTTCGGATCCTTAGCCACCTTCAAGCGTCCGAAGGACCTTGATGCGTGGCGGATCAGCACCCGAAAACCCACAACGCTTCAAGGTGCAGGTACGATTGAAGGTTGTGAGGGAAAAAGACACCTTCAAGCGTCCGAAGGACCTTGATGCGTGGCGGATCAGCACCCGAAAACCTACAACGCTTCAAGGTGCAGGCACGATTGAAGGTTGTGAGGGAAAAAGACACCTTCAAGCGTCCGAAGGACCTTGATGCGTGGCGGGTCAGCCCCCGAAACCCACAACGCTTCAAGGTGCAGGTACGATTGAAGGTTGTGAGGGAAAAAGCCACCTTCAAGTGTCCGAAGGTCCTTGATGCGTGGCGGATCAGCACCCAAAAACCCACAACGCTTCAAGGTGCAGGTACGATTGAAGGTTGTGAGGGAAAAAGACACCTTCAAGCGTCCGAAGGACCTTGATGCGTGGCGGGTCAGCCCCCGAAACCCACAACGCTTCAAGGTACAAGTACGCTTGAAGGTTGTTCTGATCTTGCTTTAATTTACTTACGCACTGGGATGTTTATCAATATAAAATGAAGGAGAGGATGGAATCAGGCAGCTTTTATCATATCTTTAACAGGGGAATTGACAGTTCAGCTATCTTCAAATCTGACGAGGATTACAATCGGTTTTTAGATAAGCTTTTTTATTATCTCTATCCGTCTTTTGAATTGTATGCATATTGCCTCCTTAAAAATCATTTCCATCTGCTCGTCAAAGTGCGCAGTCCTGAAAATCAGGAGTAATTGTTCACTTCATTGAAAAGCTTCTATTCTGAGGAAAGCTTTCATGGTTTAAAATTTGACAGGTTTAAACCTTATCAACCATTTCTTCAGATTGGGCATCTCCTTAACAGCCATACAAAACACTTCAATAACAAATATGAAAGGACCGGCGATCTGTTTGAAGGGAGGTTCAAGCGTAAAGAGATAGACAGCGATCTATACCTGTCACAGATGATTTGCTATATCCACAGGAATCCGATTCATCACAGAATTACAGGTCATTATGAAAATTATGCCTTTTCCTCATTTAATGAGCTGATAGCCAGTGGAGAGTCTTTACTTGAATATAAAAGTGTATTGGATCATTTTGGCGGAAGAGAGAACTATTTCTCAGCTCATGAGGAATTCAAGAATAACCTCGGAGATGATTTTTTACTGGAATAAAATCCCGATCACCTTCAAGCGTCCGAAAGACCTTGATGCGTGGTAGGTCAGCACCCGAAAGCCTACAACGCTTCAAGGTGCAGGCACGCTTGAAGGTTGTTTTTCTACCAGCTCCGGTGCAGAAGCTCAACCAACTCTTCCGGGGTTGACCTCTGCGGGTTGTGGTCAGATCGGATCATCACAACCTGCCAGCCTCGTTCTCTGGCTCTTTCGGCCTGGCTGTAAAATGTATCATCTTCCGGCAGCGAGTCGGCCTCAACGGCATGAATGTAAACGGCCGGAATTTCCCATGCACTGTCATTATCAAGCATCACAGGCTCCTGAAATGTGATAAGCGACTGGGGAACATCTTTTGGCGGGAGTTGGTCTTCTGGTACCCAGCGGGGTATAAGCATTCCGTCTTCTTCGAGGTCCATCATTCCGTTTCCGTTCTGCCAGAGTGCATCACTCAGGCTTTCGCCGTGGTTCGGAACCACCGCATCGAGATAGATCAAACTCTGAATTCGCTCCGGAATCCGGTGAGCCACGCCGCTGATCACCATTCCGCCGTAGCTGTGCCCCACAAGAATGACCTCCTCAAGCTCTTCAAATAGAATTGCATTCACCACATCCTCGATGTGCGTGGAGAGATTGATGTCGTTGCTGGCCAGGTGTACCCGCTCACCCTGCCCCGTTAGCGAGGGACGATATACATCATACCCCTTCTCCCTCAAAAGCCTTTCAACATCACGAAAAGCCCAGCTTCCGCCCCACGCACCGTGAACAATCACCATTGTGGGTTTATCGTACGTGTCATCTATTGTTGTTAAAAAACCTTGCCGTGCATTACTGTTCTGAGTGAGGGATATCAATAGAAATCCAAGTACAAGCGCGAAGAAAAGGATTGATGTACGGGTCATGTCAGCTCCGATTTAGTATTGATTTTTGAGGAGCTGATATTTAATCAAAATAATGAACCGGCTCAACAGAAAGCTGACTGTGAATGGCATCCCTCAGATCTTTTGCGCGGGCAAGCCCTCTCATTTTCTTGGTGGTGATACCCATCCCGAACAGCGTTATAATACCGGTATCAAGAATCCGGGTCCACCAATTTTGCCAGCACGTTACGGCATCGATTTTCTCCAGCGGATATTCTTCTGCATGTACAAAAAAGTATCCCGAAACCCGAACAAAACGACGGTCAGTAAGGATATAGTCGGTGTAGGTATATTTAATTAATCCCGCTCCTAATACAACAAATGAAACAATGAGCAGGATAATGTTGGGCAGCGCCGGGTATAAAATAAAAAGGATCAGACAGTAGATTGTAAGAAGACCAGGACCAATCAAAAATTGTTTGTGCAACTTCGTTTGGAACAGAATCTTCTCTTCTGGCAGCAATATGTGTGCAATTCTTGACATCATAGTCTTTTCAGGCTAACCGGGGTAATGTACAACTGCACATGGCTATTTCCCTACATAAGATCTAACGCTTTAGTTTGATTTTGCATTAAGATGCAGGTTTAAAGTAAAACATAGATAAGAAGTCATCGGATGACGGAAAGTCATCCGATGACTCTTAAAAGGAATTTATTAAGCTACACATCAAACTCGATTCCCTGCGCCAGCGGCAGTTCATCACCCCAGTTGATGGTGTTGGTTTGCCGGCGCATGTAGGCCTTCCAGGCATCGGAACCCGATTCGCGTCCGCCGCCGGTTTCCTTTTCCCCGCCAAAAGCTCCGCCGATTTCCGCTCCGCTGGTACCGATGTTCACGTTGGCAATGCCGCAGTCGGAGCCGCGATGGCTCAGAAATGTCTCAGCCTCTCGCATGTTCAGTG
>PWWL01000203.1 GCA_003561515.1 Balneolaceae bacterium
CGATCCCACACAGAAAGCCATTCGCTGTCGTTGGCTGAGAAAGAAGCAGGAACAAAGATCCCCGCATTATTCACAAGAACATCCGGCGCCTCTTTTTCAATAACCGGTTTTAAAACACGTTTGAGCTGGTCTTCGGAATTCAGATCCGCCTGTATCCCGGTGAAATGATGAGAGCGTGAAAATGAATCCGGTGACGTTTTTACCCACGTTCCAATGACGGTTTTTTTATCGGCAAGAAGTTTTTCGGTGATTGATTTTCCTATTCCCCGTGAGCAGCCGGTAATTAAAATTTTATTCATGAGTGGTTGTCTGCAGTTTTCAGGTGTTTACCTGAAATAAAGCAGGATTCAGCGAAAAGAAAAGTGGTGATTTGATGTAACCCTCAAAAGATTTTTACCGCGGTGAGTGCTGAGTGTGCAGTGAAAGTTGTATTGAATGGTTACCGGGAACACCTAACAAGGTAAACGATATCACATGTCATGATTGTATTACCCGACCCCAACGGGGTCGAATGTGAATAGCCACCTCTGAAATGAGGGTACCATGGGCCGGAATCCGGCGACCCCGAATGGAGTCGAATCCTCATGCGTGGTGGTACCCCGGTTCCGTAATTTGATGATCCACTCCCGGTATTGAACTACCTCCACCCCACGCGATCCATCAATCTGATTGCCGCAGGGTTATTTATCCCGTAGACGGATACATTCACCGCATCACTCTCATATGCACCAAAATCACCCAGGGCACCTGGGGTTTCAACATCAGCCATAACAGGAAACTCGTTATTCCCAACGGCAAACAACATCTGTGCCTCTGCTGTTGCCAGATACTCTAAAAACCGGATAGCGTTTTCCCGGTTAGGTGAATTGGCTGCAAGGCCCGCACCGCTGATGTTTACGTGCGCACCTCCAAATTCAGCCAGTGGAAAATAAATATCGACGTTTTCGGCCACTTCCCTGTCCGACGCATTATCCGACTGAATCAGTCTTGCCAGGTAATAGTGATTTGCAAGTGCAACATCACAAAGCCCTGCGGCAACAGCCCTGATCTGATCGGTATCACCGCCCTGGGGCGATCGGGCAAAATTGCGCACCAGCCCGGCTGCCCACTCCTCCACAGATTCCTCACCCCTGCTTTCAATGAGTGACGCCACCAGCGACTGGTTGTAAATGTTGTTGGATGACCTCACGCAAACCCTGCCTTCCCACTTTTCATCCGCAAGTTCCCAATAACCTTTAAGCTCATCCGGGTTAATACTATCTCGGTTATAAATGATACCGCGCACACGTTTGGATAAACCTATCCAATATCCCTCACGATCTCTCATTTCTTCCGGAATTACACTCTTCAGATGATCAGAATTATGCTGCTGCATCACCCCTGCTTCCTTTGCTCTCCAGAGCCTGCCGGCATCCACGGTAATGATGATATCTGCGGGACTGTTTACACCCTCATTACGGATTCGTTCAATCAATTCATCACTGCTTCCTTCGATCAGATTGATCCGGATTCCGGTCTGGTCGGTAAAATCACTATATAATCGTAAGTCGGTATCGTAGTGCCTCGATGAGTAGATATTTACTTCCTCTCCTGTCGTACAAGAGAATAAAAAGGCTGATGTAAAGATGAATAGAGCAAGTGTTATCAGCAGGTTTTTCATGATTCAGAAATGCTGCGAAGGTTGAATGGATTGAGAGTTATTATTTAGATCAATTCTAAATAAATATCCTTCCTTTGTCAACATCCGATTTGTAAATGAATGTTCTAATGCAATCAAGGGATTGCGATTCTCGTGTTGATTTCTGTACTTGCTGAACCTTTGAAATCAAACCAATCAACCTTCGAATGGACATATCCAAACTGAAACCGGGGACCAAAGCCGTTTGGGGCGGCGAAACAAAACTTTTTGAAAGCGGAAGCCATACCATTCCGATTTTCAATACTGTAACCTTTGCATACAATGATCTTGATGATTGGTATGATTCAGCCCTTGGCAAAAGAGAAGGCCACATTTACAGCAGAAATACCAATCCCACCGTTGCCGTACTTGAAGAAAAAATGGCCCTCCTCGAGAGAACGGAAGAGGCAACATCCTTCTCTACGGGAATGGCAGCCATCAGCAATACCCTGTTTGCCCTGCTGAGGCCCGGCAATCGTGTGGTAACCATCAAAGACACCTATGGAGGAACCAGCAGGCTGTTCCTTGAATTTATGCCGGAGTTTGGAGTTGAAGTAACGCTATGCGATACGGAAGACCACGATCAGCTTGTGGGTGAAATCGGAAAGGGATGTGACCTGGTTTATATCGAATCGCCCACAAACCCAACCCTGAAAATTATTGATATAGCACGGATTGCGCAGGCTTCTAAGGCTGCAGGGGCCATTTCTGTTATTGACAACACATTTTCATCGCCTGTGAACCAAAACCCCCATGAGCTGGGCATCGACCTCGTGATTCACAGCGCCACCAAATACCTCGGCGGCCATTCCGACACTCTCTGCGGCCTGGTTTGCGGATCCCGTGAACTGATACAAAAAATCTTCGCTTTCCGGGAAATCAACGGAGCAAGCCTGCATGCACAGACCGCTTATGATGTGATCCGCGGCATGAAAACCCTCGAACTCCGTGTTCTTCGTCAAAATGAAAGCGCCTTGAAGATTGCCCGATATCTGAATGACCACCCGAAGATAGAGAATGTATTTTATCCGGGTCTGGAATCTCACCCCGGACATGACATCGCCAGGAAGCAGATGAGCGGTTTTGGAGGCATTCTGAGCTTTGAACTCAGGGGAGGCTACGAAGCTGTCAAAACCATGCTCCACAACCTTGAGCTGGTGCACCTGGCTGCCAGCCTTGGCTCTGTAACCACCCTCGCAGGACCGCCCCGAACCACCAGCCATGTAGAGCTGACGGAAGCCCAAAGGGCAGATCTTGGTATACCCGAAAGCCTTGTCCGGTATTCCGTCGGAATTGAGAATGCCGGCGATTTGATTGACGACCTGGAAAATGCACTGAATAAGGTATGATCGATAAAGCTTTTACCATCAATACCCTGCAAAAACTGGTTCAGATTAATTCGGTAAATCCCGGACTTGTTGAAGGCGCCCCCGGTGAAGGGGAAATCGCCCGGTTCATACATGAACAGCTTATACAAATGGGTGTTGATTCAAGGATCACCGATGCCGCGCCGGGAAGGCCCAATGTCACAGCCATCATAAAGGGAAACGGCGGAGGCAAATCGCTGATGATCAATGCGCACACCGATACGGTGGGTGTTGAGGGTATGGATGATCCGTTTTCTGCCAGGATTGAAAATGAGAAACTCTACGGCCGGGGTTCTTACGACATGAAAAGCGGAATTGCGGCTATGCTTGCGGTGGCAAAATCCTTCGCGGATTCAAAGCCGGATATCAGCGGTGATCTTGTTCTTACTTTCGTTGCCGATGAAGAGCATGAGAGTGTGGGTGCCGCCGCAATAGCTGACGAAATCCGTACCGATTCCGCAATTGTTACCGAACCTACCGACCTCCGTCTCTGTCTTGCCCACAGGGGATTTTCGATACATAAAATAACGGTTCACGGTAAAACCGCCCATGGCGGCAATCATATGCTGGGTGTAGATGCAAACGTGAAAATGGGATTGTTGCTGAATGAAATTGCTGAATTTGCAAAACACTTACCTGTACAAAACAGGCATCCCCTTTGCGGTGAGGGATCGATGCATGTGCCGCTTATTGAAGGCGGACGAAGCCTGTTCATCTATTCACACAAGTGTACCATTCACACTGAGCGACGCACCCTTCCGGGTGAAACTCAAAAAGCGGTTGAAACAGATCTGAGGAACCTGATCGCTAATGTTAAAAAGAAGGATCCTGAATTCCGCGCTGATCTGGAGGATGTTCTCTGGAGAAGTCCTTACGAAATATCGCCCGACAAAGATATTGTTAAGGCTGCAACCTCTGCGGCTGAATCGGTATTGGGGAAAGTCCCGGAAACCATAGGGCATACATGGTGGGAGGATTCAGCCATCTTTGGCGAAGCCGGAATGGAAACCATGATTCTTGGCGCCAAAGGCGGTGGCATCCATGAGGATATTGAGTGGGTGGAAATCGGCTCCGTCATTGAGTTGGCCGAAATTCTGTACCGAACCACACTCGATTATTGCAGTTGAGCAGAGCAAGCTACAAGCTTCCGGCTTCAAGCATCAAGGCTCAAGTTGCCGGTTGCAGGGAAATTACTCAACATCCGTTTTTTGATGTTGGTTTTAGAATTTAAAAATTTCGGATTTCGGATTTCACAAATTCCTTCACCGGTTCATAATTAATCAGTTCTTCTGTTCAACATTTCACCCTTCCACCGCCTGCAGGTTTTGCTCCATCACCCGCTTTTGAACATCGTGCGGCACCTGCGCATAGCTGTGAAATTCGCGAGTATAGGTAGCGCTGCCCTGCGTCATCGATTTCAGCCGTGTCGTGTACTGATCCAGCTCCTGAAGGGGTACAAGGGCCTTGATCTTTTGAATAGATCCCTCCGAATCCATGCCCTGAATTTGTCCGCGCCTTGAACTGAGATCACTCATTACATCGCCCATATAAGCAGCAGGCAGAGTCACCTCGATTTCGTAGATTGGTTCAAGAAGCTGCGGCGAAGCATTCAGAAACCCATCTTTAAATGCCATTAACCCAGCCGTTTTGAATGCCGCTTCATTCGAATCTACCGAGTGCATCGAACCGTCGTACACCGAAACACGGATATCCCTGGCCCGGCATCCGCTCATTGGTCCGTTGGCCATCTTTTCCATAATTCCCTTCAGTATGGCAGGCATAAACCGGTTGTCGATCACACCACCAACGATACAGTTCTGAAATACCAGCTTTCCGCCCCACTCAAGTTCAATTTCCTGCACATCCCGAACATTCAGATCCGTTCGATCGGGTATACCCTCGTACCAGGGCTCAACGGAGAGGTATACTTCCGCATACTGACCTGCACCGCCGCTCTGCTTTTTATGCTTGTAGTGCGAATCGGTTTTCCGGGTAATGGTTTCACGATAAGGGATACGCGGCGTTATGAATTCTACATCGAGCCGAAATCGTTCTTTCAGCTGATGATGAATTACAGCAAGATGCTCTTCGCCCAAACCGTGCAGAATAATTTGCTGCAGCTCCTGGCTTTGCTCTACCCTCACAGAGGGATCCTCCTTCTCGATCTGATGCAGCGCATTGGCAAGCTTATCTTCCTCTCCTTCTTTCAGAACCTTGAGGGCAACCCGCATGGTTGTGGCCGGATAAGACACCGGTGCAAACTCTAAATCGTTTCCTTTCGCAGCGATGGTATCACCCGACTCCACATCCTTCAGCTTCACGGCAACCCCGATATCGCCGGCTAACATTTTACTCACTTCCACCCTTTTGCCACCCTGGTTCACAAACAGCGAGCCCAGTCGAACACCATTTCCGGTTCTCTTGTTTGATAGGTCGTCACCGGGTTTAATCTCCCCGCCTGTAACTTTAAAAAACGAGAGGTCACCTACATGGGCTTCCGATGTAGTTCGAAATACGAACATAGATGGTGATCCATCCAGTGAAATGGTATAATTGTCGCCATTTTTGAGAGGGAGTGACCTTACAAGCGGGTCGGGCGACACATTACTTATAAATCCCATGATGCGGCCGCTTCCCATATTTCGATCCGCACAGGTACAAAACAGCGGAAAGATATCACGGTTCATCATGCCCAGCCTCAGGCCATCGCGCATCTGATATTCATCCAGCTTTCCGTGCTCAAAATAGAGGTCGAGAAGTGTTTCATCATTCTCAGCAATTGTTTCCACCAGCTCGTTATGCAGCAGCTCGGCCTGTGCCTTCTGTGAGTCGGGGATCGGCAGCTTATCCGGTTTACCGCCATCTTCCGGGAATTCGTACATCGTCATTTTCAGTACATCTATAATTGCGTGAAAATCTTCTCCCTCACTGTAGGGAAACTGAACTATGACAACACCCCGGCCAAATCGTTCTTTAGCCATATCCACGGTTTTCTGAAAGTCGGACTGCGGGCTGTCGAGCTTATTTACTGCCAGCAACGTTGGCAAGTCATGCTTTTGAGTTGCTTTCCAGAATGCTTCGGTTCCGACCTCTACGCCGGTTTCGCTATTCAGCATCATAACAACCGAGTCGGCAACGTGCAGAGTGTCGGATACCTGGCCCAGAAAATCTGGCGAACCCGGGGTGTCCATCAGGTTAATTTTGGTGCCGCGCCAATCGAGATGCAGAACGGATCCGTAAACGGATTTCTCCTTTTCTTTTTCAATTTCCCGATAGTCGGAGATAGTATTTTTTTGCTGGATGCGCCCTCTTTTGGATGAAGTACCCGACTCGAAAATCATGGTTTCGGCGAGAGTGGTTTTCCCTGATCCGGAGTGGCCGAGCAGCGCCACATTACGAATGTTCTTAGGCTGATAGATATTCATAGAACGGCTCCTTACTTAATGTTAATCTGATTATGTTACCTGTACATTATGGTTATCCCCGCTCTCAGCAGCTTCCCCTCCGGGAATTGTGAGAACTTCTGATCACTTCATTATCTTCCCCATAATTTATAAGCCCTGACGATCAAATCAACATGAAAAATATTCTTTTACTGCAAACAGGCGGGACCATTGCCATGCAGATGAAAAGTGGTGAGCCTGAACTTGATCCGGAAACCTGGGGATCTCTGTTGCAGAAAGAAATTCCCGAACTCAGTGAAATTGCGGATTTATCCGTTGAAAAAATCTTTTTTGAAGACAGTTCGGATGTGAACAGGTACCATTGGAAACTACTTGCCGAATCCATATATCAGAGATATTCACGGTTCGATGGCTTTGTAGTGCTTCACGGTACCGATACAATGGCCTACACCGCGTCAGCTCTCTCTTTTGCCCTTCAGGGTATATCGAAACCGATGATCTTTACCGGCAGCCAGGTGCCGATGAGCAACATCAGAAGTGACGCCCGACGAAACCTTGTAAATGCCGTAGAACTCGCCACACTGCCTGTTCCGGAAATTGCCATCTGCTTCAACGACCATCTCTACCGCGGCAACAGGAGCACAAAAATGAGCATCGGCGACTTTGATGCATTTGCATCACCCAACTATCCACTTTTGGCAGAAGTGGGCATCGATATCCGACTCTCAAATTTTATTGCTGAACCAGGACACAAGCTGGAGTGCAACCCTGAGTTCGACGATGCCGTTCACGTGGTTAAACTTCATCCAAACCTGAACCCCGCCTTCCTGAACTGCATCGACCTCTCACTGGCAAAAGCCGTCATCATTGAAGCGTTTGGCAGCGGTAATTTCCCGAGGAAAGGCGACTACAACATGCTTCCGTTTGTTGAGAAATGCAGGGAGAGCGACTGCCAGGTTATCCTGACATCGCAGGCCGCTTACGACTCGGTTGATCTCAGTCTCTATTCCAGCGGGACAGCCGCAAAAAAGCTTGGTGCTCTCAGCGGCGGAGATATGACCATGGAGGCAACTATTACAAAGACCATGCATCTTTTATCATCAGACCTTGCAGATGATCAATTCAAAATGCAATTTGAAGCAAATCTTGCCGGTGAACGAAACAGCGACTAACCCGTATTGAATCATGTTTTTCATTTTTGATATCGAAACCATTCCGGACTTTGAATTTGTAAGAGAGGTAATGAATGACCCGCACAGCGAAGAAGATGATCTTCTGATTACCGCGTCTGAGGAACTGGCGCGCAACAGCAGCGGGTTTCTGCCTCCCATGTATCACCGGATGGTTTCGTGGGTCGGGCTATGGGTTGAAAACAATGGGAAGCCTGTGCAGAAGGCTTCCTGGAACGGGGAAGATGAGATAGAAGGCCTCAAAACATTATTTGATTCCCTGTTAACCTACAAAGACTTCGGCCTGATTCACCACAACGGCCGCGGGTTCGACCTGCCGCTCATTACCTACCGCTCCATGAAGTACAACATGCAGATGCCGCTGCGCCTAAGCCACTACGATATCCGCTACCGCTTCAGCAAGTCAAATGTGGACCTGATGGACGAGTTCAGTAATTACGGAGCCAGCTCATACCCCAAACTGAAGCATCTTGGCCATTTGATTGGTGTGCCGTTTAAACAGACTGCAGAGGGGAATGAGGTGCTGGCCATGTATCGTGAAGGGAAACTGGCAGAAATTGAGCACTACTGCTACGAAGACGTAATGGCTACCTACATCGTTTGGCTGCGAATGAAATATACCACCGGCGATATACCACAGGATCTGTTTGAAAACCTGAATGAGCGCGCTTTGGGCAAGCTCCGTGAAATTCAGCAGAATGAGCCGGCATCCGGCAGCTGACTTTCCGTTGCCGGAAACTCTTCAATATTTATTGCGATTAACTCTGTGCTTCTTGAAAAAATGAGTCCTTAAGCAAAAGAACTTTCTGATTCAGAGAACTCCGTGTATTTCCGAGTCTCCGTGGCTATTCATCTGGTCTTTGGATTACTTTCCGACAACGTTTTAGAAATTTCACTTAGAAATTTTCCTGAATTCCACATTTCTTGCCCGTCCGGTGGAAACCTCAAACCCTGTAATGTTTCCATTCTCATCCCTCTTGAACTCAAAATCCCAGGAGCCTGCCCGCCACTTGTCTTCCCCGATTTCGCTCATAAATCCGTTCGGATTGTTTCTCCGATTCAAATACAATCCACCATCCTCAATAGTCAGTTCATATTCCATCGGGAGTTCATCATTCCGGTATATGCCTGCGAATGGCTGCAGGTAGGTTTCAAAATCTTCCTTCAGAAACAGGTCGGCAAGCTCACTGTTAAAATTCTGCGGATTGGCATCCCCCCGATTGCAAAGTGTCAGAAAAGAGAAGCCCTGTTGAGGATAGCGCCGGTAGTCGGTACGAAATCCCATGAATGACCCGCCGTGTCCGATCAGCTCCTGACCCTTTCTTTGGTTAATCTGCAGTCCCCAGCCATAATCCACCGAATCGCCGTTTGCTATGGCTGGGGTTATCATGCGTGCTTTAAGCTCATTGGCTTCCAATTCCGTAATCCCTTCTTCCCACTCGAGATTGCCATACCAGAAAGCTTCCCAGCGCTCCCAGTCTTTAAGGGTGGAGTAGAGTCCGCCCGGACCCACACCCTGGAACATGCCGAGGTAACTTCTGCGAAAGTCCTGAGGCCCGCCCGGCTGATAGCTGATGGCCCGGTTCGGCACCACACGCGAACGGTCGCTGTGAAAATGTGTAGCGTTCATGCCAAATGGCTTGAAGAACTCCTTCTGAGTAAATTCTGCAAAACTCTTTTCAGTAATTATCTCAACCAAAAGGGCAAGTGTGGTATAACCGCTGTTGGTATAAGAGTAATCCGTACCCGGCTCAAACTTCAGCGACTCTCCATTCCTGATAATATCCAGATAGTCTTCGAGATCCATCGCATCCCCAACGGGCAGTCCTGCAAAACCCATCAATCCGTAAATATCGGGCAGACCCGAAGTGTGGCTGAATAGCTGTCCCACGGTTACCTCTTTTGCATAATCCGGCCACTCCTCGATGTACTCTCCTACAAACGCATGTTCATCGAGCTGCCCGCGAATTACCAGCAGGCCGGCCGCGGCTGCCGTTACGTGCTTGGATACCGAGGCCATATAAAATGAGGAGGAATCGCTCAGCATAATACCATAGTCGAAGTTGGAGACGCCGAATGCATTTCTGTACACCGTTTCTCCCTCTTTAAACACGCTCACGGCACAGCCGGGCGTTCGGTTGCTGTCGAAGTCAGCGAAAATTTCAGAGATTTTTTCAGTGGCAATGCCTTCCACTTTGTCCGGTTCACCTGCCGCTGTTTCTGTCGCCGGCCATGACTGCAAACCGGCGGCCAGCATCATCAGCAAGGCGAGTATGGTTGAGGAGGTAAATTTCATCGATGTAACTGATTTGATTGAGTTCGGTTATTTTGGATCAACGAAAGAGATTCAGTGAACGCGGAGAAAGGTAACTTTACCCGTTCTGGCACTTTCCACTGTAAACCCGCTTACTGTCTCATTTTCATTCCGGATGAATTCCATATCCCATCCGCCTGCCGTAAACTTATCATCATCCTGCCATACCAATCGCGTACTGTCGCGCCGGGTGCGGTAAAGATAGATATCACCGTCTTCAAGTTTCAGATCGTAAGAGCGGCCAAACCCTTCATTTCTGTAGGTTCCGGCGTACTCCGAAAAGATCTCCGCAAATTCATGTTGCAGGTATAGGTCGGCCAGATCTCTTGCGTAGCTTGCCGGGTTGATGTTGTTCAGGTTGCAAAACACCACGAACGCGAGTTCATAATCCGGAAAGCGCATGTAATTTGTCCGGAATCCCATGTAACTCCCACCGTGCCCAACCGTATCGAGGGTTCTATAGCGGCTGATGCGCAGCCCGGTGGCGTAATCATGCTCGAGGCCGTTGTTGAAGACACCTTTTTCTGTCATACGCTCAGTAAAGTTCTCGAGTGAGGTGCGATTTTCAATAAAGTTGGCATCCCACCTTGCAAAATCCTCAACAGTGGTAAAGAGACCCCTCGCGCCTACACGATCGATGTTGTCTCGATAAAACCGGCCAAATCCACCCTGCACGGGACGGTAGCTCTCAGCTCGGTTTGGAACAATCATTCCGGTGTCGTCATGAAAGTGGGTTGCCTCCATACCGGATGGTTCAAAGAAATGTTTGTCGGTGTATTCCCGCAGGGTCATTCCGGTCAGTTTTTCCGTCAGCACCGACATCATCACATACCCGGTGTTGCTGTAGAGGTGGCGGGTTCCCGGTGTAAAATTGAGCCTTTGCTGCGTTGCAACAAGGTGCATGGTATCATCTGTTGTGATGGTCGGATCGAGACCGATATCCTTGAGGTGAAGCAGGTCGAACAGGTCGCGCAAACCGGCGGTATGATGAATGAGCTGCCGGGCCGTGATGGGAGCCTCGAACTCGGGCAGTTCGGAAAGGTATTCCCGCAGGTCTTCATCCAGATCGAGCAGACCTTCCTGCTCCAGCATCAGCATGGCTGCAGCGGCAAACTGCTTGGAGACAGAAGCAACCAGGAACCTGGAATCGGGTGCGAGGGGTATACCGTAATCAAGATTGGCACTGCCATAGCCTTTCGCAAAGATCAATTCACCTTGATCAACAACTCCCGCTACACAACCGGGTGCGTTCTCCTCAAAATCTTTAAATATCTCATCGATCTTTTCAGGATTCACATGTGCATAACGATCCTGGATTTCCCATGGAATAGATCCTGCGATCAGAAATATGGAAAGAATAACAAAGGCCGAATGAACCGTATATCTCATCTTCTTCGAGTCAGTAAACCTACTACCATAACAAATACCACGGCCCCGATAATGGACCATATGATCGGAAAGTTATTCCCGCCGATTTCAACATTGAAGAGTTCAGGCCAGCCGAGCTGAGCGCTCATCCAGGAACCGAGCAGTGCCCCGATAAATCCCAATACGATTGAGACCAGGCAGCCGCCGCGCGAGTACCCTGCGATGGCCTGACCGATGGAGCCGCAGACACCTGCGATAAACATAAGAAGCAGAAATTCAAGAAAGGTCATATGCAATTTATTATTTATGATTTATTATTGATTAATGATGTTAAATAATCAATCATACTTAAAAAATAACTTCATTCGCCTATTACAACTCCTTCGCGGCGGGGATCGGCTCCGCCAAAGAATCCGTCTTCGGTTACCTGGATGGCCTGCAGGCCGCTGGTAAGTGCACGCTCATCAATCTGATGCCCCATCGCACGTAAGGCTTCGATAATTTCGGCGGGAAACATCTCCTGCTCCAGCACCGAAGGCCCGTTGAAGTTGGCAAAGTTCGGTATATCGATTGCCTCCTGGGCGTTCAGGCCCCAATCGTACATTCCCACAATTGCTTTTGCTGTGTAGTGGATGATGGCAGCACCTCCGGGTGAACCGACACTGGCCAGGAAATCACCGGTTTCGCGATCGAATATCAGTGTGGGGCTCATGCTCGACCGCGGCCGTTTGTTTGGCTCCACACGGTTGGCAATTGGATTTCCATCGTCATCGTAGGGCCGAAGGGAAAGATCGGTCAGTTCATTGTTTAGCAGGAACCCGCCTTCGAGGCCGGTGCCGCCATCGCTCATAATCCTGTTTCCAAACCCGCTTTCGATGGTGGTTGTCATCGACACGGCATTGCCGTCTCGATCAACGATGCTGACATGGCTGGTACCTTTGTCGGGCTGACTTTGCATCATTCCGAACATCGAAAGTACGTCCTCAGGATTGCCGGGATCCGCACTTCCCATACTGTTTTTCCCGATAAGCATGGCTCGTTCGCGCAGATAATCGGGATTAAGCAGGCTCTGCCAGTCGCCGGCCGGAGCCTCAACAAAATTCGGGTCAGCCACATACTGATTACGGTCGGCAAAGGCCAGCTTGGCCGCTTCAAGGTACTGATGGAGCCATTCGGCGGTAGGCGTTCCATTTTCAAATCCTGTTTCAGGCGCGTCAAGATGCTCCATGATACCCAGCATCTGCATTATTGCAATATGGCCTGATGATGGAGGAGGAAACCCGCAGATACGGTACGCTCTCCAGTCGTTGCACATGGCATCCACGTCAAAATCCTGGTCCGGGTAATTGTTGATATCCTCAACCGTCATGTTGCCGGGGCGTTCATGGGCGCGAATTCTTGCCACGATATCCTCGGCCACGGCGCCGGTGTAAAATGCCGCTATACCGCGTTGCGCAATCTGGCGATATATTTCAGCAAGCGCCGGGTTTCTGAGGTTATGGCCCACCGGTCGCGCTTCCCCATCTTCATCGTAATAAAACCTTGAGCCGATCGGATCGTGTCGCAGAGCTTCCTCCCCTTCGAGCAGACCGTGCAGACGGGGACTTACCCTGAATCCCTCTTCCGCCAGTGTGATTGCCGGAGTAAAAAGGTCGGCCCAGGGAAGTACTCCTTGACGTTCATGGGCATGCTTCAGCATGGCTACCGTTCCCGGTACACCGGCCGAAAGTCCGCTTCGAACGGCATCACGAAAGGGTATTGGATCGCCACTCTCATCCAGAAAATGATTTTCATCAGCACCAGAGGGTGCGGTTTCGCGGCCGTTATATGCATGTACTAACGAACCGTCCCACGCAAGAAGGAAGGCACCGCCGCCAATCCCGCTCGATTGAGGCTCAACAAGCGTCAGCACCATTTGCACAGCGATCGCTGCATCCACAGCCGATCCGCCTGCCTGAATAATCTGATAGCCGGCATCCGTAGCCAGCGGATTGGCCGCTGCAACAGCAAATTCTGACGTAGCCCACCCGGGTTTGGGATTAAAGCCGGTTGGCATTTCCGGCTGTTCCGGAATGGTGTAGGCAACTCCTGCCTGTTCATCAGCTGTATCACAGGCAGCCGCAAAAAGAAGCAGGATAATTGATGCGAATAGAAGTTGCAGAGTGAAAGATGAAAATCTGAGATTCACAGTCATTCTAAATAAGGTGTAAGTTCTACTGATGTTATCTGTGGTAAACCAGAAGCAGCTTTATCGTAACAATGTGCTTCTGCGGCATGGTTTTGCCGGGAAGTTTTAATATGCTACTAACAAAAACCTTATACAACCCGGGATTCTGCTTGATTGTAAAAGGTTATCAACCTTGAAATTTTGGGCTCAGGGCCATACCTGCCAGGGAATGCGAAAAAGCACAAGGATGAGTCCAAGACCGTAAAAAATGATGATGGTCTTAAATCGCCTTACATCATCGCCCGGCTTTTTTGCCTTGATATAACCGATTGAAATAAGCACAATTGCAATAAGCATGGTGAGCGGGTGTTCAACCGCATAAAGACGGGTCAGGGTTCCCTGCATCGCTTCCGCGGAAATATTTGATAAACCCAAAGGTGATATAACGTATAGCACAATTCCAATCAAAAGCTGCAGATGCGACACAATAAAACCCGCAAGAGCCATCTTTCTGACTTTTTCATCAAATGCACCTTTCCGCACCAATCGGATGACAACAAAGACAAGAGGAATAGCGATAGCCGCAAGCAGGATATAGGCAAGGAATGAATGGAGATGTTGAAGTCCTGTATACATGAGAGCTGAGGTAGTTTAAGTTTCCCTGAACTATCTTTAAAAGGGATTCAGTACAATAGTTCCTAATTTTTTGAACTCCAATATCCTGCTTCACAATGGATAATTCAACTTCAGTAAAAAATGTAGTAAATATACGTTCTACTTTAATCTGCCTGAGCTTTTAGCATACGAATATGGCAATCCTTAAAATCGATGCCTTTAGTTTTATAATTCCACAGTTTGCTACATTCCATTTAAAATTAACTGGCTGAACAGAGAAACGGATGACTCAACTAACCTGGATCGGAATAATTATTTGTCTAACCCAATCTGCAATGTTATCCGGATTAAATCTTGGATTGTTCACACAAAGCAGGTTAGAACTTCAGGTTGAGGCAAAAAAGGGAGACAAACAGGCGAAGAAAGTCCTGCATTTTCGTGAGGATTCAAATTTTTCCCTTGTCACCATACTCTGGGGCAACGTGGGGGTAAATGTGATTTTAGCACTTCTATCGGGATCAGTAATGACAGGAGTTGCTGCTTTCCTGTTTTCTACAGTGATTATCACGATTTTTGCTGAGATACTGCCGCAGTCTTATTTTACACGCCATGCACTCAAGCTTACTTCAATGCTTTCTCCGGTGCTTAAACTCTATCAGTTTGTTCTCTATCCAGTAGCCAGACCTACAGCATGGGTTCTTGATAATTGGCTGGGCGGTGAAGAGATCAGTTACTTCCGGGAGCGCGACTTGCGGCAGGTTATCAAACTCCATATGGAAGCTGCCGAAAGCGACATTGCTCGCGTTGAGGGTCAGGGTACACTAAATTTCCTTGAAATTGACGATGTACCTCTGTTTGATGAAGGCGAGGATATGGATCCAGAAAGTATAATAAGCCTGGAGTTCAAAAACGGGCTTCCGGTATTCCCTCACATTAAACCCTCGATTAATGATAAATTCCTCCAGAAAATGAATCGGTCGGGCATGAGTCTTGTACTGATCACCGATCAGAACAATGAACCGGGATTTATCATTAAGGCGGATGATTTCATAAGGAGTGCCTTGTTCAATCCCGAAAATTTCAATCCCTACCGCTATTGTCATAGACCGCTTACTGTACGCGATTCATCAGTTAAGCTCGGTGATTTGATAAAGCAATTTCAGGTCAGGCCGGGTGGTGTTGATGACGACATTATTGAAAATGATGTGATACTGTTGTGGAACCACAAACCCCGTATTGTAACCGGAACAGATATCCTGGGGCGCTTGCTCCGCGGAATTGCACGTCAGCCTTCCTATAATGCGGGATGACCCGTCAACCTCGTCTGACGACTTCTGCAAAGTTCAACCCCCGACACCAAAACCCTCAGTCGTCTGACGAGTTCTCCCGGCGCCACCCGCAATCCTCGGATCCAAATTCCACGCCACAATCAACTCGACAGACGAGTGTTCGGAGATAGGGTTAAGATGTGTGTAGTTCCACTCGTCAGTCGAGGGGGGCTCGTCTGACGACTTTGGGAAAGTTCTAGCTTTGACTTCAAAACCCTCAGTCGTCTGACGAGTTTTCGTGCCTACGCCCGCATTTCCCGGATCCAAACTCCTTGCCCTGATCAACTCGACAGACGAGTGTTCGGAGATAGAGTTAAAATGTGGGTAGA
>PWWL01000244.1 GCA_003561515.1 Balneolaceae bacterium
GCTGCCGAGTTTAGCAGCATAAAAAGTGCAACTCCAAGTACGATGTATGAAGTAATGGTGATTTCTACCATCCCGATTGTTTTACAATTTATGATTTAACAGTTTTACTGACACCCTGCAAAAGAATCCCGGCTTGTTCGTCCATCACCTCGTAGGATACTCCTTCAAATGCCGGCACCAATTCTGATATCTCTTCCATTATTTCACGCCCCGAACTTAAGCTGAAGTTTTCAAGGCCTGATTCTTCGGCAAGGCTGCTCATGAATCTCCACAGAGGCATGCAGTCAACCTTGTTGTCCTCGGTTATCCAGTTGTCGAAACTTGTTCCATACCGGTCGAGCCTGCCTTCCGACATTTCAAAATCCAGTCTGCGATTCGTGTATTTTGTCTCCTTTGCAGGGAATGTCCGCTGAATTCGACCGTCAATATTTACATAGCTTGCTGCATGTTCGGCAGCACACGTAATCGGGACTACCAGATTAGCTAGCTTTGTGGTTTCTGAGTGGTTTGTGGCGAATACAGCAACAAATGTATCTGCGAGATTTTCAGCGCTTAGAACTCCGCGGTCGACCAAATGATCGCTGAGCAGCAATACCACTCTGGCTTTTTTCACAATGGCCGCTATCGATTTCGAATCTTTTTCTTCGAACCCGAGGAGCCGGCATCCGTTAGCATTCGGAGCCAGATCGTCTGTAATCAAAAAACCATCGCCTTTCCCTTTTTCAATTTGTGAGGTAAATACGGGCTGGTTCATCCCCATAAGTGAGGCAAATTTACCGAGGATATAATTCTCCTCAACAGAAGCATGAGGGCTTCCGATAATAGCAACGTCCTGCTTGTCAACGCCTTCAAGCTGTTCAAGAAGAGTGGCTACAGCGTTATTCCAGGAAGAGTTAACTTGCTCATTATCAAGCTTCTGTCGCGGTTTCGATACCCGGTTTTCATTGAAAAGCCTGTAAGCTTCTCGGCCTTCGTCCGGCATCCAGTGGTCGTTTACCTCGCCGTTGTATCGAGGAGTGATGCGCAACACCAGATTGTCTCGGGTCCAAAGGTCAATGTTGGAGCCCTTGGCATTGGTTACGTCAATGCTGGGGGTTTGGTTCATCTCCCAAACGCGTGCCTTGAAGCGGAAATCAGCGGAGGTTAATGCACCGACAGGGCAAAGGTCTACCGTGTTCAGGGAATATGGATCATCGAACTCACGCCCGGGTGCGGCAATCGGATAGTTCTTGTCGCCTCGCGAAGTAATGGTTAACTGATGTGTTTTACTGATTTCGTCTGTAAATCGAACACAGCGTGTACAGTTGATACATCTTTCGGCATCAAGAATCACTCTCGGGCCAAGCTGAACACGTTTTGGCTTGTGAACTTTCTTCACTTCGAATCTGCTGCCCTCAGGACCGTACTTGTAGGTCTGAATTTGCAGCGGGCATTCTCCAGCCTGGTCGCAAATCGGACAGTCGAGCGGGTGGTTGATCAGTATGAGCTCCAGATTGTCTTTCTGAGCCCGCTTAACAAGATCGTCGGTTTCCTGGGTATGCACCACCATGCCATCGGCAATCATGATATTACAGGATGTCTGAAGCTTAGGAAACCATCGTATTACGCGTTCACCGTTTTCATCCAGTTCATATTCCCCGGTTTCACGGTCTTTGACAGGCTGCCCCACCTTTACCATACACTGGCGGCAGTTTGCCGGGGCCGACATAGATGGGTGGTAACAAAAAAACGGAACTTCTTTACCCAGGTCTTGAATAAACTGAAGCAACCTATGCTCCCCTTCGTACTCGTATCGAATTCCGTCAATAAAAACTTCGGCCATTGTTCTGATAAATTGTTGAATGTTGATTGATGATTGTTGATTCAGTCTAATTCATCAAATCAACGCTTATTTGTTTTTTGTGCTGTTATCCTCGATTGAACAAATATGGATGTCAGTTCTTTTGCTTCATCAAAGAGTGGTTGAACCAATTTTTTTGGTTTCAGTTTTTCATCAATTATAAATTCGAGCCAAAACTGTGATTCATCCGCTTCTTCAGTTACAATACTGAGTTTATGTATGAATGCAGCTTTAGTTTGACCATGACAGGCAGCCCTGTAATTAGAAGCCACCGAAGTACTGCACCTTATTAATTGTCCTTTGATGTGGATTCCCAAAGAATTCTTGGGAAGTGAAACCGCTAACTTTACACATCTATGGGCAAAATTTTTAGTTCTTAATAACAATTCCTCTTTATTCATGACGATCTTGATTTGTTTAAGATTGCTCACAAGTTATATCAACAATCAACAATCAACAATCGTCAATCCTAAGCTACCGCATGTACCGACTTTTTGCACCGCGCTTCGAATTCGTCGCGGAAGCGGGTGATGGTGTGGCGAACGGGCCAGGCTGCTGCGTCGGCAAGAGCACAAATGGTGCGCCCTTCCATCTGGGTTGTAATGTCCAGAAGCAGATCGAGGTCCTTAATTTCACCTTCACCGTTTTTGATTTTCAACATAATTTTTTCGAGCCAGCCGGTACCTTCACGACAGGGTGTACACTGCCCGCACGACTCATGATGGTAGAAATGCGTGATCCTCCAAAGCATATCCACCATATCGGTGTCTTCATCCATCACAACCATTCCGGCTGTTCCAAGCATGGTGCCAACTTCACGAAGCGAGTCTGCATCCATAGTGATACCGTCGAGGCTATCGGCCCTCACAACCGGTGTGGATGATCCGCCGGGAATAACCGCCTTCAATTTTTTTCCATTTCTGATTCCTCCAGCCACTTCATGGATTAAATCAAGAACAGGAACGCCTGAGGGTAATTCATACACGCCCGGGCGGTTTACATGTCCGGAGATTCCGTAGAGAATAGGGCCGGGATGAGTTTCGGCGCCAATACTCTTGAACCAGTCTGCACCTCGGTTTATTACGCTGGTTACGTGTGCAAGCGTTTCAATGTTATTGATAGTTGTTGGCCTTCCCCAAAGCCCTTTTTGAGCAGGGAAGGGGGGTTTCACCCTTGGGTAGCCGCGCTTGCCTTCCAAAGATTCGAGCATGGAGGTTTCCTCGCCGCAGATGTATGCACCCGCTCCTCCGGTAACATAAAAATCAACACTGAAGTCGCTTCCCATGATGTTCTTACCGATCATGCCCTTGTCATAGGCATCCTGAAGGGCCTTCTCCATCATCCGGATGTAGGCTTTATATTCGCCTCTGATATACACATAGATTGTGGTTATCTGCATGGCGTATGCGGCAATCAGAGCGCCTTCGATAAACACGTGCGGATTGTATTCAAAAATCTTTCTGTCTTTGAAGGTGCCCGGTTCTGATTCATCACCGTTGCAGGCAAGATAGCGTGGACCGCCATCGGCGGGGGGCATGAATGACCATTTCAGGCCTGCGTTGAAACCGGCACCGCCACGTCCGCGGATATTGGCATCTTTCACTTCATTAATTACACTTTTCGGATCAGGCCATTTGGATTTATCCGTAAGAACTGACTTCAAAGCGGAGTAGCCGCCATTTTTGATATACACGTCGATCTTGTCAAGATCCGCGATATTAGGAATCAGAACAGGTTCGTAATTTTTCCAGTCAACAGCGCTCATAGTATCTTATTTCACTTTTCTGAGTGGCATTTCAATTTTCTCGTAGTCCGGCAGCTTGTCTTCCTTCAGATCATCTATAAGCTTGTCCACTTTTTCCTTCGTGAGATAATTTACATAGTGATCATTCGTGATCTGAAGCATGGGAGCATAACCACAAGCACCCAGACATTCCACTTCGTTTAAGGTAAATATACCATCATCAGTGGTCTCGCCTTTCGTTATGCCAAGCTTATCTTCGAGATGATGCAAAATGTCGTAGCCCCCACAGAGCTGGCAGCTCAGGCACGTGCAAACATCAAGAACGTACTTGCCCTTTTTTTCTTTGTAATACTGAGTGTAAAAAGTTGCCACCCCATGGACGTGTGATTCGGGTAATCCCAGAGTTTCCGCAACAAGGCGCTGCACTTCTGGCTCTACATGCCCAAATCGGTTTTGAGCTACCCAAAGTACCGGAAGCGTGGCCGGTTTTACTTCAGGAAATTTTGCCTTAATACGCTCTATTTCGTCGAGATCTTCTTTTGTAAATTCGTAAGTCATAGTATTTATTTATCGGCTTCTCCCATTACCGGGTCCACACCACCAATGATTACAACAGTGTCAGCAACCATTTCGCCATCCAGAATATTTTCGAGAACCTGAAGATTGGCAAGAGATGGCCCTTTAATTTTTAGCCGCCATGGGTGGCCTGTGCCATCGCTCTGAATGTAGTAACCGAGTTCACCTTTGGGCGATTCAACTGCACTGTAAACTTCAGCTCCTTCCGGAGGACAAATCCC
>PWWL01000092.1 GCA_003561515.1 Balneolaceae bacterium
CCGTCGAACACAATCACAGCGAGACTGTCGGGAGATTCAAGATAGGTGGAGAGATAGCTTTCTTCGTATTCCAGCGACCCGTCGTAGAGATAGGGAAAATCCCGGAACACGCGGATGCGCAGCCGTGCCAGGTCAGGGATGTGCGGCATGATGCCCCAGCCGGTGAAGGTTTTGATGGTTAGCATGAAGGAAAGTAAGGAAATTGAAGATCAGAGGATTGCAGATTGGGTAATTGCAGATCGGGAAATTGCAGATTGATGGGTTGCTGTTTTAAGGATTCGTTCAGATCTGCAATCTGCAATTCTTCAATTGTTCAATCTGCAATTATTAAATCCGTACGCCGCTTTGATGACATTCTACGGGTAAAAAATACGCTTATCCGGTTATATCCAGAGTAACTCAAAATGAACGGGAATACCTATGAAAACCAAACACGTCTCTGTTTCTGTGATTTTAATGGCAGTTATGCTTCTTTGTGCCTCAGATGCCTATTCGCAGCTCGGTTTGCGGGGTGGCGTCAATCTTTCAACGTTTGTGGGCGGTGACGCCGTTTCGGCCGAGGAGGTGATGGGGCTGAACGCGGGCTTGTCGCTCACGCTGTTCCGGGTGGGTTCTGTAGCCATAGTTCCTGAATTGTATTATGCGGAGAAGGGAACCCGGTTTACCGATCAGATCCGCTCCATACAGGACATCGATCCCACCCAGCCGGGTTTTGATGAGCCGTTCGATCTACGGTTCAATCTTTCCTACATCGAAGTGCCGCTGCTTCTCAAGGTAACGCTGCCATTTCTGAGCAATAATTACATGGACACATATATTGCCGGCGGACCGGTATTTGCATGGCAGCTCGACTGCAGTTTCACCATTTCCAACGATCTGCAAAGAACGGTGGAGCAGTGCGCAAACGATAACTTTTCAGATCTGCAGACTACCCTGCGTGAGGCCGATCGCGGATATGTTATTTCTTCAGGAATTGATTTCGACATCCCGTACCTGGGAATCGTTACGCTGGATGGCCGGCTTGTTCGCGGTCTCTCGAGGCTTCGCGAAGACGGCACGAATACCGATATCAAAAATCAAAGCATAACGCTGATGCTGGGGTATTCGCTGGGTTTTTAAGGCTTGGGATTGCAGATTGGGGGATTGCAGATCGATAAATCGCAGATCGGGGAATTGCAGATTGGGGAAGTGCAGATTGGGAAAGTGCTAATCGGTAAATTGCAGATTGAAGGTTGCTATTTTTGCGATTCTTTCAGATTTACAATCTGCAATCTGCAATTATTAAATTTCTCAATTTGCAATCATCAATAGTTATTTAGGGCGAGAGTTTTTTTTAAAAAAATCTGTAAGGAATCTCCCTTTCCTGGTTCATACTTGTAGAACCAGTAATTAATCAGGGAGAATGAGATATGAAAAGTGAGGAACTTGAAAAAAGATTGATCCGTTTTGCGGTGAATATTTTTAAACTGTGTGATGAGTTTTCAAAAACGGCGGCGGGCAGGCATGTGGCCGGTCAGATGATTCGTTCCGGTTCATCACCGGCATTCAACTATGGTGAGGCGCAGCGGGCTGAATCGATCAAAGACTTTATTCACAAAATGCAGATCTGCCTGAAGGAGCTGAATGAGACGAAAGTAGCGCTATACATTGCAACTCTGGCAAAGTTTTATAAATCGAAAGAATTGATCGATGAACTAACGGATGAATGCCATCAACTGATATCCATTTTTGTGTCGAGCGTGAACACGGCGAAAAAACGACGGGCTAGAGGAAGGTGAGGAATTGCAGATTGTACCATTGCAGATCGGGGAATTGCAGATTGTACCATTGCAGATCGGGTAAGTTTAGAGTGGAGTATTGCAATTTGGGTAACTTTAGATTGAAGGGTTGTTGATGCGACAGCTTTCCCGATCTGCAATCTGCAATTAAACAATTAATCAATCTGCACTTTACCAACTTGCAATCTTTCCCTCGCGGCAGGAATTTCAAATATGTTTCATTCATGCGTTAATCTCTCCTATGCATGTCAGATTATCAATTACTTAGTATTTTGAGTAAATTTACTCAATGCAATGAGTAATTATGATTATGATGAATTATAAGCGCCAAGAAATTGAGATTTTAGCATCAAGAATTGAAAATGAGCCGGTCAGGTTTATACAGGTGATCTACGGGCCGAGACAGGTAGGGAAGACCACACTTGTTCAGCAGTTTCTGGAAAAAACCAAATTGCCATCTCACTACATTTCGGCGGATGCGGTACGCGGGGATGATGGCATATGGATCTCCCAACAGTGGGAAGCGGCGAGAATAATGGCAGCAAAGAGCAATGAAAAGAGGTTTGTTCTCGTGGTTGATGAAGTACAAAAAATTGAGAACTGGAGTGAATATGTGAAGAAAGAGTGGGACAAAGATAGGCTACAAGGCACCACGCTCCATGTAATACTGCTGGGATCATCCAGGATGATGCTGCAGAAAGGACTTACAGAGTCGCTGGCCGGCAGGTACGAGGCCATTTGGCTTGGGCACTGGTCATTTCGCGAAATGGCGGATGCATTTGGCCTTACTGCCGATCAGTATGTCTGGTTTGGAGGATATCCGGGTGCGGTACCGCTTATGGCGAATGAATCACGTTGGAAGCAGTATGTTCGCGACTCCCTGGTAGAAGCTACGGTTTCGAAAGACATCCTGATGATGACCCGAGTTGACAAACCAGCACTCATGAAAAATATGTTTGAACTAGGTTGTGAGTTCTCCGGGCAAATACTTTCGTATACCAAGATGCTTGGCCAGCTTCACGACGCCGGCAATACCACCACGCTTTCACACTATTTGAGCCTGCTCAATTCTGCAGGGTTACTGGCCGGGCTTGAAAAGTTTACACCCAACAAAATCAGAAAACGCGCTTCCAGCCCTAAATTCCAGGTTTACAATACAGCGCTCAAGTCGGCTCAATCACAATTCACGTTCGATGAAATTTATGAGCAGCCTTCTGAATGGGGCCGGTGGGTTGAGACGGCCGCAGGCGCACATCTTCTCAATCACAACATGAAGGGAGATTTTGAACTGTTGTACTGGAGGCAGGGAAATGATGAAGTTGATTTTGTTCTGAAGAAAGGTGAAAAGGTTATCGGGTTGGAAGTGAAGAGCAGCAGTGCAAAGCGAACATCAGGCATGAAGGCGTTTTCCGGGCAATTTCATACCGATAAAGTGCTTTTGATCGGAGACGGCGGATTGCCATGGCAGGAATTTATGCAGATAAATCCGGAAGAGTTGTTTTGAAATTGCAGATCGGGGAATTGCAGATTGTACTATTGCAGATCGGGAAATTGCAGATTGTACTATTGCAGAGCGGATAAGTTCAGGGTGGAGTATTGCAATTTGGGTAACTTTAGATTGAAGGGTTGTTGATGCGACAGCTTTCCCGATCTGCAATCTGCAATTATACAATTGATCAATCTGCAATCCTACATCCTGTACACCACCGAATTAATATTCATCCCGGCGCCGACGGAGGCGAGCACGATGATGTCTCCGGGGGCGATGGAGTGGCCGTTCATCTGTTTGCGGAGGATGAGATCGAGCAGGGTGGGGACGGTGGCCACGCTCGAGTTGCCGAGCTTGCCGATGGTCATCGGCATGATGCCTTCGGGGATGGTTTCCTGCTCATAGAGCTTGAACAGGCGCTGGAGAATGGCCTCATCCATCTTCTCATTGGCCTGGTGGATCAGCACCTTTTTGATATCGCCCAGCTCCACGCCTGCCTTGTCGATGCTCTGCTTCACCAGTCCGGGCACGTTCTGCAGCGCGTAGGAGTAGAGCTTGCGACCGTCCATCTTCAGATAGAGGGTGTCGCCGTTTTGGCTGTTGAAGGAGCGGTTCATGGAGAGGTAAAACGCCTGGCTTTCGGTGTCGGTGCGGGCGGTGTGGGAGAGGATGCCGGCATCCGAATCGCTGCCGTTGCTCTTTCCGTTGCCGGCCTGCAGCACGGTTGCCCCGGCGCCGTCGGCGTAGATCATGCTGTCGCGGTCGTGCGGATCGCTGACGCGCGACAGGGTTTCGGTGCCTATGACCAGCGCCGACGTTGCATCCCCGCTCCGGATAAAGTAGTGCGCCTGGATGATCCCCTGCAGCCAGCCCGGACATCCGAATGGCAGGTCGTAGGCGATGCAGGAGGGGTTGGTGATTCCCAGCTTGTATTTAACCCGCGAGGCGAGTGCCGGCAGCATATCCACGCGCAGGTTGTCGGCCCTAACGTCGCCGAAATTGTGGGCCACAATGATGTAATCGAGCGATTCGCGGTCGATGCCGGCCATCTCCAGGGCCTGTTCGCCGGCCAGTGCGCCCATATCGGAGG
>PWWL01000099.1 GCA_003561515.1 Balneolaceae bacterium
GCAGGATGAAAAGCTGCAGAAACTGCTTGTTGAAAAAAATACCATTCTTGAGAGTATCTCTGATGCATTCTATGCATTAGACAAAGAGTGGAAGTTCACATATTTCAATAGTGAAGCGGAGAGGCTTCTTGAAAAAACTGCGGAGGAGGTGATTGGTAACAAAATATGGGACGTATTTGCCCCGGCTGCCGATACCGAGCTATTCGAAATATACAATCAGGTTGTTCGGCAGAAAAAGGCCAGAACGTTCGAATACAACTACCCTCCGCAAAATGCCTGGTACGATATTGCAGCATACCCGGCCGAGAGTGGCCTTTCCGTATATTTTAAAAATATCAACGAAAAGAAAAAGGAGCAGAAGTTAATTGAGCAAAAAAACAATCAGCTCGACGCCATAGCCCGGTTCAATGGCCTGCTTATTAGTGAAGAATCATGGTTTAGTGCTTTGCAGCAAAGTTTCGAAATGTTCGGAAATATTGCCGGCGCAGACCGGGTCTATTATTTTGAAAACAATTTGGATGCGAGCGGTAAACCCGTAACAATTACCATGCGTTTAGAGTGGACGAGAGATAGCATTGAAGCGCAGGCCAGCAACCCAGATAATACAGATCTCCCTGCCGAAGCAGCGTCTTCTGTTGCGGTGATGGCAAAAAACAAGCCTTATTCTGCCATTGTGGAAACGATAGAAAGTGAAACATTCAGAAATATTTTAAAAGAACAAAGCGTAAAGTCTGTACTATCAATTCCGGTATTCGTAGAAGGTACTTTTCATGGATTTATCGGGTTCGATGATTGCACAAATGAGAGGGTTTGGGTAGACGAAGAGATCTCTTTTCTCCAAACCATTGCCATCAACCTTGCTTCAGCTATAGAAAACGAAGAAGCGAAACATGACCTTGAGGAATCGTTTAAGGAAAAGAACGACATTCTTGAAAGAATCGGGGATGCTTTTTTTGCAGTGGATAATGATTGGACGATAACCTACTGGAATAAGATGGCGGAAAGCTTCCTGCAGAAAACCAAAGAGGAGGTTATCGGTCAAAATCTTTGGGATGTGTATGCAGATGCAGTTGAACTCGAGTTTTACAGGCAATATCAAAATGCAGTTGAGAACCAGGTTACAGTTCAGTTCGAGGCATACTATCCCGGTACTGGGAATTGGTTCGAAGTTAGCGCGTATCCTTCAGATTCGGGGCTCTCAGTATTCTTTAAAGACATCACCGAACGCTATAATGCAATTCGGGAGATCGAACTCTCTAATGAACGATTTCTGAAAGTATCGGAGGTATCGGAAGATGCGATCTGGGATTTCGATGCAAAAAAAGAGTCTCTTTATTGGGGTGAAGGGTTCGATACATTATTTGGCTACGACCAAGAAGAATTTGGGAATGAGCTTTCGAGATGGGCTGGATGCATTCATGAAGACGATAGAGAGCGTATCATGAACAGTATCGATGAGCTTTTTACGGATAAAGAGCAACTTATTTGGGAAAATGAGTATCGCTTTCAGAAAAAGGACGGCCGCTATGCGTATATCCGGGACAAAGGATCAGTAATCCGGAATGAAAAAGGCAACGTGATCCGGATTGTGGGGGCAATGAGTGATGTAACGGAACAGAAAGAGGTTGAAGAAAAACTGCGCAGCCTGAATGAATCCCTGAAAAAACAGGCCGAAGAACTGGCCAAATCCAACGCCGAACTCGAGCAGTTTGCATTTGTAGCTTCGCATGATTTGCAGGAGCCATTGAGGATGGTTACCAGTTTTCTTGCACAGCTCGAGAAAAAGTACAGTGATCAACTGGACGAGCGTGCACATCAATACATTCATTTTGCTACCGATGGTGCCAGGCGAATGCGACAGATCATTCTTGACCTGCTCGACTACTCAAGAGTTGGACGTGTTGATACTGAGCAAGAACATGTTGACATGAATTCTATCGTTGACAATGTTCTGGCACTTCACCGAACGAAAATTGAGGATATGGGTGCCGAGGTGAAAAAGAAGCCTTTACCGGCCGTTTTCGCAGCAAGAGGAGCTATGCAGCAGCTCATGCAGAATTTGGTTAGCAATGCA
This sequence comes from Balneolaceae bacterium, assembly GCA_003561515.1. GTDB lineage: Bacteria > Bacteroidota > Rhodothermia > Balneolales > Balneolaceae > Rhodohalobacter. The sequence goes on from PWWL01000099.1 coordinate 2,075, forward strand.
CTAAACTACCATCAACCGGGTTCCAAACCAAAAATTGAAATCTGGCATGAAGAGCATAAAAAGACGTGGCGTTTCTTTGTGAAGGATAACGGAATTGGAATTGAACCTCAGTACCAGGAAAAAATCTTCAATATCTTCCAGAGACTGCACGGCCGCGATGAGTATTCAGGAACCGGTGTAGGATTGGCCATATGCAAAAAAATAGTGGAAGAACATGGCGGAATGATTGGGGTTGACTCAAAAGAAGGCGTTGGCAGTACGTTCTACTTTAGCATTCCAAAAAAGTGAAAGCATAACCATGTGCAGTTACCCGGAAGTGAGGGCATGTATCAATGGAAATATTATTTAAATACCTGAGTTCGATTTTAAAAAGTGGCAGTGGTACCTCCCTTCCTCCGAAGTTTCGGGGCGAAGTGTGGCTTTTTAAGGAGGGGCCTTTTAGGCCTCAAATTATTAATCAAGCTCAGCTTAAACCGATTCATGATGAAATCCACAAAACCTTTTTTGAATCACTAAACGACAAGCAACACTATGGCTCAAAATAACGAGAAGAAAATTGTACACATTCACCTTTCAAGTGAGAATTACAAAACCGTGATGACGGCAGGCAACCATGAGGTACTATCCGATGAACCGGAACATATGGGCGGAACTGACAGCGGTCCAGATCCGTACGACTATCTGCTGATGTCGCTTGGTTCTTGCAGCGTTATAACCGTTCGGATGTATGCCGAGCGTAAGAAATGGCCGGTTGAGGATATCTACATGGAGCTCCGGCATTTTAAAGACCATGCAGACGACTGTGAAGATTGCGATGACCCGAAGGCACGCATTGATAAAATTGAAAAAGAGCTGATTGTGAAAGGAGACCTCTCGGGTGAACAGATCAATAAGCTTTTGGAGATCTCAAAGAAGTGTCCGGTCCACAAAACACTTCTTAGCGATGTAGAAATTCACTCCACAGTCGACCACCGTGCATGAGTTCAGCACCGGCAGCATCTCTGAATTGGGTTGCCTCAGACAGATTCGGTATTGACGATAACAAACCCCTGGATATAATTTTTACGTATTCGGGAGGATGTGCTTTTTAACTCTTTTAAAGCCGGACGGTCTGTGATAATTTGAGGCATCTTCTCATTGTCCATCCGCCCCATAAGTTTGTTTACAACTTCCTTCCACTGGCCGATTCGAAGCCAGGTAAACGGGTTGTCGAAACGGCTGGGGAGCGCATACCATTTGAAGCTCTCATCTGGATCTATCTCTGTATTTTCAGGTATTTCGCTTCGGCTAATTTCTTCAAAATGAAGCTGGTATTTGTCAGCGAAGGCGCATATTTGGGAAAACATTGAACGGCTGCTGTGTTTAGAACCGGCTGAGGCTCCTGAGTTGTTTGTTGAAGAATGTCCTCTTTGGATTCGGACTGCAGCAACAACCTGCAGGTCATCCAAACTTGGGAAGCTCTGAATCAAAACTGTTTGCCCACTCTTTGCAGCCATATCTGATAATGCCTGCAACACCATGCCTACATGGATTATCGCCTTGCGATACTCGCTTTGGTTTTTGCGATACGGTGTATCAACAATAAGCTCCATCACAGTGCCAGAATGGTGATACCTCCAGTATTGTGACCCGTAATGGTCAGATTGTAATCTGATTTGGTCAACCCACTTTTTCATTTTTGTAATCCGGAGTGACGGTGCTTTTGGTTATTATTCTCTCTTTGCAATCAGGTCGAAGTGAACGGTGAGTTCGTCTTCAGCCCTTACAAGGCCCATTAGCGCAACGGGAGGTTCTACATTAAAATCAGTCATCAGAATACTTTTGGTTCCAACAGCGCGCAACCGACCGTCTTCAAGAAAATAGCCAACCAGTTTAACCTGTATGTCGCGTGTTGTTCCGGCAACCGACAGTGAACCATTGATTTCAAGCTGCATAGCAAGCGGAGATGAGTGGCTCTCATCTTGTGCGGCTGCCGACATATCCAGTACATTGCCAAAAATGAAGGTGATTTTGGGGAACTCTTCTGCCCTTAAAGCATCTCTAAGATCACGGTTCATACGCCCGCGGCCACACTCAAGGTCAAATACATCAATTTCAATACGAATGGAGGCATATTCATCTCTGCTTGCTATTTCTTCACCTTCTTCGAGTGCATCTTCGTATAGAGTTGCTTCCCCCTCATAGCTAAGGGACTCACAGGTAAATTGATTAACGTTCGAACGGCCCTCAATCCAGACACGGCTGTCGGTATCCGGAACATACTGCACCTGTGCAA
>PWWL01000327.1 GCA_003561515.1 Balneolaceae bacterium
AATATGGCTATCATTGGCCCCTTAATTTCCGAAGAATACCAAAAGAAGTTTGAAAATTTCGGGAGGGGGTTAAATTTTTCTTTGATGCACGTAGGCTGCAAAATAGATTTCAGAACCTGGCTGGTCCAGTGATCATTTGTTGTTGACCCCTAATCTAAATCATGCTTTAAATTTTGTGACATATTTCCGATAGACATTCCTCCTCAATTACAATTGAACCGAACAGCGAATGAAAGAAAACTGCACTCCACAGATATTTCAGCTGGACGCCTGGTTTCATGTGCCGGGTGATAATGATGTTGTTTTGGCCTGGTTGTCCAGGTTTTGAATATATGGGCCCATCTCTTGCCTTATGGCGGGGGATGGGCGTTTTTGTTTGATCAAATGTACCAGATGCGCCCCTTAATGGGGACTGATCAATAATTTCAGAATACCATTGGAGCGACACATGAGAAAACCCATCATTATCTTTTTAAGTCTTATTGTCTGCCTGTTTCTGGCCAGCCAGGTCCTGACTTATGAACAAGTAGAGGGAGCCGAACAAACAAGGAACCAGTTTAGTAATAACAAGGCTCTTCCCGGAGTACTCATGCTGCTTTTGGGAGAAACCGAACGCTTTGCATTGAACATCGACACAGCTGGTGAAGGACAAGGTCAAGTGCACACCTCTCCTTCAGGTGATGATTTCGAATCTGGAACTTTGGTTACTTTAACAGCTGAGGCTGATCTGGGATCTGTATTTACCGGCTGGAGCGGGGCATGCAGCGGAACACAGCTTACCTGTCAGGTGAGCATGAGCCAGGCACTTACCGTCACAGCAAATTTTTCCAAAGCATCCACAGAGCCTTTATCCAACCAGGCCGTGCTCGGCCCCCTGGCCGGATCAACCATCAAGGCTTATCGTTCAAGCAATCTTTTAAGTCCCATTGAGGGTCCTTTCCTGGCCAACCATTCTGTTGACATGCAGGCAGCAGGCACTTTTGACCTGTATTTGTCCGGAATTCCGGATAATGAATGGATTCTGGTTACAGCCATAGGCGGATGGGATATAGATGCTAATGATGACGGAATCATTGACCAGAATCCTGTTCGCAATAAGGGAACTGCTCACGCCTTGGCCAGGGCCTCGCAGTGGCGTCAAGGAGGTCTTAAAATAAACTCATTGACTGATATTGCCTGGCGCTATAGCCGGGCCTGGATCGGACAGGCCAGTGTTGGTGAACTGGAAAAGCGTCTGGACCAGATAGCCGGGACTCTTTTGGTGGAGAAGATTCAAGGTGAAGGAGAGATAGATTATAATGACCTGCTCAAATTTATTCCAGGCAATGAAGAGCAAAGAGCAAAGCTGTCCTTCAATTACCATCAGCTTCTTGGCTCAGAAGGGTTCATCCCTTTGATACATGCCAATGCCGCCAGTCAGGATCTGGATGAAGCTCTGACTAAGGTTTTTGGAGCACATCTTAGTTTTGCCTTTCCAGACAATCTGGAAAACGAAGTCCAGGTCAGACTGGCTGCTTTTGGTCGAGGACAGGTGATTAGCAGCGATGAAAATCTTTTTATAGACAGTGAAGCGGATGCTTCAGTCCAGAAAACTTTGGCATTTTATCCGCGCGACCGAGAAGATCCTGTAGAACTAACAGCCACACCTATAGATGCAACTGAAATCCTGGGCTGGACCGGGTGCGACTGGATAAGCTCCGATCAGACCCGGTGCCGGGTAGGGTTGGAGAGTAGCCGTCAGGTACATGTCAATTTCGGTTATAAGGAAGCAGTGATTAACCCCAATTTCGTGGATTTGAGCCCAGCTTCTGTTATCTGGTCAGGAGATATTATCAGTGTAACTGTTGATGAACATGATGAAGAACTTCTGGCCATTATGGCTGATATTGCAAAGGAATGGTTTGTGGCCGGCATGTCTGATAAGGGACCTTTTCTGCTTCAAGTGATAGCCGTTTTGTCCCAACAGAAAAATACCTGGGAACTAAGAACTATCCAGGCCAGCCTGGAAGAAGTTATACTGCAGGGTTCAGGAACCATTCTTCGAAGTCTGACTCATGGAGATCTTGAGCCTGATGTCTATACAACCAGGGTTCGATCCGAGACAGGAGAAATACTTCCTATCCGCCTTGTTCCCTCCAAAGACACCAATGACACGGTTTTTCGTCTTCAGATAGGCGATGTTCCCGATCCGGAAGGAATACTTAAAGCGATAACCGGAGATTTGGTTATTCGGAGTGGCTCCTCTGAGATCAGATTAAATGGTGTGGTGGAGGTAGATATCATTATTGACGCAGGCATTTCATATGGACCTATCCTAGGTCTGGAATATTTTAAGTTTGTACCCGAAACTGGTGTCAGAACAGGTCTTTCCATGACATGTAGCGGGAAAATCACGGGAACAAGAAAAAAGAAAATACATACTTTGGCTTTCAAACCCATAAAGTTTATGGCCGGTCCTGTTCCAATCTGGGTTTCTCCCCGGGTTGATATCTATCTTGGTGTTCAGGGCAGTGTTGAAGCTGCTCTAAGCATGGGAGTAAGTTATACGATGATTTCCAAGGGAGGAGTGCAATATACACAGGAAAGACAATGGGAAGCCATAAGAGGATTCAGTCGACAATGGAATTTTCAAGAACCACAGTTCAATGCCGAGGGATCAATTAAAGGATATGTTTTAGTACAGCCTGACTTGATGATTTACAATCTGACTGGACCCGGTTTAGCTATAGTACCTAATCTTATGGGCAATGTAACAAAAAGCTTTGATCCTGACTGCCCTGACGCTCTGGATTGGGGACTATGGTGCGGGATAAATGCCAATTTGCAGTGGTCAGGCAATGAAAATGTGCCAATTTTAGGTAAAGCTCTGGCAAAACTCAGTCTGTCATTTCAATTTTATTATTGGAACAGAAAAGTCTCTGGCGGAGTGCTCAATCCTTGTGATGATGAACCTCCGCGCCTGGATGTTCAGGGTAGTGACATCAACCAGACTATTCTCCAAGGAACCGGTGAAAATTTGCAAACCACCTATACACTGAGCAATTTTGGTGAACAAGACATGCCCTGGAGGGTTACTCCCTCTTCGACCCGGATTCATGTGCAGCCTAGTTCAGGTAATCTTGAGCCCGGCGCGTCTGTTGAAGTACACGTCTCCGTGCTGGACACACACACACTTGATCTAGGTACTCATAACTACCGTCTTGATTTCATTAATGATTTCCAGGGACCAATTGGACAGTCCGGATTAGGCTCTACGGATAGGATTGCCCAAGTAACTGTAGTCGAAGAGACCTTTACCGGAACTGATCCTGTCACTGGTATGAAGTTCGTCTGGGTTCCGGGCGGCTGTTTTGAGATGGGCTGCGGGGCGTGGACTGACAGTTGTCATGATAGAGAATACCCGGTACACGAGGTATGTTTAAAAGGGTTCTGGATAGGCAAGTTCGAAGTCACCCAAGACCAGTGGACCAAGATCATGAACAGCAATCCGTCGTATTTCCCGTACTGGAACGACTGTTCAGTGGTGCGTCCAGTGGAGAGTGTGAGCTGGAATGATGTTCAGTCCTTTATAACCGAGTTGAACTCTCGCGGCAGTCATGTCTTTCGTCTGCCCACCGAGGCCGAGTGGGAGTACGCCTGTCGAAGTGGCGGTCGGAAGGAGAAGTACTGCGGCGGCGATGATCTTGACAGCTTGGCTTGGTATGGTGAAAATAGCTATGTGTACCCGGAGTGGGCTCCAGATCATCTGCATAGACTTACCATGGAGGTGGGTACAAAAGCACCCAACGCGCTAGGCATCTACGACATGAGCGGCAATGTTCGTGAGTGGGTTTCGGACTATTTTAATTATGAATATTATTCAGAAAGTCCAATTGATAATCCCCAAGGTCCTGAGACAGGCGTGAGGCGAGTGTTTAGGGGCGGTGGTGTATACGAGGCCGCCGAAAACACTCGCGCGAGCCATCGGGACTCAGCGCATCCGGGTGATATGTCCTCCACCACAGGGTTCCGCTTGGCCCTCTCCCCAGGTCAGCAGTAGTCGGGCAGGAATCAGAGGGGAAGCAGGGAGCGAGCGGTGCATCCGCACTGGAAGGCCGTGGAACAGGAGCAAGGGACGAGCGGATTTGGAACGGGATGGAAGTCGGATGGCCTGCGGGTTTTATGCACAGTTTGACGAGGTAGAACGGGAAAATTTTTTTTGAAAATTTGGGTGTATTTTTTTGGTTTTTTGGAAACGGGCCATTGATATCTTTGCAGGGTACAAACTGCGCGGGAGCGGAGCATGTCCATGCAGTACCGGTTTTTCTGCGTGCCGGTGACCAACGCCGGGGATGTGGAGACGG
>PWWL01000402.1 GCA_003561515.1 Balneolaceae bacterium
AACTCACTGGATGCCACAGCTACTGATAATTGTGTAGGAGTTGGAATGGTGGAGAATGACTTTAACAACAGCAGTACTCTCAATGGGGCTACTTTTGATGAAGGAACGACCACAATTACCTGGAGTGTTTCTGATGCCACCGGCTCTAATTCCGCTGATTGCAGCTTTACCGTCACAGTGAACGATGATGAAGCTCCCACATTCAGCTACTGTCCGTCATCTGTTACAATTGCAACTGTTGGCCCAGGTGCATGTAATAACAATTACACATGGGACGCGCCTATGGCTGCTGATTTAGATGACAATTGTGGTATAGCTGATGTAACTGAGTCTGTCAGTACTTCCTACGGACCGATCTCAATCACTCCTTCCGGATACGATCACACTGATCCTTCCAAGCAGGAGAGAACGGCACTGTTCCCAATAGGTACTACTACTGTATCTTATACGGCGGTTGATGACGCGGGCAATGAAACCGTATGTTCTTTTGAAGTTACCATAACGGAAAATGTACCACCTGTTGCTCTTTGTCAGGATGTAACCGTTCATTTGGATGCATCAGGATTTGCATCGATTACGGCGGATGATGTTGATAATAACAGCTTTGATAATTGTGAAATAGCCTCAATGGATGTATCACCATCCACATTTGGCTGTGGCGATGTTGGAAACAACAATACAGTTACCCTTACAGTAACTGATTTCAGTGGAAATTCCGCTGAGTGTACGGCCAATGTAACTGTTATTGATGACGTTGCTCCAGTTGCAGTATGCGAGGATATTACCGTAAGTTTAGATGCCGATGGCTCTGTAACTGTGGATGCTGAGGATTTGGATGCAAATGCCGGTGGAAATTGTTCAATTGACAATTATGAAATTTCCGTTGATGGCGGAGCTTCTTATGCTGCTTCTGCAACCTTTGATTGCAGTAATCTCGGTGATGTAAATGCAACATTGCGTATAACTGACGTGAATAACAACCAATCAACCTGTGAAGGTGTAGTAACCGTCCAGGATTTGATTGAGCCTCAAGTAGTGTGCCCTGCAAACGCTTCAATAGTAACCAGTAATAATGGAGTAGGCGATTGCACCGGTTCACTTACATGGACTGTTCCCGTTGCGACTGATAATTGCAGTGTAACACTGTTGGAAGCTCAGCTTTCTGGTGCTACCTCAGGAGTACTCAATCAGACTGATGTTCAGGGACAATCTGTAACAGCAGACTTCAACAAAGGTGTAACCACAGTTACTTATTATGTGGAAGACCAGTCCGGCAATTCTAACGAATGTAGCCTGACTGTTACCGTTGAAGACGATGAAGCTCCAGCCCTCGCTGGTTCTACCAGTGAAACGGTTACGACCAGTGCAGACGGTGGTGGAGATTGCTACTACACTGTTTCTGGCAATGAGTTTGATCCGACGTCCTTCAGTGACAATTGTCCATTGAGCAATGTGCCTGTACACGATTACACAGGACCTGGTGTGAGCGCAACCACCACTCTTGATGGTGCGAGATTCCCGGTAGGTACTACTAATGTTACCTGGTCACTGACCGATGACACCGGCAATTCAACCAGCTACATGCTTGCGGTTACCGTTGAAGACGATGAAGCTCCTGTATTCCACACTTGTCCTTCGGATTATGTGGTGAATGCTTCCAACTTCAATTGTAATCAGGTGGTATCATGGTCATTGCCTTACTCAATCAGCGACAACTGCGGAATCGCCGATGTAACTGAGGAGTTCAGTGATGCGGCTATTAACCCGACGCACGATTATGACTTCTTTAACCAAAATGGTTCATCAGGCTCTGCCTTGTTCTCAGCCGGTGTGACTACAGTTACTTACACAGCAACTGATGTCAACGGTCTGGAATCTGTTTGTGAGTTCACGGTTACCGTACTCGACAATCAGGCGCCCGTGGTTACCAATTGCCCTGACAATGCGCAGATCACTAACTTGTGTGCCGATACAGAATTACCTGATTGGACCAGTGTAGTTACTGTTACGGATAACTGTAACGGTAATCAGGAAGTTACTCAGAGTCCTGCCGCCGGTACTGCATTGGGCGATATCCCCGGATTGAGCCTTGCAGAGGGTGAAACCATTGAGGTTACCGTTACGGCCACTGATCTCAGCCCCAACTTCCTGTCAGGTAGTTGTACGTTTGAGGTTACTTTGGTTAATGACGAAGATCCTCAACCTGTGACTCCTGGTCCACTATTGCCTACCAACAATGCGGTAGCATGTGATGGCCAAAATGCAATAGTTGACGCACCTCTTGCCACTGTAAATGATTGCGATGGTGTGGTTGAAATAGCCGGTCAGTTGGCCCCGGTTCCAGCCGGTGTTATTGACAATGGAAATGATTCTTATACCTTCCCAGTTGGTTTCAACGATATGGTTACCTGGGAGTACAACTTCGGATCAAACCAGACCACTCAATTGCAACAGCTTATAGTCGGTGCAGATGACAATGATCCGGTGGCTGTATGCCAGGATGCTACCATCTCACTAAACTCTGCAGGTTCTGCCACGCTCAATGTCGGTATGGTAGATGGAGGATCATTTGACAATGAATGTGGGATCACTTCTTTAGTTGTTGATCAGACTTCATTCACTTGTTCGGATCTCGGTAGCAATACCGTTACTCTTACCGTTGAAGACCAAAATGGCAATACGGATGAGTGTACAGCCAATGTGACTGTGACTGACAATATCAATCCTTTCGCATTCTGTACCAATGCTACAATTGAGCTTGGTGCAAATGAATCTGTAACGCTTGATCCCGCATTGATTGACAATGGAAGTTTCGACAATTGTGGCCAGATTTCGCTTTCTGCTTCACCTTCTGTATTCGGTTGCGGGGATACTGGTGCCAATTCGGTTACCCTTACCGTAACTGATGGAAGTGGTAATTCGGCAGAGTGTAATGCCACTGTTTTTGTTGAAAATAACCTGCCACCTGCAGTTACCTGTGAGGATATTGAGTTGAATCTCAATTCCAGTGGTCAGGGTTCCATTACTTTGGGCGATATAGCAACTATTTCCGTGCCATGTGATGCCGGCTTTACTGCCAGTGTAAGCAAGTTGAATTTCAACTGTAACGATGTGGGTGCAAATACCGTAACGGTGACTGTTTCCAACAACGATAACAATATGGTTTCAACTTGCACAGGTACCGTTACGGTTGTTGATGACCAGGCACCTGTGATAAATTGTCCTGTTTCTATTGCGACCTGTAATGCCGGTGTTGAAGTGCCTGCTGCTACAGCATTTGATAATTGCGATGTTGTGGATATCACTTATGAACTGACTGGTGCGACAAGCGGTTCCGGTGATGGTGCACTTCCAATTGATGATGTGTATTTTGCTCACGGAGTAACTACCATTACCTATACAGCTACTGACGACAGCGGCAATTCTTCAACTTGTGCGACTACCGTAAATATTAATAATACGACAGAGCCCGCAACTATTTGTATCAATGACCTCAATGTGAACCTCGGTTCTTCAGGGGAGATCTCAATAGAGGCGTCATTCTTTAATGCAAGTAGTTTTGATCCTGGTTGTCCCGATACTGAGTTGTTCTTTGAAATCAGTGTAAATGGTGGGCCTTTGACAAGCAGTTATGATTTTGACTGCTCTAATATCGGCTCCAATTCCATCCTGCTGGTTGCATACGATGGTGCCGGCAACAGTGGAAGTTGTAATACAACATTGAATGTATTTGATGTGACTCCACCAACTGCTGTGTGTGTGGCTGATGTTCTTGTTGAATTGAATTCAGACGGACATGGGGAAATTGATCCGGTAGATTTGGATGCAGGTAGCTCTGATAACTGCAGTATTTCATTTACCGCTTCGCAAACTACCTTTGATTGTAGTGACATTGGCTCCAATTCAGTAACGCTCACAGTTACCGATAGCGGTGGCAACACTGCCACTTGTGAAACCAATGTCGTGGTAGAGGACAATCTCGATCCGGTTGCAATTTGTGATAACCCTGTTTTTGTGATCAACAATCCAGCCCTTGGCCTGATTCTCGATCCTGAAGATGTGGACGGTGGAAGTTCAGCTACCTGTGGTGACCTTGATATGGATATCAATCCATTTGTATTCACTTGTGCTGATGAAGGCGTCAATATGGTTACACTTACTGTTACTGATGACCAGGGACGTTCGGCATCTTGTGTAAGTTCAGTTACTATTACCTGTCAGCAGGGTACCTACGTGGTTAGCGGTAGAATAGAAACTGAATGGGGTGCGCCTGTTGATCTGGTTGACGTTACGATGAGCGGATCGCAAAACCTTTCGCAAGTAACTGCGGCAAATGGTAACTA
>PWWL01000276.1:0-2500 GCA_003561515.1 Balneolaceae bacterium
CGGTGTATGAACCCAAAGACCTGGACGCCGCCGGAGACAAGCTGAACCACTGGAGCGGTGTACTTCTTAAAGCAGAACCAACCGAGCAAATTGCCGATAAAGAGAACGCAAAAGCACTCGAAGAAGAGAAACGATTTAAATTTTTTGCTTCTGTAGTAATGTTGGCTGTGGCAGGAATGATGGCGATTCCACTGCTGGTTTCGTTCTCATGGGTACAATTGTTAATGATAGTAACAGCCCTGGCCGGAGCAGTGACAGGCTACTTCCTGTTCGCCAAAGACCTGGGCATCACCTACCGGGCGGTGGAGAGCTTCTGCAACGCCGGCACGGGTGCGGGATGCGGAAAAGTGCTGCGATCTGAGGAAGGAAAACTGTTCGGGTTCATCACCTTTTCGGACCTGACCCTCGGCTATTTTGCCGCCCAGTTTGTTGCCATCGGTTTGTTTGCGCCACTCTGGTCGAACAGCGGCCTTCTTTCGGTGTTGGGCTGGGTGAGTATGCTTGCCCTCCCCATGATCGGCTACTCGCTCTGGCTGCAGGCGGTGAAAATCAAGGAGGGGTGCCGCCTCTGCCTGGTGGTGAGCGGTATTCTGGGGTTACAGGCACTTTACTTTGGTTATCTCTTTTATACCGGGTTGATGAATCCGATGGCATTAGCTCTCCCGGAAGCCATTATGACGTTGCTGCTGTTCGGATTGGCGGGTTCTTCCCTTCTTCTTTTGAAACAGACCATACAACAGAAAAACCGGGCTGTGCAAAACGAGATTGCCACCGCCCGGATAAAAAACTCCGCGGAAGTATTTACAAGCCTGTTGTTCAAACAGCGGCAGGTGGACATCTCGCCCATTGAACACGATTTTCTGATCGGCAGCCCGGATGCCCCGGTCAAATTGATCATGGCGGTGAACCTTTTTTGCGGCCCTTGCAAAAGCGAGTTGGTGCAGGCGAAGGAGCTGCTGAGAATGTATCCCGAGCTGGTAAACCTCTCCCTGCGGTTTTTGAAAAGTGGGGATAAAGGAGAATCAAGCGGTTTACTGTTAAAAGCATGGCTTCATGGCTTGAAGGAACACAACAATGGAATACCGGACGGACAAACACTGATTGAAGCGTGGTATGAGGTAATGGATAAAGAGAAATTCACCGATTCATATCCTGTAAATGGAGCGATTTCCGATACAGAAACAGAGGAGTATTTGCAGGCTCATTACGGCTGGGTAAAAAGCGCCGAAATAACGAAGACGCCAACCACATTTATGAACGGGTATGAATTGCCTGCAGCCTACCGGGTCAAGGATCTGGTTGCATTGATACCGGGGCTGATTGAAGCATTTGGTGATCAGAACAGCACAAATACTATGAATGTAATTACAGGAAATGCAAAAATATCAGAGTAGTAATCGAATGTTTGAGTGATCAAACAGGGGTAAAATCATAGCTCATACCTCGTCGAATGACAAAATGAGTTTTAAAAAAATGGAGATATAAAGATGATTGATTTAAAAAATACAGAAGGTGTATTAAACCGCAGCGCTATGAAGAGGCTGATGGCAGGCAATGGGACCACCAGCTGTTTGCATTGCCACACACCTGGTGGTTCTGAAGAATGGGAGAGAGCTGCAGAAGGTGACCCTGATACAATATGCGAAGAAATTTATCCAGCATATGATGAAGAAGATGTATCGGGAAGCTGGGGAGCATGTTCTGGATTACAAGAAGCATGAAAATGATAATCTAATAAAAGTGAGAAGTAAAATATTGCTTCTCACAAATTTTTATATGAAAAAAACAGTAATCTGCCTGATCGTATTATTAATAAGTTGTGGTGAAAAAAATAAATCACACGAAAATTTACCAACTCATGTTCGTAATACCGAAAATGTCACGAATTATTCATTATCAAAGAATGCTAATAAAATCCAGTTAATAAAAGATCAAACTTACGGAGATACAGAAGACATATTCTTTTCCCGTATGAGTGAGTTTATTGTTGATGATGAAGGGCGCATATTTATAGTAGAGGGAGCAGTTGGTAGAAAAACCATACATGTATTTAACTCGGATGGTAAATATTTGAAAAATTTAGGCCAAGAGGGTTATGGGCCGGGAGAGTTTAAGGATATATGTTGTATGAATATAAATTCTGAAAAACTATATGTGTACGATCAGATTCAAAGAAGGATGAGCTTGTTTTCATTAAATGCATTGGATTTTTTAGAAGTTTATATAATTGATAAAATAAATTTACAAGAGTCAGTCACATATGGCACTTTTACCGGTATGTACTATTTTGTGACTCCCGAAAAAATATTGATGGAATTTTCCCCGCCTGTACATCAGCATCAAAATAGCGACAGTTTGAAGAATGCATATTTTTATTCTGATGAAAAGTTTAACCTGAGTTCTTCCAGAACTTTTGAGTTGAAACAAATACCACATCATTGGGGAGATTTTGAAGGACGGAGAATAAGGGAAACATTTCCATTTTTTGAAAAATCTTTAA
>PWWL01000308.1 GCA_003561515.1 Balneolaceae bacterium
GGCCAAAAAGGCTTTCCGTTACCGGCCGCAATTACAATATTTTTGGTTTTGTAGATATGATCAGATCCAAAAACCGTATGATAACTTCTGCCCGGTTCAATTCTCAGCGCAACATCTTTTATCCTGAGCCTTTGAAGCCCGTTTCTCTCGATTACATTTTCGGCATGCCGGTTGAACAATTCCAGAGAGGGGCGGTCATTAGGCGGAATGTAAAGTCTTTCATCACAAGATTCGCAGACGGCAAAATGTTTTAGGGAAAAAGGTTCGAGGTCGAGGTGATGTACTTTAGGCGAACGCAGATACTTCATCTCCACATTGTTTGTACATTTTTTCCATTCCCTGAGGGGCTCGTCGTGTGGATCCAAAACCCGCAGATCGCTGCGTCGGGTTACCCGATTTCGAATAAGGGCATTGGAGAGGTAGGTACCGTGTACTCCCCCTCCAATAATGAGCCATTCAAGTACGGAATTTCGTGCGGTCATGCAGACTGTTCGTAAATCTCTGACACTTTCTCCCAGTGGATCAGATTCCACCAGTTTTCTACATACTCTCCGCGCAAGTTTTGATACTTCAAGTAGTAAGCGTGTTCCCATACGTCTACGCCGGTTAGCGGTGTAAGGCCGTCGGTAAGCGGACTATCCTGATTTGGCGTTCGAACTACCTGAAGCCTGCCTGATTCATCAGCAGCCAGCCACGACCACCCACTACCAAATACCCTGCCGGCTTCAGAAAGCAACTCTTCTTTAAGATTATCCATCGAGCCAAAATCCCGATCAACAGCTTCTTTTAGTGAATCAGTTGGATCACTGCCTCCGGGTATCATCGTATTCCAGAACACCACGTGGTTCAGATGGCCACCGCCATGATTCCGAACAGCTGTTCTTACATCCTCCGGCAAATCTCTCAATCCGGCAACCAGCTCTGAGAGAGTCATAGACTGCAGCTCTGTATAACCTTCAAGTGCATTGTTTAAATTATTGATGTAACCGTTGTGATGCCGCCCATGATGAATATTCATGGTTTTTTCATCGATGTACGGTTCAAGAGCATCATCAGCATACGGCAAAGACTGAAGTGAAAATGGATATACCGTATTAAAAATATCGTCAAAAGAGAGAAATGAGCCCGCCTGTCGTCTTTCATTCGCGGCACATGCCGTGGTTACAAGAGCGGGTGCAAAAAGAGCTGATGCCGATCCAAAAGTTAGAAATTTGAGTGCTTTCTTCCGTGAGATTATGCTTTGATTCATGAGTTTAGATTTGGTTTGAGGGTTTTAAAGTTTTTTTGGTTCAGGATGATGAAAATCGTGCCTGTATCATCTTTCTATTAATGGCAGCTGCCACAACGTTTCCGGAGTATGCTGCATGAATAACCTGCCCGTTAGACCGGCTGCTTATATCCCCTATTGCGTACACACTTACCACACTACTTTCATAGCTTTCATTAACTTCAAACGAGCCATTGTCTCTCATTTCACATCCCAGAGATTCTGCAAGTTTGCTGTTTGCGCGAACGATGCCCGGTGCATAGCAGGCCTCAAAAATTTCGTAATTATCCTGCCCGGCGAGGCGAATATAAATCTCATCATTTGTTTTTGAGATCTGTTCGACTTTTTCTTCTCTGATTACCAAACCAAAACCACGCAACATATCTACAGTCTCTTTCGGCAGGTGAAGTGGCTCTCCCCGGCTAAAATATGTGACGTTATCCGTCCAGTTCGTAATGTTTCCAGCAAAACCAAGTAAGCGCGCTCCTTCGCCTATTACAACTGTTTTTTTACCACGATTTTCCCACCCATGGCAATATGGGCAGTGATACACACCCCTGCCCCAAAGTTCTTTCAACCCATCTATTTCCTGCAGGTTATCAGTCACACCGCTGGCAAAAACGATGTGTTTAGCATTATAAACACTTCCATCGGCATGCTGAACCTCAAAAATGTCATCTTCTTGCGATATTGCCTCTACCCTGCCGTTTACCATACTGAGGTATTCTTTGTACTGCTGCAACTGGCTTTTAGCTTCATTCCGAATGGCGCCCGGGTTTTGTCCATCACGGCTGAAGAGATTGTTTGCACTTGGTGATGTGCGATTCCGCGCCAGACCTTCATCTATCACCAAAACTGATCTGAGACAGCGTCCCAGTCCCATAGCAGCAGATAACCCGGCAAAACTTCCGCCAATGATCAGCACATCGTAAACCTGGCCGGTTGATGCATTCCGGTTAAACGCTTCATACATCTCAGAGGCGCTAAAATGCTCCCCCGAGAAGGGCATTTGAAAAAGTGCGCCCATACCAAGAGCTGAAGTTTTAAGAAATGATTTACGGTTCATATTTTTTAGTTTCTTAGTTAATCGTTGAGCTTTGAGTTATAATTGTTGCAAGTATGTAACCTTAAAAATAGCCTGTTGCTGGCCGGGTGGCCTCAAATCCAGATCATCCCCGAATGGATGCACATCGTTAAAGACCAGGTAGAAATATGAGAGCGGCGAAAATTCCCATGAAAATCTCATGTTAACTAAATTCAGCTTCTGTTCTGTATTATGCTGAAGGGAACCGGCAAACTGAAGCCGGGGATTGAGTGCAATTCGGAAGCTTGTGGTTATCAAGTCGAGATTTCTGTCGGCTGACTCTACACCCAAATCTCGGAACTGATTACGAGTGTAGTTGCTGTATATAGCTATGTTTGGAATGGGCCTGAACCCTGTGCCAAGTCTAAGCATGGTGTACTGGCCATCATAAAAGCCACCATGAATTGCCTGTGCAGTGAAATATGCGCGAGCGCTCGTATCGGTATTGAACGTAATTTCATGTTGTTGATATTGGTAATTTCCAGCAGCGACAGAAATCCCAGCCGGACTAAAAGCGTTCTGAAGGTTTTGCCATTCTATCATCCAGCTGTACTGAAATTGTGCACCACTGTTAAAATCAACCACAAGTGGCCTTACTGCAACAAACCCTTGTTCAAAGCTTAAATCGGAGTACTTATGATAAAAGTAGGTTAAGATACTGGGGGAAAATGCGCGTACAGAGCTCGGCCGCCATTCGGGGCGCCAATTGAAAGTAACGGCAGGGCTTGTCATAATGATGTCTCTTCGGCTTACAAAACCGGTACGTGGCAAATAATTGGAACTTACAACAGCCTGCAGCAAACCGATGTATATAAAATTGTCGAGATAGGATATCCAGAAATCCCCGGCATGTCCCCAACTATTCTCCAGTTCATCATATGATCCTCCCAGATTGGCCGCAAAGGTTATGTTTGAAGGGAATCGCATAAACGTATCAATATTCCCGGTAACGTTATTTTGGGATGAAAAACCATCACCTGCTTCATCGTGCCGTGCAGTTGCCATGAATCCAACCCGTTTATTGTTCCCAATATTTTCTATGTAGCGGGCAACACCAAACCATGCCGGGGAAAACTCATCAAACCCGCGCTGGCGCATAACCAAAGCCCCTATGCTTCGTTCTGTATTTTGCTCGGTAAACCGAAACCCTGCATCTATAGGTACCTGTTCACCGCCGGGTGTAAGGCCGATACGCCGGCTAAAAAACGGTTTTAACCAGTTCACTCTTCCCAGATCAAACAGGTTGGCGTTTTCGAGAAAAAACTGTCGCCTTTCTGGAAATACAACCGGAAAGCGGGAAAGATTCACCACCTGCTGATCTGCCTCTGCCTGAGCAAAATCGGTGTTGAAAGTAACATCCAGAACACTATTTCTGCTCGGAGCCCACTTAATTTCACCCCCTATTTTAGGCTCCGGACTAAAATTATTTTCATTATACGTTCGGTCTGATTGAAGTAAAACATATGGCTGAACTCTCAAATTCATAGAAGGTGGTGGCACTTCAATTCCAGTTAACTTCCCCGCATATGACATTCGATACGCTGTGTATGCCCGCGGCCAGGGTGCCCAAGCCGATTCTTCGTTACTCCGCCTGTGACGTCTAATGAAATTAACCCCCCATGTATCGCCGGTTTCACTATATCGAAGTGAACTCCACGGAATGGCCATTTCAACAGTCCAGCCATCTTCAAGAATTTCAGTCTCTACATGCCATACAACTTCGAAATCCCTATTAAAAATAGCATCATCAAAAACCTGCAAGTCTCTCTGATTTCCGTAAGGAGTTACCTGAAAACTGATAGCATCACGCTCGTTGTTATAAGTATCGAACACAACCCCAAACAGGTCATTCTGGAAATACCCAAAATCCCGGTTTAGGCCAGTTACCCGCGGCCTATTACCAGGTTCATCGTACATTCTGGCACCTATGTAGATATATTGATTATCAAACAAAACCCGCACTTCTGTTTGGAATCGGGCCGGTTCACCCTGTTCCGGTTCCACTTGCCTGAAGCCGCTGATGACCGGGGCTTTTTGCCAGGCCTCCTCATCCATACGGCCATCAATGGTAATTGCAGCGTCTGTTTTCACAGCTTGAATCACCGGAACTGATCTTTCTTCATTTTGAGCTTGTGATTCAAGAGGCATTTCAACAATCTGAAACTTCACCATGTTATCTACTGCAAATGATGGGGACATAGCAAAAAAATAGAAAGCAACAAAGGCACCTATTTCCACAACGATGATTTTTTTGCAGTATGTTTTATTGATTCTATTCACAAATTTGGGGCCGGTATATCAGCAAGCTCATCCGATGTAAAAAACTCCAGCCTTTGAAACCGCGGCAGAAAAAACTCCTGCCATTCCTGCTGGAAGGACCGCATTTCATTTTCGAGATTACGCAACCGCTCCGTGTCGGTACCCGCTTTGCGCTCAAGCCAGGCCTGGAGAGTCATCGGTGGTGAGAGTGCCCGCAAGCGTGAAGCAAGCTGAGCCTGCCTTTCTCTTGGCTCTTCGAACTGTCTTTCTGCTTCGCGTTCGCGCTCTTCTGTGGCTTGGGCCCACACAAACCGTCTGATCCACGTGTTATAAAATTGAGGCGTATCCCCTTCTACAAATTCCTCGGGATGATCAACAACCCACATATCAAAAATGGCATCACCTTCTGCCTGAACGGCCTGTTGAATGGTGCGCTTTTCCGTTATCCAAAGAGCACGAGAGGGTACGGGATGCAGAGAAGTTACGACGAGCGAAATAACGGAGGGAATGATCAGCAGAAAAAATACCCAAAGGCCTGCAAGCCCAACCGCGTTCACCGCAGAAGTTGTTTGGAATAGGTTAAACAGTACACACAGTGCAAACCAGAACGCTGCGTAGAGTGAGATAGCGGCTATTAATTGCAGTCCCTGTATATTAAAAAGATCAATGCCAAACAGAACCGACCAGACGAGTAACGATAGGATGATAATCCCGAAAACCAGTAAAAATCGGAAGATCATTTTTTGGACTAAAATGCTCCTAATAGATACAGGTTGGGATTGGAGCAGGGAGTAGGTTCCTTTCTCCCTTTCTGATGAAATCACGTTATATCCTATCACTATAATGAAAAGCGGCACGAGCCATACAAGCACAAATGCAAAATCGAAGGACCCGGAAACCTGCATGAACGGATTTTCGAGTGCATTATCTCTCAGCGGTTCCATTCCCGTAAGGGTTACCTTGCCGTAATAAGGCAGGATGTCAAGCTGGCCGGCCGCCAACGGTGCTAGCGGCTTTGGCTGAAGAAAGATATGCCTTCCCGCCTGGTTGAATTGGCCTAAAACCAAAGGGTTGGCCGGATTTTGAAACCAAGCTTCAACCTCGGCATCACCCCGCTCAATAGCTTCAAGCTGTGTGCGCATGTTATCATAGAAAGCATTTTCTTCTGCAATGATGCCGGCAATGGTTTCTTTTTGCTGATTTATTCGTTCACTGCCAAGGAAGAGGCTAAAACCGATAAGCAACGGCAAAACAGTGGCCGTTCCCCAAAATGCACCCGATTTGCGAATATGAAGCCATTCAAAAGTGAAAATGTGAGCCATCACTGCACCTCCTCGTTTTTGCGAGCTGCAACACCGAGAATCAGAATGGATGCTACAAACCATAGAAGAGAAATAAACAGTGGCATCAATTGAGAGGAGTTTATAAAAACAGATGCGGGCCTTTCGTATGTGAACGCAATGTTTTGGGCAAAAAAGTCTGCCCCTGCTGTGTAGCCTGCAGCACGGTCGCCAACTGCATTAATCTTTAAATCCATATTTAATTCGCGTACAAGCTCAATTCGGTACGCCTCGGCTTCTGCTGAAAAGTGGTTGAAGGCGTGCATGTCTGTCCCGGCAACAGCCATCGAAGACATTCGGGCTGCAATGGTTGGCGACAGGAATGAACTTATTGAAAAGAGCCGGTTCTGAGCTCGGTGAATCTCATCAATTTTTGCAAAATGATGGTCATATATTTTCTTTTCAAACTCTTCGCCTTCCTGCAACATCATCCCTCTGAAGTTGAACGGCAGATCGGCTACATCATCAACTCCGTGCGCTGCAAGAACTGAATCGCGAAATGCCACACTGTGCTCACTGTATGGATTATGCCCATCTATCCCTTCTAAAAGGTCGGTTCTCACAGCCTGGTAAAATTCTGACGTATTGGGAACAGGATGCACCCCTGATGCAACGTTGGTTATCAGCCTGGGCACAAGAAGTGTGCTCAGTATCCATAGGGATAGCAACACAACCATGGATGAACCCGAACTTTTTGCCAGAGCCGATATTGTAATGGTGATGTGCGCAATCACTCCAAAGTATAGCAGCCACACGATTCCCATCAGCAGAAATCCGGCTAAACTTTCACCAAAAGCACCTGTGATGATCAAAAAAATTAATCCTATCAACAAAAAAGGAATATAAATAAGCAGGATTACTGCCCATAACCCCAGCGTTTTTCCCGCGATGAGCTGGCTGCTGCTCACCCCCTGACTTTTCAGAAAACGGTACATGCCGGATTCCTTTTCGGCGGTAATGGAGCGGTAGCCTGCAAGAATGATAAAAAGAGGAAAGAGATAGGCAAAGATAAACGCCGGGGTAAGCTCTGCAAAGCGCCGTGAACTGTCTTTATCTTCAGCCAAACTAAAAGCAGCAAAATTTTGCCTGTGCCCTTCCAGGAAAATTGAAACTCCTGTATAACGGTCAACACCCGGCTCAAAAACGGATAGAACCGTTACCGGTTTGAAGGCGAATGTACCGTAATGAGCTGCAGAATGGGGGTTTTTATCTCCCTGATTTTCCCACTGTATGCGTGCCAGCTCTTCAGCCTGTTGATGCTGCTCTGCCATTTCACTGTAATAGCTGATGCCAGTAATTATCGATACGCCGAGCAAGAATAGTATCAGCAAGCCAAGCGACGCTACCACTTTATCCCGCACAAGTTGCGTGAGTTGATTATTGGCGATGGAATAGATGTTCATGATCAGGCCCTCATGTGGTTTAGATAAATCTTCTCAAGGTCGCTGTGTGTTACGTCTGCAGCATCGAGCTCTTCAACCAGGGATCCCTTGTTCATTATGCCGATCTTTGTGCCGGTTTCTTTGGCGCGGAAAAGGTCGTGGGTTGCCATCAAAACTGCTGATCCTCGCTCTTTCATGTTCGTAAGAAGCGTGGCAAAGTCGCTGCTTGCCGCCGGATCAAGGCCGCTGGTGGGTTCGTCAAGCAGTAATACTTCTGAACTACGGGCTATGGCAAGAGCAATTCCCACTTTTTGCCTCATCCCTTTTGAATATCCACCCACGCGTTTATGGGCAGCTTCCTCCTGTAAGCCGGCTTCCATTAAGTATGAAACCGCATCGCTGTCGGATAGTTTTATCCCGGATAGCCCGCAAAAGAACCGTAAATTCTCTACTCCCGATAAAGATGGATAAAGGGCTAAGTTCTCAGGAATGTAGGTGAGCTTTTCCTTCGTTTTCAGCGGCTCATCTGCTGCATTTAGCCCGCCTATTTTGGCTGTCCCGTTTTCAGGTTGCACCAGATTTAGCAACAAATTGATGGTTGTTGTTTTTCCGGCACCGTTTGCACCGAGAAGGCAGTATATCTCACCTTTCGCTACGTTCAGTTTCAGATCTTTCACAGCTACCGTGCTGCCGAAGCTTTTGGTCAGGTCGTTGATTTCAATCATACATCACCAGTAATTTGAAAGTTACAGAATGGACGGTTAGGTTGCGTAAGGAACGCGCAGGCTCTCAACCGTGCGCGCACTCGTGTGACTAAATGGACGGTGAAAATGCCTGCCCGGGTATCAGCCGGACAGGCACCATGTGTGACTAAACAGTCCGGATTTTAACCGGACGGTACGTATGATTCTTCTGCACTTGTCAGAAGCTCTTTGATCTCTTCACGATTCAGATTCTGACCAATGAAGACAATCTCCGTATGAGCATTTGCCGGGTCGGCGAACCTGCCAATCTGCTGAAACTGCAAAAATTTACCAGCCTGGCTCCAGAGAAATGCGGCATCCGAACCTTCGATAGCAATCAAGCCTTTTGATCTGAGAATATTGTCAGCCAGTCCGCCATTCAGCCTGTCGATAAGCCTTTGTTCATTAAACCTGGCTTTCGTGCTGTAAACGAAGGTTTCAATTCCATACTCATCTGATTCGGACGAGAGCTCTTTTTCCAGCTCCGCTACCCATAGAGATGACTGTTCAGCCGTTTCTATATCAAAGATGCCTACATCGATGATTTCATACGGATCAACTTTCCCGAACTCAGCCACGATAATTTTGGCATGGGGGTTCATCGTCATAAACAGTTCGCGAAGCGTTGTGAGCTGTTCTGCGGTGGCGGCATCTTTTTTATTCAGAATCAAAATATTGGCACCTTCAACCTGTTCGGCCAGCAGCTGCCCGTAGCCGCGCCCGAATTGGTCGCCTGGCACCGTGCTGTTTCGCTGGTACATATCCAGAAACTGAGCACTGTCGATCATGGTAATGATCGCATCCACAAAGACCCGATGTTGAATGTTTGGAATCCCGGGTTCTAACGCCAATAGCTCGGGCTGTACGTAAAAAGCCTGGGCTATCGGTATGGGCTCTCCAATACCGGTCGATTCTATCACAATGTGATCAAGATCATGATTTTGAAGCAAGTCATAGACACCTTCTATAAGATCACCCCGAAGCGTGCAGCAGATGCATCCGTTCGAGAGCTCTATCATCTCTTCAGTGGTGTGCTTAACAAGCCTTGAATCGACATTAACTTCTCCGAATTCATTTACGATGACAGCTATCTTGCGATTATGGTGATACTCGAGAATGTGATTTAAAAGGGTGGTTTTACCGGATCCCAGAAAACCACATAAAATGGTTACAGGTATTTTTCTCTTTTCCATGGAATTGAATGATTCCTCTTAGGTGAAAAGGAATTGATTAAACGTGTTAGTTCTTCAGCACCTGAAATAAGGGTGTAGATGCTGAGTGTGAGATGTGCGTTACACGTTAATTGAAGGAGGGGCTCTCAGAGAAAAACCTGCAGGCACCGTTTTACGGGCATCTGAATAAGCAGGTATTGCAATATCGGCTGCTGTCGCAGGGATGTAGTGCAAGTGTGAATTAAATTGGCCATCGGTAGCCTGCGCTGTCAGTACACAATGGATACATTCTTCTTCGTCCGACAGGTCATCATCTCCGGAATGATGATGATGGTATACTTGGTCACCGTGGTCTAGCAGCAGTTCCGCAACATGCTGATATGAATGCAGCGACATAAACAGTAGTCCGGATACTGCAAAAAGAATGGCAGCAACTCTGAGGGGCGATATGGAAAGAAGCTTTTTCAGAGAGATTGTGTTTACCTGTTCACGAGGCGTGCGTCTTTCAACTCATAAATAATACCCATACTCGCATCGGTTACCAAATGAAATGTATCCTGCAACGCCATGGGTCTGTGATTATAATCGATTGGTTCAACAGTTCTTACGTAAACCATGGATTCCGCTTCGCCTGGACCGCAGAAAAAGCAGTCACTCATGGGGCTGGCGCTGACAAGAAAGTTGGAATGTTGACGAGTATACTCGAGAGGGAACATGAATCCTTCTACAATCATCTCTTTTCCATCGAGTTTCTTTTGATTGTCGTTAAACTTTACCTGGTAGAAATTGCTATCCCATACCCATTCAACATTTGCAAGAACGGACCAGTCAAGCTTTTCAGCTGCCTCATCTTTATCATTGGGTGTTAATCCCATAAGCAGAATTGCAGCTGTGAGAAGTGAGAGTATTGAGAGATTCTTCATCGGTTTAACAGGTTAATCGAGTTAAGCTTTGGATAACGTTTCAGCGATATCTGTTCTGTAGGCCTGAATTGCCGGAATAACGGAAGAGATAATTCCTATTCCCGCGGCGAGTAAAAGTACCCGGCCCTCACCGGGTATAAAAACGCGGCCGCTCATTGCAAATTGTTGTGCCTCTTCAAAAAGCAGTCCTATGCCTTCAACAGCTGCATGCCCAAGAAGCATTCCCAGCAGCCCGCCGGCAAGTGAAATAAGCAGGCCTTCGAGTATTACGTTCATAAAAAGTTTCGATCTCGAACCGCCCAGCGACCTCATAATTGCAAGGTCGTACTTTCGCTCTTTCATCGAGTTTAGTAAAGCGATGAAAATTCCAAGCACGGATGCCAGAATCAGAATATATGCAAAAATCTGTATGGCATCGAGTCCTACGCCAAGAAGGTTGAGGAGCCGGGTTATTTCTACGGCAGGGGCAGCTGCCTGCATGGCTGTATTCTCATTTACAAAACGGGGAAATTGAGCAGCGGCAAGCGGATTTCTGTACTGGATCAACATGATTGTGATCTGCTCATCATCATACTCTTCACTGAGAAAGCTCTCATCTGTGATGTCTCTTCCCCGCGAATGGTTGTGCCCGAGATGCCGGCTCTCGGTATACCCTGCATGTGCAATCTCATTCGAACCGTGATCGTGGTCATGACCGTGATCGTGATCATGGTTGTGATCGTGATCATGACTGTGGCTATCTTCGTGATCGTGATGGTGATCATGATCATGGTCGTGGTCGTGGTCATGATCATCATGGGGTTCATGAATACCCCACATGGTTTCCACACCTGTGAGGATCAGCCGGTCGATAACCGTCCCGGTTGTTTCAAAAATGCCAACAACATGCAGATCGTGTTCGTCGTGCGTATGTCCTGAAGCGGAGAAACCGTGACTGCTAACAAAGGTATCCCCGACCTGAAGGCCCTCGGCCCGGGCTACATCAGAGCCGAGCACAACTTCAAACTCGTGATCCCAGAGCGTGCCCTCCGCAAGTTCAGCGCTGTACCTCTCCGGATAGGCTGTGGTGGTACCCACAATACGGTAGCCTCGATAATTGTCGCCCAGCGCCTGCGGAATTGCGGAAGCCACCAAGCGATGATTCATCAATTCACGGGCTTCCTTCAGGTTTATATTCCCTGTGGGTGCGTCAATATGAAAAATACCTGAAAGTATGAGCTGAACCGGGCTGCCTTTTGCCCCTACAACTGCATCGATGCCCTCGGCATTTTTATACAGATTATCCTCGAGCTGGTAGCTGAGCAGCAACAGAACCACAATGGTGGCAATCCCAAACGATAGCAGCAGAATGTTGAGCAGGGTATTGAGTGCCCTTCGTCTTAGGTAAGAGAAGCTGAGCTTTAGAAGGTTCATGTCAGGCAACCTCCCCCACAGGCAATTCAAGGTCTACAACGTTGTCGAAATGCCTTTTCACCCGGCTGTCGTGGGTTGAAATAACGAGTGTGGCACCGGTTTTTTCCGCCATTTTTTTCAGCAATCCCACAACATCCTCACTGCGCAGATCGTCGAGGCTGGAGGTGGGTTCATCAGCCAACAGCAACGCCGGTTCGTTTACAACAGCCCGTGCAATGGAGACACGCTGTTTTTGTCCCTGACTGAGCTGTCCGGGATAGGATCTCATCTTTTCCCCGATTCCAAGTTCGCTGCATAGATCACGAATGCGGTTCAGATCTTCGGGAATACCGGCCATATATTGCGCAATGCGGATATTCACTTCAACTGATAATGTATCAATTAGATGAAGCTGCTGATAAATAACACCAATATTCCTTCCCCTGAAGCGATCGCGCTGCGATTCACTCATTTTATAGAGATCGGTGCCATTAATAGTGAGTGTTCCGCGTGTAGGCCGTAAAACACCGGCTAATACGTGCAGAAGTGTTGATTTTCCGCTGCCAGAGAGGCCTGTAATCAGCAAATGATCACCCTTGTCAGTATGCAGTTCGGGCAGCTTAACAGTAGTTCTGGCATCGTATGTATGGTGAGCATTTTTAAGAACCAACATAATCAATGACTCTCAACACACATGGAACATTCAACCCACTCTTCACTAGGGATTTGCTTTATTGCATCGGGACTGTTGCCTTTCTCAAACACCGGCCGGAAGAGCACATTCCCTTCGGGATGACCCGTCCCGCAACTATGGCAGCTTACGTCATGATCTACCAAAACCGGTGTATAGCCGGTAATCACCCAGCCGTCGTGCCCCTGATGCGCAGCCAGGCTCTCAAGTGCTGCACGGACCGTTTGCGACTTATTGCCGCCATAGTACTTTTCAGAAAGCCTGTTGAGCAATTCCACGGTCTGATTGTCGAGTGTAAAGTTCAATCGCTTCATGACATAATATGCGTTTCTGGTTCATCTTCATTTCTCTTTTCCGGGTTGACTTCATCTTCGGTTTCAACCGGATGGTGCTGGTGCGAACTGACGGTACAGGTTTGATGATGCCGGTAGTTGAGCCAGTGGCCCCGGATTAACAAAATGCTTCCGGTCAGGGTAAATATCGTTTCGACCCAATATCCAAGCCAGAAATGGCCAAGCAGCCATCCGGCAAGAACAAGAAGCAATCCGGCACCGAGCAGGCCTGTTATCTTTCGATCAAAATGGCTTCTCTTAGAAGCGAAGTAAACCGTGGGGGCGATCAACACAATAAACAGCGGGTGCAGCCACTCAGCCAGGAACGGTGATGTGGAGAGCAGCGGCAGTAAAGCCACAAGCACCGGAAAAAAAAGACAGTGAATGGCACAAATGGCGGATATGCCGAGTCCAAATCGGTCCCAAAGAATAGATTCCGTGATGCTTTTTTCCGCCAAAATTAAATTTCTAAAGTGTTTATTTGAGTGTGTATTAATATACACACTTTAAACTTCCAATGGCAAGGTCGCCTTGCAGATTTTTAGCGAAGTGCAATAGAATTGTCAATTGCAAGGAATAAGCCTGACAGTCTGGACTAAGGAAAGCACTTAACGGATGATGGATGCATCTAAAAAAGTCAAGGCTTTTTTTATCAGGAAGCGGTTCAGGGAGCGTTTAAGCATTTTAAGTTAAATTCCCCTTTTTTGTTCTCCCTCACAGTTTTCTGGATAATCAGGCAGATCACACAAAACTGCTTAGACCTCTAAAATTTTGCCCTGATTTCCCAAAGGTCCGGAAATACCGGACTATTTAGCGTACCGCGCAGATACTTGGCTCCATCCGAACCACCTGTACCGCGCTTGGTACCGATGGTTCGCTCCACCATTTTTACATGGCGGTAGCGCCATTCCATCAGGCCTTCGTCATAATCCACCAGGAGTTCGCACAGCAGTGCGGTTTCAGGATCATTCTTCATGATATCAACCAGCAGCTTCTGATTGTATTCAGACGTTTCATGAACCAGCCCCTGCTCATTTAGCCGTTCCGGCATTTCGATGTTATACTCCCGATGCTGCAGGTATTTGCAGAAACTCTCCCATATGGTAGATTCTTCCTCCCTGTCGAGGAGATTCTGCTGCAGTTCTGGCTGATCTTTGTGCACGTCGATAATGTGCTTCGACCTCATCCCGCAGATAATCTCCATTTCACGAAACTGAACCGACTGAAACCCGCTAGCATTCTGAAGGAATCCACGGAAGCTGTTGAACTCAAGCGGGGTCATGGTTTCAAGTATGTCAATCTGGGAGACCATCGTTTTAAGAATAGTAAGAATACGGCGCATTGTTTTTGCCGCGCTCCAAGTGTTACCGGTTTCCAGATCGGACCGGAATTTATCCAACTCGTGCAGGATCTGTTTGAACCAGAGCTCATATACCTGGTGAATAATGATAAATAGCATCTCATCATGCTCGGCCGGTTTAGATTCGGGCTGCTGCAGTTCAAGCAGTTCTTTTACTTTCAAGTACGATGTGTAGGTCAGGCTCTCGGATTGACTCATGCTGATGTGTGGCAGGTAGTTGAGGTTGTGTTTAGGTGAATATAGGGAATGTTCTTGAGTAGCAAGTATTGAGTATCAGGTAATGAGTAATGAGATGTCTCATTGGAAACGGATATTCTCACATCCTCTTCAGAATGGAATTTTTGCCCCCAACTCAAAGCGTCTCAGTACTCAAAACTTGCTACTGAATACTTCCCCTACACCACTCCTCAAACTCTTCCACACTTTTAGTGTTCAGCACACGCGCCGGTTCGAACTTCGCCTTACGGGCAATCATCACGCCGTAGCGGATATCGTCGATGCCTTCGGTACTGTGGGCGTCAGGATTGATGGAGGTGATTAGGCCTGTTTCCCTGGCTTTGTTGCCGTATCGCCAGTCGAGATCGAGCCGCCATGGGCTGGCGTTGATCTCAATAACAGTGCTGTGTTCGGCGGCGAGTTCAATCAATTTATTTAGGTCGAGCTTACTCTCCTCTCTCTTCAGCAGTAGTCGTCCGGTTGGATGTCCTAAAATCCGCGTATAGGGATTCTTAATCGCGGCCTCAAACCGCGCCATCATTTTTTCAAGAGGCATCTCCATACCGCTATGTACGCTGGCAATCACGAAGTCAAAGCCGGCTAGGATCTCATCGGGATAATCGAGCGAGCCGTCGCTCAGAATATCCGATTCCATCCCTTTGAAGATTTTGAAACTTTTCCCTTCGCTTATGAATGCCTCATTCAGCTGATCAATCTCCTCCCACTGCTTCTTCACCTCGTCAATGGTCAGTCCGCCGGCATAGGCCGCCGTTCTGGAGTGATCTGTAAGGGCCAGGTACTCATATCCCCGCTCCATGTACGCTTCGGCCATTTGGCGGATGGTGTACTTTCCGTCGCTATACGTGCTGTGCGCGTGCACCACTCCTTTGATGTCTTCATCGCTCACAAGCTCCATGGACTCGTGTTCGGCGTAATAGGCAAACTCGCCGCGGTCTTCACGGTGCTCGGGCGGAATAAAGTTGAGGTCAAGCTTGCTGTAGATCCCGGCTTCCGATCCGGTTTTTACCGGCTGATCGAAATCGGTCTCTTTTTCTTCATTGAGCTTGAAAAGGCCGTACTCGTTCAGAGCCATGCCGCGTTCGCGGGCGCGCTGACGCATCACGATGTTGTGCTCCTTGCTGCCGGTAAAGTACATCAGTGCCGCCGGGTACTCCTCGGGCTTCACAATCCTGAGATCCACCTGCCTTCCGTTTTCAGTACGCACCGAGCTTTTGGTGTCGCCCCGGCCCAGCACCTCCACCACCAGGTCATGATTCACAAAGGCGTCAAAAATGGTTCCTGCATCTGCGCTATCTGCTGCCACAATAAGATCGATATCCCCGATGGTTTCGCGCGAGCGGCGAAGGGATCCTGCAATCTCGCACTGCTTAACGCCTTTTAGCCCTTTCACAAATTCAAAGTAGGGTTCCGCAATATCCAGGGCCTGGTCGAGCCGGGCTCGTTCACCGAACTTCTCCAGGTATTCGATCGACTTGATGATCTTGTCGGCCGACTTTTGCCCCAGCCCCGGCAGTTCGGCTACCGCTCCGCTCTGGCACGCTTCCTTCAGCTCAGTGATTTCGGTGATGCCCAGTTTCTGATAGATCTTTACAATGTTCTTCGGCCCGAGTCCGGATATATTCAACCATTCAATCAATCCTTTGGGAACTCGCTCTTTCAGATCCTCCAGTACCGGCATGGTTCCCGTCGCAGAAAATGCTTTGATATCTTCCGCAATCGATTTGCCAATGCCCTTGATGTCGGTCAGGTTATCATTTTCGATATAAGCTGTAATCTCATCGTTCAGCCCTTCGATGGTCTGTGCCGCGCGGTCGAACGCGATGGCCCGGAACCGGTTCTCTCCGGCCAACTGCATCAGGTTATACACTTCGCGAAGTTTTTCGGCTACGTCCTGGTTGGTCATTGTGGATGGTTTATTGTGTAATCGTGTAATCGTGTAATCGTGTAATCGTGTAATCGTGTAATCGTGTAATCGTGTAAAGATTGTTTGTTATTTCGGAAAAGTACAATTGTAAGGTTAACTATTACACCATTGATCGCGTGAACAATTAAGAACAGAAACTAAGGAAATCCAATTCATCCGCACAGACAGAAAATGAAAAAATCAGAGGACACTCGTTTCTTTTAGAAATGAAAACTCCTATCTTTGAAAGCTCAGTATTAAAGCAAGCCCTGGTGGCGGAATTGGTAGACGCGCTATCTTGAGGGGGTAGTGACCTAACCGGTCGTGCTGGTTCGACTCCAGTCCAGGGCACCAAAAACCTTGTAAGTTACATGCTTGCAAGGTTTTTTTGTTTGTCGGGAATTTCCATCTCTCAAATCATCACATGCTATCTTGTGGAGCAGTGCTCAGGCCCGAAAGCGTTCGGCATCGGGTAATGCTGGTTCGACCATGCCTGCCAGCTGTGATGAATTAGGGTAAAAAATTGAATCCTGTAAACAGATGTGCGTGATAGAACCGGCACGTTATATCTGTAGAGATGCCGGGCGTGGTATGTTGTCCCGTATTTTAATGAACATCCGGCCATTGTGGCTGACCGGATGTTCACTTCGCCGACCTTTCTTCTAAAATCCTATCCCAAACAGGAAGAAGAAATCGTCGGTGTAGGGATTTGCGATCAGGGTGCCGGTGAGGGAGATGGAGAACAGGTCCGTGATCTGCAGCGGTTTTGTAATCGACATTCCGGTATTGATCACTCCAGCCCCGGTTGTGCCGTACAGTTCGGATGCGGCAGGCGTGAATCCCACAAACAGTTCTACATCGCTGATTTCATATCCCAGCTGGGTGTAGATGGAATAATCGTCATCATTGGTAAAAAAGATGCCGGTAAAAAAGTTGAAGGGAAACGACTCGGTCCCGGCATAACCGAATCCTGCTTCTACAAAGTGTGATGTGCGCGAGAAGTAATTGCCCTCCGCATCCTGTGGAAATGTATAGTCGGTCAGCATCAGCGAGAACTCACCGGCATCGGTGTCAAATGTGTACGATGCGTAAAAATCGACTTCTGTTCCAGCGGGATTTCCGTTGGTGGCAAAAGCGGCCCAGGCACCGATTTCAAAATTTCCGGCACTGAAGTTGATGTCGGGCTGAATACTTGGTGAATTTCCAAAATCCGTACCCCTCCATACATAGCGGTTCATCACATCGGCACTAAGGCCAATCTGTGCAACTGTATCGCTAATCGACACAGAAAAGAGAATTAAAAAAGCGATTGCTGCTTTCCATATTGTTTTCATGGTGTTATATTTTGTTGGTTTCTATTGATTTGAACGATCATGAGGAAACTGAAAGAGCACCGGATTCCTCAATCCAGGTGCTCTTTTTTTTTATTGAGAGGTTTTATCAGCTTTTATCGGCCGGTGCCGGCACTTCAATGCCTGCAAAGTAGGGATAGGCCGAATTGCCATGCTCCGAGATATCGAGGCCTGCCGTTTCAACTCCATCGGAAACGCGCACGCCAAACAGAACCTTGATCAGGCTGAAAACCGCGAATGATGTGATAAAGATGAAGCCGATGATAGCCGTGGTTCCCAGCAGCTGTACCCAGAAACTGACTCCAGGCACGAATATGCCTACCGCCAGGGTGCCCCAGATACCACACACCCCGTGAACCGAAATCGCTCCAACCGGATCATCCACCTTTACCCTGTCGAAGAAGGTGATGGCAAACACCACAATCACTCCGGCAATGGCTCCCACAGCTACGGCTGCCATCGGTGAAATCACATCCGCCCCGGCTGTGATTCCCACCAGTCCGGCAAGCACGCCGTTCAGCGCCATCGGTGCGTCCATGTTTCTGAAAACCACCTGTGTAGTGAGCATCGCAGCAAGTGCGCCGGCCGAAGCGGCCAGGGCCGTGGTCACGAACACGAATGAGACTTCCGCCGGGTCTGCGCTGAGCACCGAACCGCCGTTAAACCCGAACCATCCAAACCAGAGCAGAAATACTCCCACGGTAGCCAGCGGAATACTGTGGCCGGGAATGATATTCACCCTGCCTCCATCGAACTTCCCTTTCCTTGCGCCAAGTATCAGAACGCAGGCCAGGCCCGCGAAGCCGCCCACTGCATGAACCAGGGTTGAACCGGCAAAGTCATAGAATCCGAGGGAATCTAGCCATCCGCCGCCCCACAACCAGCTGCCTGTAATGGGGTAAAGCAACGCAACCAGGATGGCCCCAAAAAGCATAAAGGATGAGAGCTTGATTCTGCCCGTCACGCACCCCGATACAATTGTTGCTGCCGTAGCGGCAAACATGGCCTGGAAAATGAAGTCGCTCCAGATGGTCATCTCCTCCCCGTAGGCCGGCGTAAGCATGCCCACCGGATCGGAAGCGTCGAAACCTATCCCGAATCCCCCAAAGCCGAAAATCCCATTGAAATCGCCCGGGTACATGATCTGAAATCCGACAAAAGCATAGGTCAGAATACCCGTACAAAGAATGAAAACATTCTTGTAAATCACATTCACGGAGTTTTTTGCCTGGGTAAGCCCGCTCTCCACAGACGCAAACCCGAGGTGCATGATAAAGACCATGCCGGCCGCTATCAGTATCCAGAGATTATCGATAATAAACTTCGGGAAGAGTGGCGAGGCTGTAAACTCTTCATAGGTGGCATAGCCGGTTTCCTGCCCGGCTTCCTCACCTGAAACCATGACCGTCTCGGCCAGCAGTTCAGGTTCGGAATAAGCATGAATGGCTACATAGCCAGCAAGAAGAGCAAAACCTGCAAAAAGAAATGATGTTTTTAGAAACCTGTTCATAGGCGTGATGTTTGGTTAGAAATTGAACGCCTTAAATTTCAACTCTCAGATTCAATCTGTCAATAATTTTTTACGTTATGGCTCAATTTAGATTAAATAATTTATTCCTCCATGGAAAAGCGCTTTTAGAACTTAACATATTCCGGCCCTGTACATTAGAATTATCTGTTACTCTCGATTTTCAGGCAAAAACTGAGAGTAAATTGATTCTGAATCTCCTGCAGCCTTTTTCTTATCTTGCACTCGTATACAGAAAAAATTACACCATACACAGACCTATCAACGACTAACTGATGAATGATATTCGAGTAGTGGTAACCGGGCTTGGCGCCATCACACCTCTTGGAAATAATGTAAACAATACCTGGAAAAGTGCCGTAGATGGCGTTAGCGGTGCAGCACCCATCACCAAATTCAACCCGGAAAAATTCAGGACCCATTTTGCCTGCGAGGTGAAAGGTTTTGAGCCGAAGGATCATCTCGACCGAAACGAGGTAAAGCGGTCGGACCTCTTCACGCAGTATGGCCTTTTTGCAGCCGCTGAAGCCATGAAAGATTCAGGCCTCGATCCCGATCGCGAGTCTCCGTTCGACATCGGAGTGATTTGGGGCACCGGCCAGGGCGGCATGGGTACCTTCGAGGAAGAGGTAAAGCAATATACCCTGAACAACTATGAGCCGAGGTTCAATCCGTTTTTTGTACCCCGCCTGATTCCCAATATGGCCTCCGGCTTGATCTCCATGAAGTTTGGCTTGATGGGAATAAATTACACTACCATTTCGGCGTGCGCCAGTTCCAACACCGCCATCATGGATGCCTTTAACTATATCAAACTGGGTAAGGCCAAAGCGTTTATTACCGGCGGATCGGAAGCTCCGGTCACAGAGGCTACCATTGGTGGCTTCACGGCCATGAAAGCGATGAGCACCCGGAACGATTCACCCGAGACCGCCTCGCGTCCGTTCGACCCCACCCGCGACGGCTTTGTAATGGGCGAAGGGTCGTGCGCGCTTGTGCTTGAAGAGTACGAACACGCCAAAAAGCGGGGAGCGAAAATTTACGCTGAGGTTGTTGGTGCTGCCATGACGGCCGATGCCTATCATCTTACGGCCACACATCCCGAGGGACTCGGAGCCCTGCGGGGTATGAGAATTGCGCTTAAGGAAGCGGGAATGGAGCCGGAAGATTTGTCATACATCAACACACACTCCACATCCACACCTGTGGGCGACATCAGCGAAACCATAGCCGTGGCCAAACTTTATGAAGAGAGTGCCGGCAAGCCAGTAGTGACGGCCACCAAATCGATGACCGGGCACCTGCTCGGCGCCGCCGGGGCCATGGAGGCCCTCCTATCCATTCTCTCAGTGAAAGATGGCGTTATTCCGCCAACCATAAACACTGAGACGATTGATCCAGAAATACCTGAAAGCATCGACATAGTTCTCGGTGAGGCTCGTCAGGCCGATGTGACATCCGTGATGAGCAACAATTTTGGCTTTGGAGGGCACAACGCTATCGCCATTTTCAAAAAGGTGTGATTCAGTAAAGTTTGGGATAATAATTTTGGCAAAAATCTACCCTCCTTTCCAGGTCTCTTTTGATCTTAAGACCTCGGGGGAGGCAGGACCTGGGCTTTGCCCTGGGCTGTGTTACATGACGCCTTCAGCGTCGGGTGTTTGCAGATGATAATAAAATCCAATCGGCCACATGAATCTTTTTTCTTATGGCGAGCACGTTCCGACAACGATTGGCCGGTAGCACCAGCGGTGCCCGACCAAGACACCTCCGGCCGTGATCTTCGAAAAACCAAAAAGTTTTATTCCGGAGGCTGTCCGCGATATCCGGAACAGCTGCCCGGGGCACATATCCGTTACCGAGCTTTCCCTTCAACCCCTCGGGATGGATCGCAGAGTTGATGCAGATCCACCGGATTTCACCAAGAAAAAACAAAGCTAATTGGATAATAGACAGGATGTAAACAGAACAAATCAGGGTTAGGGCTCGAACGCCTTCTCCCGTCCAAAGGTGTCGTAAGCGGGATTTGACATTTGCAGGTGGTTCCATACCATGCCCATGAAGCGTTCCCCCTCCACGTTCGCTGCGATCTTTGCAGTAAAAACCGACAGACTCTCAGGTTTCGATCACCTCAAACCGAACGCTTCTCTCCCTCTCCTGGTCTGTTTCGGTGTCGATGATTCTTACGCGTAAATCATACAGTCCTGGACCCAGATCGGCCGTTTCGATTTCAAGATCTTCAATAACCGTGCGGTATTCGTTAATGAAGTTGAGGGTAAGTACAAACTCTGCCTGCCCCTCTCTTGCGCTGCCATCTTCATCAACAGGAAGAATTCTGTAGGTAAGTTCAAAATTTGTGAACCCTGTTTCATCGTCCCGACGCTTTAAGTTGTATACTTCGAAATGAAGCACCAGCGTTTCATCGGCCGGGATCACGGCGTTATTGGCAACCTGGAATGCAAATGGTTCGGTAGCTTTGTCCGATTCGAATCCCAAAATCAGATCTGCCACCTCCATAGAATCTGTGTGGCTCACCAATGGTTTAGGCAGTCTGAACTGGCGTTTCCCAAGCCCTCTCAATGAACGGGGGAAAGGTGTTTCATCAATAGATCGGGAATCCGGATCATAGTTATTCAGCTCCACGGTTGCCGACTGATACGATCTCCCTGAATGGGTGCTTCTGAAAAGCGATCTTGAAGGCACAATTTCCGTTGCTGGCCGCCTGAAAAGCAACTCAGGCACATCAGTAAATTTCTGTTTTACATTCCACTCCTCATCGTATTCAATTAGTGTGTGGCTCAGCTCGTAATAAGGATGAAGATGCATAAGATTTTGATCTGCCGCGGGCTCCTCGCTTAAATCAGACTTTGACTGATTACGGTAGTAATCGATCAGGAACGCCTCCTGCGCTTCACTCTCCACGTAAGTAAGGATATACGGCTGACCATTTTCATCCAGAAAACGATATTGATACACATCTATTGGGACTGAAGGCATGACTCCCGCATAGGTAGATAATTCTACCGGTGCGCGGGTTGCACGTTTGCTCAGCAATTCACGGCTTTCTGCTTTAAAGGCAAGATCCATCCCCCTGAATGCCTGCAATCCCTGCTCCAGAACATTATCCTGCAACTCATTGAGCCTGGTATTGAAAAATGGATCTATTTGAGTGAGTTGTTCATAATAAAGCAGCTGAAGCATCAATGCGGGTGTAATTCCTGCTCGCGTAAATTCAACCCCTTCCTGCTGTCTCACCCTTTCCGTATGAAAAGCCCGTTCGGGTATGAAATCTTCTATGCTTGTTTGAAGCCTGAATTCTTCGCTGCGAACGTCCGTTCCAAAAATGAACGCTATCGCCTCATCACCTTCGATTGCAAGCTGATCGTAGAACCAAATCTCATACTCGGGATATCTGTGAAACTCATAAATCGCATCCGTTAAACGGACCAGTAAATCTTCATCTTCAACCGAACCCCTGTTTCTTTCATCTCTGCCGCTCAGCTCTTCATCAATATCCGTGTAAGGATTGAGCTGATTTCTAAGCCACTGCTTCATGTTCAGGCTCTGTAGCGTGAGAATGCCTCTGCGGGTTCTGTCCGGTTCGCCGTAGCGAACATAGATCAGCGCCCTTTCATCAGTGCCATACGCTGTTATGGTATTTCTGGTAAATTTCTCTCTGGATGCAGCAATACGCAGCCAGTGTTCTATTAAACGCTCGTTTGCAATCCCTGACGGGGTAGGATCGTGCTGAACCCAAAAACCTCGCATATCCGATGCAAGCCGATTATCGCTTTTTTCCCACCAGTTCACCCACTGCCGATAAATACCTTCGCCAATGATGGGCCTCATACGGTTGATTTCCTGCCTGATGGCAACCCGGCTGTCGATACCGGATCCATCGAGAACAGCGCGGTAATACATCTCGGTAGCAGGTTCATAATACTCCCGCATTCGGTTTTCGGTAACTACCCGAATGTATTCTAATCCAATCCGGGCATCTACATACCGGATATCCCTGTATCCGTTGTACCAAATGTCGAGCGCCTGCGTGGTGTTTCCGCGATAGAGTTCTTCAAGACCGCGTTCGTAAGCTCGCTGCGGTTGTGCATGAATCGCGTCTGTTAATACCGCCAACACAATGAGCGGTAATAGCTTTGATATAATTCTTTTTGCCTTGTGCATTGGGTCGGATAAATTAATGCATTTTAAAAAAAATACCACTCAAAAAGGAAGCGCACTTTTCGCCGGTAATGATGCCTTAAAAAGTTGCTCTCCATCTCGCGATAGCGATGTTCAAATATTTAATTTCCATTTTGGTAAACGATCACTTCGATCTGATCATATCCAGCTAATAAAGGTTCTCACAGAAAGTTCTTTTTTTAGTACCTTATGCGTGAACCGAATTGCAAGCTTTTTATGGCTCAACACTACCGCGCATTAACCCGCACATACCGCCCCCAAACATTTGACGACATTGTTTCCCAGGAGCATGTTACAAGCACGCTCAAAAACGCAATCAGGCAAAATCGCATCTCACACGCCTACATGTTCTGCGGACCCAGGGGAGTTGGAAAAACAACTATGGCCAGGGTACTGGCTCGCGCAGTGAACAATATCAGTACCGATGTGGACGGAGAGTCGCTCAATCAAACCCTCAACATCGTTGAGATGGATGCCGCCTCGAACCGAAAAATCGAGGATGTCCGCCAGCTGAAGGAAGTGATCCGCGTTCCGCCCCAGAGCGGCAACTACAAGATTTTCATCATTGACGAGGTTCACATGCTCACCAAGGAGGCATTTAATGCGCTCCTGAAAACCCTTGAGGAACCTCCGGCCCATGCCATTTTTATTTTTGCGACTACAGAACCGCACAAGGTACTTCCCACCATTTTGTCGCGCGTGCAGCGGTTCGACTTCAAGCGCATCAGCGTAGACGAAATTGTAACCCGGCTCAGGGAAATCTGCAGTAAGGAACATATCACCATAGATGATGAGTCGCTCCACGTGATTGCAAAAAAAGCGGATGGCGCCCTACGCGACGCCCTGGGTCTGATGGACCAAGCTATCGCCTTCTGCGGCACAACAATCAGCTACAGTGAGCTGCTGCAGGCGCTGAACGTAATCGGCCATGACCAGCTTTTTGAGCTTACAGATGCCGTCGTGAACCGCGACTCGAATGCGGGCCTTCAGCTCATCGATCGCCTGATGAAAGAAGGAGCCGACATTCAGGAGTACCTTGTTTCACTTACTGAGCACATACGTAATCTCTATGTTGCCAAACAGGACGAACGGATGCACATGGTTGAAGCCACAACCGACACAAAAGTGCGCTATTCATCGGTGGCCGGCGAATTTAGTGAAGACGACCTGATGCGTATGCTTCACCTCGTGAGTGAGGCTCAGTTAAAAATCAAGGATGTACAACAGCCAAGAGTTCATTTTGAAATTCTTCTTCTGAAACTGGTACACATGGGCAGGTCGCGCGAACTGGGTGAGCTGCTGAAAGGCCTCGATGAGTTAAAAAAAAACGGAATTAACCGGCCTGCCGGGCAAAACAAGCCGCTGAATCAGAAAAAAGAGTCTGAGCCGGCTCCGGATGAGATTCAAAATCAGCAAACCACGGGCCCGGAAGCTTCAGATCCGAAAACTGTTTCAGAGAATCATTCTGCCTCTGCAAATAGAGATGTTAGAGTGAGTGAACCCGGCCGTGATGAAAAACAAGATGATGGCAAACATCAAAATGCCGCGGGAACCTCACCCGAAATGCAGCAGGAAGCAGACACAACCAAAGAAGCTGGATCGGCTCAAGCATTAACAGCGGATTCATCGCAATCCGGGTCCGCCAGGGAGTTGCCAAAACAGAGCTTAAACGGACAGGCCGGCCGTGAACAGAACAATCATTTTGACGATGACGACTTTCTTACACCGAGGCCCAGCCTTGGCTTTGCCAGAGGTATAAGTTCAGGCAACGGAGGATCCTTTGAGAGTTCGGAATCGGAAGTTGCCACCGCCGAAGGTTCTGACAGTGATGGCGAAACGGAAACCATTGTGAAAACCATTTCTACCGCAGAAGATGCCGAAACACACTGGAAAGCATTTCTTGAAAACATCAAGATGAATGCCCCGCAGATGCTCTATTTCCAGATGCTTCGGGTACAGGTAAGGGACCTTCGCGGTAATGAACTTTTGCTCACCGCCGACAATGAATTTGCCTCAAGGCTGATCGATGAAAATCAGCAGATGATATCCTCTCTTTTTAAAGAGGTTAGCGGTTGTTTTCTGCGAATGAAATGCATGGTTGAGCGCAACCCGGAGGAGAAGAAGGAATCTATGAGCCCTTACGAACGTTTTAAAGATCTTCAGAAGAAAGATCCCAAACTGCGCACAATTGTAGAGCTGTTTGGAGCTGAGCTGGAGTATTGAAAGGCAACAGGCAACAGGCAACAGGCAACAGGCAACAGGCAACAGGCAACAGGCAAGCTGATCAGAGTTGATTGAAGTTTCAATATAAATAATTGAAAGATTTTAGTTTATGACTCGCACCATTGCCTTCTCATTACCAATTTAATTTTCAAGCAATAGATCTATTATGAATCAATTCAACATGGCCGATATGTTCGGCAGGATTAATGACCTCCAAAACAAAGTAAAAGAAGCGCAGGACCGCCTTGGCGAGGTGATTGTGGAAGCCGAGGCCGGTGGCGGTATGGTAAAAGTAAAAGCCAACGGCAAGCGCCAGGTCATCAGCATCGATGTTGACCGCGACGTTATCGATCCGGACGACAAAGAGATGCTTGAGGACCTGATTGTGGCCGGAGTAAATAAAGCCCTCGAAAAAGCTGAAGAAGCCGCCAAAGAAAAAATGCAGGATGTGTACAAAGACATCATGCCCGGCGGCGGCCTGCCCGGCATGGATCTGAGTAAGTTTGGGCTGTGAGATACAAAAGGGGACTTTTTTTGAATATCATCAATAATCAATTATAGATGCAAATAACCTCCGAAGCCCTGGAAAGGGCGATTGAAGAGCTTGCGAAGCTGCCGGGCACCGGCCGGAAATCGGCCCAAAGAATTGCCATCCATCTGCTTAAACAGAGCGAAGAGCGAGTACTCACACTGGCCGACGCACTGGTGCAGCTCAAAAAATCGGTTACGCGCTGTTCTGTTTGCGGCACCATCACCGATAAAGACCCGTGTGGCATTTGCAGCAATCCCAAGCGCAGCAACGGTTCCATTTGCGTTGTGGAGGAATTTCAGGATGTATTGATCATTGAAAAAACGAACGAATTCAGGGGACGCTATCATGTGCTTGGTGGCATCATCTCCCCTCTTGAAAATGTTGGCCCGGATGATATTCGCGTGAAAGAACTGCTTCAGCGGATATCTGACGTTGATGAACCCGTGCAGGAAGTAATTCTTGCCCTGAACCCGGATGCCGAGGGCGAAGCCACATCCTATTACATCAACAAGCTACTGCTGAATTATGACGTTAAGGTAACCAGGATCGCCTACGGAATACCCATGGGAACCGAACTTGAATATATTGACGAAGCCACCCTGAGCCGCGCTTTTGCAAGCCGGACTTCTTTTTAAACCACAAAACTATCTGATATGAAAAACGCTACAATGACCGGTGCTGCGGCACTTTTTCTATGTTTATCCCTCTTTGTTCCCCAGCCGGCCGATGCCCAGCGCGCCGGGTACTGGCAGCAGGAAGTGGAGTATGTGATGGAGATCGACATGGACGTGGAGACCAACCGCTTTACCGGATTTCAGGAGCTTACCTATCACAATAATTCTCCAGATACGCTGAACCGGGTTTTTTATCATCTTTTTTTTAATGCATTCCAGCCCAACAGCATGATGGACAAACGCTCGCGAACCATCGCCGACCCCGACAGCCGCGTGCGCGACCGCATTTACCACTACGATGAAACCGAGATCGGCTACCAGAAAATTGACCGGCTTAAGCAAAACGGAACGGAGGTCGATTTTACCGTGAAAGGAACCATCATGGAAGTTCACCTGCATGAACCGATTGCACCGGGCGAGAAGGTGGTTTTTGAAATGGACTTCAATGCACAGGTGCCTCTACAGACCCGCCGCTCGGGCCGCGACAACGCCGAGGGAATCCGGTTTTCGATGGCGCAGTGGTATCCCAAAATTGCCGCGT
The DNA here is from genome assembly GCA_003561515.1 of Balneolaceae bacterium. Lineage (GTDB taxonomy): Bacteria > Bacteroidota > Rhodothermia > Balneolales > Balneolaceae > Rhodohalobacter. The sequence continues at coordinate 27,136 of PWWL01000308.1, forward strand.
ACGATGAGATGGGCTGGCACGCCAATCCCTATATCGGCCGGGAGTTCTATGCACCGTTTGGCACGTTCGATATCAAAATTCACATCGACCGTAGCTATGTGGTGGCTTCAGGCTCTATCCTGCAAAACCCGGAGGAAGTTGGCTACGGATATGAAACGCCCGACATGCAGGTGCAGCGTCCGAACGGCGACAAGCTTACCTGGCACTTCCGCGCCGAGAACGTGCATGATGTGATGTGGGCAGCCGATCCCGACTATACTCATGTTACAGCACAGGTGCCGGGTGGTCCGCTGCTGCGGTTTTTTTACCAGACCGATCCCGTGGCACAAAATGCGCCTGAAGAGCGTCAGGGTCAACTCTTGGCAAACTGGGAGGCACTGCCCGAATACACCATCAATGCGTTTCAGTACATGAATGAGCACTATGGTGAATATCCGTACGATGAATATATCGTGATACAGGGAGGCGATGGTGGCATGGAGTACACCATGGGCACGCTCATCACCGGGAACCGGAATCTGCGTAGCCTGGTTGGCGTAACCGTGCACGAGCTGATCCACGCCTGGTATGAGGGTGTACTTGCCAACAATGAAGTGTACGACCAGTGGATTGACGAAGGCTTCACCGTGTACGCTTCGGCTTTTGTGATGAACCACATTTTTGAAGACGGCGTCGACGACCCGATGCTTCCCCGCTACAACAGCTACTACCAGGTGGTGAACGCCGGTATTGAGGAACCGATGCACAAGCACTCCGACCACTACATCACAAATACCGCTTACGGAATGGCCTCCTACACCAAGGGCGCCATTTTCCTGCACCAGCTGGGATACATTATCGGGGATGATGTTCTGCAGCGTGTACTTCTGCAATTCTACAACGAATGGAAATTCAAACACCCGAACGGGCAAGATTTTATCCGCATCGCCGAGCGGGAGAGCGGTATTGACCTGAAATGGTATTACGAGTACTGGGTCACCACCACCAAAACCATAGACTACGGCATTTCGGATATTGCTGACAACGGCAGCGGTACACTCGTAACCCTGGAGCGTATCGGGCACATGCCAATGCCCATTGACCTGGAAGTTGAATTCACCGACGGTTCCGTGGTTCACTACTACATACCGATGAGAATTATGTGGGGCCAGAAGGAAAATGAATTCTCAGGCATCGAACGCGTCGTTTCTGACGACTGGCCGTGGGTGTTTCCGGAATATGAACTGTCGATAGACCGGCCGAAGAGTGAAATCAAGCGGATAGAAATAGATCCGACGCGAAGAATGGCGGATATCGACCGAGACAATAACGTGTGGGAACATCCCGGTTCCTAACATTCAAACACAATGATTTTCTCATGTGTAAGAGATTAATTATGGGCTATAACTCCCCTCCTTTTCAAGTCTCTTTTGGTCTCGAGACTTTGGGTGAAGAACCAGGAGAGGTGATGAAGTAATTATTTAGTGTTAAATTTCAAAATCTTACTCATTCTCTGATTTTGTAACCACCCCTAAATCCCCTCCTTAAAAAGGAGGGCTTTTATTCCATATCAATTCAAAGATTTTATCTCGAACTCATATTAAATTACGATTCGGTTGTATCAGCGCCGGCCAATAACCTCTTTCACAGATTTTAAAAAACATGTCTGCCAACAAGTCTCACGATTACGCTCAACGATCCGTCGAAGCTCATAAAAAGTATGGCGGTAAAGTTGCCATCATCTCCAAGATGCCTCTTGAAGGAATTGATGATTTGAGTATTGCCTACACACCCGGAGTGGCCCAGCCCTGCCTCGACATTGCCGAAAACAAAGAGCGCGCCTACGACTACACCAGCAAGCAGAATACCGTTGCCGTAGTGAGCGACGGTTCAGCGGTACTCGGCCTTGGAAATATCGGCCCGGAAGCATCGCTGCCCGTAATGGAAGGAAAGGCAGTGCTATTCAAAAAATTTGCTGATGTCGACGCCGTACCCATCGTTCTCGATACACAGGACACCGAAGAGATTATCCGCACGGTAAAGATGATCGCCCCCACATTCGGAGGAATCAACCTCGAGGATATTTCTGCCCCCCGCTGTTTTGAAATTGAAAAGCGACTGAAGGAGGACCTGAATATCCCGGTGATGCACGACGACCAGCACGGTACCGCCGTAGTAACCCTGGCCGGCATCATCAACGCCCTCAAGGTTACCGGAAAATCATTTAAGCAGCTAAAGGTGGTGATCAACGGCGCGGGTGCGGCGGGAATGGCCATCATCTATCTGCTGCGCGAGATGGGCGTGAAACTGATTGTAATGTGCGACAGCCGGGGCATCATTCACAAAGAGCGCGGCGACCTCCCCCCGGCTAAGCAGGAGGTGGCCTCCATTACAAACGAGCAAAATCTGGAGGGTAGCCTGAAGGATGCCGTAAAGGATACCGATGTGTTTATCGGGGTTTCTGTTCCCGGCGTGCTTACCCCCGACATGGTTCGCTCGATGAACGACAACCCGATCATTTTTGCGATGTCGAATCCTACCCCGGAAATCATGCCTGCAGAAGCCATACAGGCCGGGGCCAGAATCATCGCCACCGGGCGCTCCGACTTCCCGAACCAGATCAACAACGTACTTGCCTTTCCCGGAATCTTTCGCGGCCTGCTGGATGCCCGCTCTGCAAAACTAACCAACGAAATGTACATTGCCGCAGCCTACGCCATTGCAGGGCAGGTAAAGGAACCAAATGAGGACAAGATCATACCGGGGCCTTTCGATGAAGGGGTTGCCATGGCCGTTGCAGCTGCGGTGAGGAAGAAAGCGGTGGGGGCATGAGACTGATTCTGTCAGGCCTGACCTGATCATTCCTGAACAACCCTGAACCCCCTCAGTGGCAGGGGCATTGCCGGAATGACACCCTATTATTCCGAACTCACATTTCTGTAGTCTTTATTTATACGTTCGCACCCGTACATCATTAATAACGCCATTCCAATTGAGGCCGAATGCGAAATCATATGCATTGCCCTGCGAATCAACATGCGGCTTCATATCCCGGGGCGTATCCTCATACTGCTCTTCCACGGTTCTCATTGAGGCAGGCATCTGGAACGGCAGCAGCCCTTCGGGTTCAAACTCACCGGAAATGATTTCCAGCAACGCCTGGTCTTGTATTCCGCTGTGAATTAATATGGATGACGCATCCTGCTCAAACTCGTGAAATACCATTGGGTTCGAAACCCGAATCGTGACAATAACCGGCTTCTCTCCCATCGCCGCCCTGGTTTCATTCACCATTTGTAAATCGAAGCTGTTCGTAGAGGTAACGGTTTTACCGCGATAGCTTCGATTGGTGAAATCTTCAAACGGACTTCCCCCGGCAATACTTTCCTCACGGGCATGCTCTGCAGTATAGTCGCTATATTGAAGACTGATCGGAACGTAGCCGTTGCCGCCCGCTTCAACATCCGAACGAAGATAACCGTTGCCACCCTTCGGGCTTTCTATGGCAACGATGGCAAAATCGGCCTCTTCCGGTGTTTCTACCACCTCGAAGTAACTTTCCACAATTTCAGGACTCATGAGGTACTCCCATCGCTCCGGTGTTTCATTGCCAAACCAATCGCGTCCGGCGGGAATGTATCGCTCCGGCATGTACACCTTAAGCCGTTCCCGAATAGGAAGTGCGTTCTCACTGTTTTTCAGCATCACTACCGATCGAAGCTGGGCTTCATATCCTTCTTTCATAAAATCTGGATTCCCGACCGTTTCAATGGTATAGTTCACATCCACATAGGGATTTTCGAACAGACCGGTGTAGAAAATGTTTCGAAGCAACCGCACAGCAGAGGTCTCAAACCGCTCGCGCATATAGTCTTCGCCAAACTCCTCCACTCCCATCCGGTAAGCTTCCAATACCGGTCCCATTTCATTGTTGCCGCCGAACTGGTCGATTCCCGCTTTAATCGCTTTGTAGTGCCGTTCGGCTACAGTGAGGTGTTCAACTCCCCATGGTTTGCCGCTGAACTGATCCACGGCAGCCACATCAGCCGTAATGAGCCAATCGGAGCATACCACACCGTCATATCCGTACTTCTCGCGGAGCAAATCAGTGATAATATATTTACTGAAGGCATTGCCTACGTTTTCTCCATACAAGGTATCCTGATCGAACGAAATCGTATAATAGGGCATCACGGCAGAGGCCATTCCGGTTTCACCATCCAGTTTAAAGGCTCCCTCGGTGAATGGCTTAAGGTGATCCTCAAGGTTATTGCCCGGATAGACTGCGTAAGAACCGTAACCGTAGTGGGCATCGCGTCCGCCTTCCTGAGCCCCGCCTCCGGGCCAGTGTTTCACCATGGCGTTCACGCTTTGGAAACCCCAGCCGCCTTCAATCACATATTCGGAAGGTGAATACTGAAAGCCATCCACGTAGGCTCGGGCCATGTCTGCTGCAAGAGCCGGGTCCTCACCCATTGTACCGTCGAACCGGCTCCATCGCGGTTCGGTTGCCAAATCAATCTGTGGTGAGAGCGCAGTGGCAATTCCCAAAGCACGGTATTCAATCGAAGCCACTTCGCCAAATCTTCGCATCAGGGCCGGATCAAATGTTGCTGCAATACCTAGTGTACCCGGCCACATGGAGATGTCGCCGCCGGCGCCCGCATTGAATTCAGCATACGAGTCGCTCCCGTGACGCGGATCTGAACTCGTATTCGACGGAATGCCAAGACCAAGTCCCTCCACATGAGCCTGCATGGTATTATTCCACCGCGCTGCAACCTCCGGAGATTCCACACTGGTGATGAGCACATGCCGTACGTTGTCATCCGTTAAAAACGTGATCTGCTGATCGGTGAGATCCCACGGATTTGCATCGCTCTCATTGTAAGGCAATCCGCCGTACAATCCGGGCTGACCGAACCCTCCGCTTCCCGCCGGTATGGCCTGGTGACCGCTGTAGAGCATGAGTCCGGCAATTTTCTCGATGCTCATTCGTGATGCCAGGTCGCGGGCGCGCTCCTCAACCGGAAGCCGCCAGTCCTCGTAGGGATCGAGCTCCCCGTTTTGGTTGAGGTCTTTGAATGCAAGGCCATCAGTTTCCAAAATGTCTACTCCCGATTCCGAAGAGTAGCCGAGTGTGGGACCGTTGCGATGTTCCACAAACAGGAGATCGCCTTCCGCCCTTTGTTCCCATTCAGGGCCTGAACAGGCGCCTGATGCAATCATCACCAGAATTAAAAAGAGTATGTTTATTGCTTTCATAATAGATTGTTTTAATAATAGAATGTTTATGGCGCTAAGTTGAATCTTTTTTAACCCGAGTTTGGCATAAGATCTTTTATTTTGGTAACGAATAAGTACCCTCCTTTTCAAGGAGTATGTATTTAGCGCGTGAAAAGTGACCTTGAAGCGTTACCGGTGCTTTTCCGGGATCCTTCAAGCGTCGCATCGTCGCAAAAGAACGCTTCAAGGAGCTTACGCACACTTGAAGGTTCATTTTGCACTAAACACATACACGAAGGAGGGCCCCGATTTCTCGGGGTTTTTCCAAATTCTTATCTCGAGCTCATCTCATTTAAAAAGCCTTGGTACAAAAACGGTCATATACTCCCGCCAGTTTTTCCAGGTATGGCCGCCCGCCGTTTCAACGTATTCGTATGGCATGCCGAGTTCATCCAGTTTCTGGCGATAGTTCACAACCTGGTTGTACAGAAAGTCGGTTTCACCGATTGCAATCCAGTAAAGTTCGAATCCATTCTCGTTTTGCCTCTTAAGGGTTCCATCAAACTGTTCATACACGGCTGAAGTTGCATTTTCATTCGGAAATACGGCTGGAGAGAAAAGTCCGACATAATCAAACGTATCTGGATGATACCGGGAAATGTGTAACGAGTGGAAACCACCCATTGACAGGCCGGCAATAGCCCGGTCCTCTTTGTTGGATTTCACCCGGTAGTTATCTTCAACAAACCGGATGATGTCGGGAAAAGTCTCTTCCTTCATTCCATCCATCGTATTGGAAAGCTGCATGGTGGGCTGAAAAAGTCCGCGGGTCGATTCACCCGGAGCTGCCTGCTGCGAAACATTGCCGTTTGGCATTACTACGATCATCGGCCTGGCTTTGCCCTGTGCAATCAGGTTGTCCATTATCTGAGCGGTACGGCCAAGCGAAATCCACGCTTCCTCGTCCCCTCCCATTCCGTGCAGCAGATAGAGCACGGGATATTGCTCCGATCCATTCTCATAACCGGGCGGTGTATATATGGTGATGCGCCGTTCTTTATCGAGTCCCGGAGAATGATACCAGCGCTTTGCCACGGTTCCGTGCGGCACATCCTGCACCTTGTAGAAATCACCCTGACCACCTTCCACTATAAACATATTGAAGATGGAAGCTACATCACGAACCACGTGTACATTCCCGGGATCGTTCACGCGAAGGCTGTCAACCAGGAAAAAGTATGTATAAAGATCCGACTCCATCACAGATGTGGTGTATGTCCAGACACCGTCATCATCCTTTTTCATGGCTGCGGTGCCGGGGCTGAATCCTTCCCATGGCATCCAGTCACCCGACAGAAGAACCTCACCTGCTTCCGGTGCCGGCAACCGGAAGGTTACGGTTTTGTCATCGTGAATTTCGGGAGAAACGACCTGCCCTCCCCCTCCGAGGGCCTGCTGTGCAGTAAGTTGTGGAGGGATGGCTATAATAAACAAGGCAGTCAATATTTTTTTCATGATCATGTGATTGATTCAGGCACTTCTCACTTTCTTTTCAGTGCTAAAAGCTTTATTGTTACATAATGTAACAATAATAGCTGAATAAACTATCCATCACAAATTCATTATCATAAAAGCCAGGCAAGTTCCGCTTAAAACAGCACACTCCTCAAGAAAAAACAAACAGTTAAAAAACCTTCAATCATGAGCAACAAAGACGAACGAAATTCTATCTCTGAAGTTACCTGGGATGATTACATGCCGGGCATCTCTATAGATTGCGTGATCTTCGGATATCACAAAAAGGAGTTGAAAATCCTGGTTCTCGAATATAAAAAAAGCGGTATCTTTGCCCTGCCCGGCGGTTTTTTACGGAAAAATGAAGAACTGAAAGACGCCACTGAACGTGTACTTTTTGAACGCACCGGCTTGTCTGACATTTACCTGAATCAATTTCACACATTCGGGTCTCTTAAACGCGCTGATACAAAACCTATGCAAAGCGTTTTGAAAAAGAATCAGGTACCGTTTGAGGAAAACCACTTCCTGTTGCAGCGGTTTGTCTCTGTCAGCTATTACGCCCTTGTTGATATTAAGCGGGTAGAACCGGTAGCCGACGAACTTTCCGACAGCTGCAAATGGTACGATACTGATACCCTTCCCCCGCTGATGCTTGACCACCGTGAAATTTTTGAAACAGCGCTGAAACACCTGCGCAACAATATCAACCGAAACGTAGTGGGGATGAATCTGCTGGATGAATCTTTTACAATGGGTGAGCTGCAAAACCTGCATGAAACCATTCTCAGCGAAAAACTGAATCGTACCGGTTTTCACAGGAAGATGATGCTCTCCGGCCGGCTGAAACGCCTCGGAAAAAAGAAAACGGGCAAGGCCCACCGGTCGCCCTTTTTATACAAATTTTTGGATGCCTGAAGGTTTTGTTTGCTGAATGTATTGCCCGGTGTGAATACAAGGGATGATTTGAACCAGTTCAGGGTTGAAAATCAACGTCCGCATACTTAGCACAATTATTTTGATTTTTGATCCATGGGATGCTCAATGCCTGTTTTCTGATGGCTTGTTTGTCACTGTGTAAGAGAACTTATGCTATGAAATCGACTCTTAAGCATTCCATTCTGACGGGAGAAGCCGCCACTTTGTTTACAGTCAAAATTTTGAAACGTCTGTCATCATTTAAAGGAATCAGACCTATCTGATTCTTACTCCTGTTTTTTAAATTCACCGAACGAAGAATTGATCATTCCATGCCCTTTTGAAATCGATATAGCCTCTGCAGTGGCTGAGGAGGTGAGGAGGTTTACTGAAGAATCTAATTCTTAACTTGCAGCTGACTCTGAGTTTTACATTATTGCTACGGTTAAATAAACCTTCCCTTACCTTTGCCTCTATTTAATTTTGATGGAATCATATCTTATTGGAATTGGAAAAAAAATCCGGAAAATCAGAAAAGAAAAAAATCTCTATGCTAGTGAAATTGCAAGACGCGCCGATGTTAGCAATGGACTTATTTCAAGAATAGAAAACGGGCGAACCATTCCTTCTTTGCCAGTTCTGTTTGCCATTATTCAGGCTCTTGAGGTTGACCCGAGTGATTTTTTTAAAAGCATCAGCCCCAACGGCTTCTTCAAATACCTTGTTGTGAGGGCTGATGAACATGAATTAATCGAAAAAGAAGATGATGCAACAGGATTCCGGTACGAATTGATTATGACAAGGGAATTAAAAAGCATTGGAACAGAATTTGTGATGCTTACTCTGGAACCAGGATGTACAAGAGAAACTGTTGAGACAGACGCTTACGAGTACAAGTATATTCTGAATGGAAGATGTATATATGAAATTGATGGAGAATCGGTTGAACTTGGAAAAGGAGACTCCATTTTTTTTAATGGCAGGCTCCCGCACGTACCCAAAAATCCTTTTGATAAACCGGCCAGTATGCTGGTAATCTATCTTTACACCGATTGAGCTCCTTAATAGCCTAAAGTTTTTCAATCTCTTCTTCGGCAAATCCAAACGAGAATGTCATGCCGGCTCCGCCAAAGCCGGTAACAATTTTTACACCCGTCTCAGGTTCAAATGTGTACTCCGTTCCTGCAGGATTTTTTGCATATACGCCATACCATGTTTCAGTGATTTTCATGCCATTCCCGGCAACCGTGCAAAATCCTGAGAGGTAATCCAGAATTAATTTGTTGATATCTGCCTTGTTAAACGGATCGAAAGTGAGGCCATACTCATGTGAATCCCCGATAATCCACTCTCCTGCCTGATTTTTAGAAATCATGACGTGAATGCCATATTTATGGTAAAGAGGCAATTCTTCATTGAGACGCTGAATCAGTTTAGCCGTTCCCTGGCATTCTGCAAAAGATTGATAGTGCTTCAATGTGAGCCCCCCACAGAGTGTTGGACCTTTAGATACCTCTTGTACCGATGAAACGGCTTTCATCATCTGAAGCTTGCTTTTAATAAGGCCACTGCTTCTGAAGGCGTTCGAATAAAGTGACTGGAAATCCGAACCGCTGCAGATATAAATCATATCAGCTTGCCACTCTCCTGAAACTGCAGTTAACCGACCGGTTTCGGTATGAACGACTTTCTCACCGGTGATGATTGTTACACTATCCTGAGCCCGCAGCCAGTCAGTTATAGATGAGACAGCCTCCCTGGGATTTACATTTACTTCTAACTCGCTGAACAAACCTCCCAATAATCCCTTACTGTTTGAAATGGACGAGACAGTTTGAACTTCGATTGGGTTAAGAACAGACGTTTTGAACCCGAACTTTTGATGATACTCATTCAGTACGTCCATCTCATCCTGATGATAAGCCAAGTGAAGGGACCCATTCTGAAGTGCCCAGAAATCCGCCTCAACGGCGAGCTTCAGCCAGATCTCTCTGCTTCGTATGGCTCTTTCAAATAGCTTACCTTGTGGCTGACCAATAGGCCAGATCAGTCCAAAATTTCGTACGGATGCGCCAACCGCCGTTTCATCCTTTTCAAACAGAACCACTTGATATCCCTTTTTCCAGGCAGCATAAGCATGCGCAAGGCCAATGATCCCACCTCCCACAATGGCAACATCTGTTTTATTCATGAATTATTTCCTGTATAATAGTCATCAGTTATTTCTAGTGCTTTATCGAGTGCACTCACTATCATGTCAATTTCATCAGCTGTTACAATTAATGGTGGCATTATCCAGACACCGAATTTATCGGAAGGCAAATAGATGTCTTTCTCATTGTATAGAAAATCGGCAAGCTCTTTTACAGGGTTATCGTCATACTTTTCGCCAGTTGATCGAATTGGTTTTTTGGATTCCCTGTCCTTCACAAGCTCCAGTGTCCACATAAGCCCGAGCCCTCGTACTTCTCCAACTGAAGGATGTTTGTCTCCAAGTTTCTTTAGCTCTTGGTGAAGGTACTCTCCCAATTTAACAGTGTTTTCGAGTATTCCTTCTTCCTCAATCACTTTAAGGCTTTCAAGAGCCGCCCTGCAGGCAAGGGCATGCCCAGAAAAGCTTTGCCCGTGGCCAAAAATGTAATCATCGAACGTTGATGCAACTTCCGCAGATACGATACATGCTGAAAGGGGGCAATAAACACCAAGAGCCTTGCCCATTACCAATATATCCGGGACCACATCATAGTGTTCGATGGCAAGCATTTTGCCGGTTCTGCCAAGGCCGGTCATTGTTTCGTCAACGATCAGTAACAGACCGTGCTTATCACAAATTTCCCGCACGCGCTTCATGTAAGCTTTTGGTGCTGGAATAATTCCATTTGAGCCTACAACAGGTTCAACAATTACGGCTGCTACAAAACCGGACCCACCTTCCATTTCAATGATGTACTCAAGGTAATCTGCCGCCCTGTGGCCATCCGGATCCTCCCCAAATGGAGAACGGTACGGATACGCATCAGGTGCAAAAACAACGCCCGGCATGGAAACAGGCTCACCAAACCATCTACGGGGATCGCCGCTAGCCGACATTGCGCTGCCACCTGCCCCGTGCCATGACCGATACCTTGAAATAATTTTGTACGGGTATGGATACTGATTACTCCCCTGAAACGCCTCTCTTCCTTTTTCAAGCAGCTGGTTATACTTATAAAATCGGGCAACCTTTAAAGCTGCTTCAACAGCTCCCGCTCCGCTTTGACCAAACCACACTTTTTTATTGCCCTCGCCCGGCGTGATGTCGGACAGTTTCTTTGCAAGCAAGGCTGTTGGTTCGGAAGCAAAATCATCTGTTATGTAAATCAGACTGTTCATCTGTTTTTGCATAGCGTCTAAGATTCTCGGATGATTGAACCCCAGGTTAATACATTCGTGAGCACTCCTGAGATCGAAAATTTTTCTCCCGTCATCTGTATGCATCCAGCATCCTTCAGTTCTCACAATTACATCAGGCAGATAGCTTTTCTGAGCTGACCAACACTGAAGCATATGTTTACTCTGTGTTTCAGATATCATTCCGGATACAAGTTACAGTGCGAATGGCGAGAGATGATAGACATTCTATTTTTTACTTATACTCAATTAGTATTTTAGCCAACATGACTTCTTACGCATCTTCATTAAACGGATTTATGCACATTATTGCATATTGCGATTGTTAAGAAAAGGTTATTATTTCGCTTAAAAATTACGTTTTTGTTTCTGAATGCCATTTAAGATTAACAAATCAATAAATCGAAGCTCATCCCTGCGCTATCAACCAAAAAAAATTACTTTTACAAATACTCAAAAATATTCAAATGAAATACAAACTTATTGTTTTTGATATCGCGGGCACAACCTTACAAGATGACAATGATGTTGTTACCCACGCTTTTACAGAAGCTTTTAGAAAAGTTGGAATTGAACCTGCTGAATCTAAAATCAAACAGGTAATGGGTTACAAAAAAATAGATGCCATAAATATGGTGCTCTCGGATATGTCTATTGAGCATTCCGAAGAATTTTCTGATGAGATCCATACCCATTTTTTAGAGATTCTTAACCACTATTATCAGAACCATGACATTCACGAGATTGATGGTTCAACAAAAACATTCACAGCTCTCAAAGAAAATGGATACCGGGTTGCACTAAATACCGGTTTCAGCCGCAGTACAACCGATATCATTCTGAAACAGCTTGGCTGGGACAACAGATTGGTCGATGCAACAATTTGCAGCGATGAAGTTGATTCCGGACGGCCATCGGCTGACATGATCAATCAGCTTGCCGGACAATTTCACATTACAGATAACCGGGAAATCGTAAAGATCGGCGACACCCCTTCCGACCTTTTGGAGGGTAAAAATGCCGGATGTGGCTTGGGAATTGGTGTACTCCATGGTACTCATTCAGCTGAAGAATTGAAGCCATTCCCTCATGACTATCTCGTCAGTAATATGAACGAACTACTATCAATTTTGACTGACTGATGCCCGATAATCCGAATCTCCGTTCTGAAGGTGACATTAATACAACTGGCCGGCGACTTCGGTTCATGGAATCGGTTAATGACAAATTCACTCTTGAACTGCTTGAACGGGATTCGAATGTATTCCTGCATCAGTCTCTCTCAACCCCGTGTTTAAATGTTGTTGCCTCGTGCAGCGGGGCCTCGATTACCCTGGAGGATGGACGCACACTTCTCGATTTTCATGGAAATTACATTCACAATGCAGGTTTCTCACATCCTGTAATTTTGGAAGCTGTGACCCGGCAAATCAAAGAACTTTCATTCTGCACCAGAAGGTACACCAACCGTCCGGCCGTCGAGCTGGCAGAGAAGCTGGCTTCTCTTTCACCCACTCTGAAACGCGTACTTTTTGCACCTGGTGGTTCAGAAGCGATCAGCATGGCACTGAAGATTGCCCGGATTGTAACCGGCCGGCACAAAGTGATCTCGTTATGGGATTCATTCCACGGGGCTACTCTTGATGCGGTTTCAGCCGGAGGTGAAGCTACTTTCCGGCAGGGAATTGGCCCGCTGCTTCCCGGGTTTGAACATGCTCCTCCGCCAAATCCATCAGAATGTCCGTTTGAATGTGGCAGAGAATGTAACAAGCAATGTGCAAAGTATATCGAGTATATGCTCGAAAAGGAAGGCGATGTCTCAGCCGTGGTTGCTGAAACCATACGTTCATCGCCCTTTATTCCACCGACCGGCTACTGGCAGATTGTTCGCGAAGCCTGCACCCGACATGGTGCTCTTTTGATTCTGGATGAAATACCGCATGCATTGGGGCGAACCGGAAAAATGTTCACGTTTCAGCATTTCGGCATAGAGCCCGATATCGTTGTGATCGGAAAAGGACTGGGCGGAGGCATCACTCCGTTTGCAGCTCTGCTTACACGCGATGAATTCAATGAATCTCTGAAACATCATTCCGTCGGGCATTTTACGCACGAAAAAAGTCCGGTGGCTTCAGCAGCAGCTCTTGCACTGTTTCGTGTGATCGAGGAAGAAGATCTGCTCGCCCATGTTAATCGGATGAACAAGTCTGCCATAGCACACTTATCCGGATTGAAAAAAAAGCACTCTGTAATCTCTGACGTTCGAATACTCGGACTCATGATGGGCATAGAGCTCAGAGATCCTGTCAGCGGCGGCAAAGCCCTTGATCTTGCTGAGGATGTAATGTACCGAAGCATGGAACTTGGCCTGAATTTCAAGCTTTCGATGGGCAATATCATCAACCTAACCCCTCCAATGAATGTAACTACCAGCCAGCTTGAGCAGGCTTTTGGAATCATTGACCGGGCACTGGAGGAATCGGCGTGAAGAGCAGAAAGGTCACAGAATGGCTCTTAAATCAAACCCGGTGGGTTTTTTCCTTGTACGCAATCCTTGCTGCGTTCAGCGCATACGCCTGTATGTATGTTTACAGAAGGGCATACACCGCTGCTGGCTTTGAGGGTTACGAATTCATGGGAATGGAGCTGAAAACGGCCCTCATCATCTCTCAGGTTCTCGGATATATGCTCTCCAAATTTCTCGGGATAAAATTTGTTTCTGAAATGACTCCCGATAAGCGGGCATGGGCTATCATCACGCTCATTTTTTCCGCTCATTTTTCACTCCTTCTTTTCTGGCAGGTACCTCAGCCTTTTTCCATCATTTTCCTTTTTCTTAACGGCTTGCCGCTTGGCATGATCTGGGGACTTGTGTTTAGCTACCTTGAAGGAAGAAGAAACACAGAACTTTTAGGTGCTGGCCTGAGTGTCAGTTTTATCGTAGCATCGGGTATGTCGCGCAGTGCTGGTTCCTGGGTAATGATTGAGTGGGGCGTATCTGAGTTTGCCATGCCGTTTATTACCGGCCTCCTGTTTGCAGTGCCTCTTGTCTTTTTTGTATGGATGCTGAACCAGGTACCTCCGCCAACCGAAGAAGATGAGGAACAGCGCGTTAAGAGAGTACCCATGAACAGCAGCGAACGCTGGGCTTTTTTCCGTCAATACGCTCTCGGAATTACTGTGCTCACGCTTGGGTACATGGGGCTTACCGCCTATCGCGACCTTCGTGATAATTACGCACTCGAAATTGTAACAGCCATAGGGTATGCCGGCGATCCCGGAATTTTTACACGTACTGAAATACCCATCGCCATGATAGTGCTTGTTGTGATGGCTTCCATCATGCTGATAAAAAATAACCGCAAGGCATTGATGGTGAACCATTACATTATTGCGTTCGGCTTTTCATTGATCGGGATCTCTACCTTTTTATTTCAAAGCGACATGATTAGCGGATACTGGTGGATGGTGCTTGTTGGTCTGGGCTCCTACCTCGGCTATGTACCTTTCAACTGCATTTTGTTCGACCGTTTTATCGCCACCTTCCGCACCATGGCCAACGCGGGTTTTCTGATCTACATCGCCGATTCGTTCGGCTACCTATCAAGCGTAGGCGTGCTGCTGTACAAAACATTTGGCCAGGCTGATATCAGCTGGTACCAGTTTTTCCTGAACTTTTCATGGTTCACCTGCTTTCTCGGCCTTATTCTCACATTTGCTTCATATATCTATTTCTACCGAAAACGCCAGCCCATGCTGGTCAAAAAACCGACCAAACAACTCATTCCGGCAAAATGATACATTCAAGAATATTCATGTTACTTACGCTTGTTCTGTTTTCAATTCTATTATCGGCATGCGAACAGGGCAACGATCAAAACAAGCGCATAGCCAGCTACGTTGTTATCATTGGCATTGATGGATTAAGTCCCGATGGTCTTCGAAATTCGGAGGCTCCGAATCTTCAGCGACTTGCCAGTGAGGGCGCCCACAGTAACCACGCAAGGGCAGTAATGCCTACCAATAGCGGACCGAACTGGGCTTCACTGCTGAATGGAACCACTGTTGAGCAGCATGGAGTAATGGTAAACTCGTGGACTCCCGACGATTTTGTGATGCCTCCTGTGGTTGTTTATGAAGACAATGTATTTCCTTCCATATTTGCTGTAATCCGACACCAGCTTCCCGATGCCGAAACAGGTGCTATTTTTGATTGGAACCCGATGGAGCGCTACGTAGAAAATGAATTAATTAGCAACCTCCAGCTTCCATCCGATCATTTCGAAACCACCCGGCTGGCATCAGACTATTTTCGTGCGAGTCGTCCCGATTTTACGTTCATACAGCTTGACCATGTGGATAGTGCTCTTCACCGTTACGGACACGGCTCTGATGAATATTATAAAGCGGTCGCAAATGCTGACTCCCTTGTGGGATTGATGCTGGATGCACTCAAAGAAACCGGGATGTATGAAGAAACAGTGATCTTGGTAACCTCCGATCATGGAGGGTTGGGACAAGGCCACGGCGGCAATTCTCCGCAGGAGATGCAGGTTCCATTTATCGTTTATGGAAAAGGTGTAAAAAGGGGCCACCTTCTTCGTCAGCCAATAAACGCATACGACGTTCCTGCAACTGCCCTCTTTGCTCTCGGCCTGAAAGTGCCGTTTGAATGGACCGGCCGGCCGGTAAAAGCAGCCTTTACAGGCTATGATGATCCTGAACTGATGTTTCACCTGAATCACCTGATAAATGAGCCGGAAATACTTCCGGGCAGAGACGGCTTTAACCCGGCAGGCGGACTTTTTATCGAAGAGCCGGCAATAATGGAAATTGTGAATCCTCACAATGTGGGTGAAATCCGATTTACAACAGACGGCTCACTCCCCGGTGCTGAGTCACAGTTGTACACAGGTCCGCTTGAGATCCGTGAAAACAGTGTTGTAAGGGCACGAATTTTTGAAAATGGGCGTCCGGTTTCACACCA